>JAFGJS010000137.1 GCA_016928995.1 Candidatus Sumerlaeota bacterium | reverse complement strand
TTCGAATCCGACGATCCCTATCCGTTGCGCGACGGCGGCGCCAAGGCGATGCTGCAAACATTCGAACGGGAAACGGAAAAACGCCGCAAAGCGTATCTTCGCGGTCAGTTGCATAGCGATAACGATGAGCCTGACGCTCACAAAGGGAAATCCGGAAAAGAAACAGAGGATCGGGATGAAGATTCCTGGCCGGACACGGATTCTCCCCCGCTCAAACGCGGTGTAGTCGTGGAATCCGTGGAAGTTGAGCCGGTCCCCATTCATAAATGGCGCGAGCCGTGGTACGTTGAAGATCACACGACATTTCGCGTATATGATTACCCAACCGCGCAACTGCGATCCGGGCGTTTAGACGTGCGCACCTGGCCGGATGGCGCCCGGGTTTATCTTGATGGACGCTATGTCGGTATAACACCGCTATCGCTGGAGAATCTGCGTGAAGGACGGTATCATCTTAAACTGACCAAACGTGGATATGAAAATGTGTCGCAGGAAATCATCATTCAGCGTACGCGCTCGACTGTCGTGCGCGAACATCTCTCGCCGGAGCGCGGCCGTCCGCTGCGACCGGATCGAGGGGACGACGACGGCGGCTGGAACGGACGCCTGGATATCGACCTGAGTTGGTGATCCGCGCCCTCGCCGAACTTTATCGGCATTCCGCTCAATCATTCCCCCTGACGCCGGACGCGTCAGGGGGAATGCTGTTAATCATCCAAAGCGACAGCGCGCCATCCTGTTGCGAAACATAGCCGAAGCCTTGCAGCCTGGCGCGAAGCGCGCGCAGTTTTTCAGGCGCAAGCGCGTCTTCATGCAGTAAAAAAACCGTGTTGCGATCATGCGGCCAAGGCCATCCTAATTTTTCCGAATATCGCGTCAAATCCATGGGCAACCGCGAAATGTATCCATCATGGATTCTTTTGCAATGCACTGTTTGCGCCGCCATGTTCCAACCAGCCCATTTCTGATCGAAATTCGGAACATTGACGACGGTGATGCTGGCGGGAAGTTCCTGCACGATGCTCAGCGCCTGCGGCGGATTCCAGCGGTCCATCATGACGCCGCGCGGGCAGCCTTCAAGCAGAACAATCGCGATCACGCCGCCGCAAACAAGCCATTGCGCGCTCCCATGCGTGCACTTTAAACGGCGCTCAACACGCTCCCAGCAAATGGACATCGCGACGATCGCGCAAAGCAGTGCCGGAATGAAAAAACGTAATAACACGCGCATGGTCTCTCCGCCGGGCAGCGCGCGCAAGAGGCATGCCGGCATGAGCAAAAAAAAGGAATGTCGTCCCGGGAATGCGATCTCGATAAAATCAAAAAACTTCAGGCACGGCCCCAACGAAAGAACGACGAAGAAAATCGCCAGCGCCAGCCATCCTCTCCACATCGCCTGCCGCGCGCCAATCCCCAGCAGCAGCAAAACATAAAGCGAATAGGGCGCAAAGCCCCGTCCGAACGGCGTCACGTGATTTGTCTTGAAGCCCATTTTTTCCAAACGGCCGGCGATGGATTCCGCCGCAGCGCGCAACGCCGCCGGCATGTGTTCCTTCAGCCAAGGCTGAACAAAATAATCAGTCACGTCAGCGCTTAACGCGACCTGCGCCGCTAAAAGCATGCGGTCGTATTCCGCGTATGCATTGGCCTTACGCATCGACAGCAACGCCGGGGCGCAAAACACCGCCGTCAGCAGCGCCGCATTCAATGCGCGTATGGCGAGTTTCCGCAATTCCGGCGCCGTCGTACGGCCAGCGATAAGCGCAACGATGAACAGTGCGGCAAGCGCCAGTGCAACGATGGATTTCCAAAATTGCAACGCAAGCATGGCGGCGATGAAGACCGCCGCGCCCCATGCCGCGGAATGCTTCAGCCACGGACGCTCCTGCGGATTGGGATGGGAGCGCCGCAGCGCCCAAATAAAAAGACCGCCTTGCAGCATCACGGTCATGTACAGCAAATGCAGCGACACATGAAAGAGTCCGGTTTGCAGCGCCGCCGTTGCGATGGTCCAGCGGCGGCCGCCGTTGTTGAGCAAGCCCAGCCAGGCCCAAACACAATAGGGAATCCATTGCACGCTGAAGATGTTCAGATGAACATGCATCTCCGGCCGGATTGGAAAAAACATGAATAGAGCTCCGGCGATGATCGCGCCGCGCGACGGAGCGCCCAGGCTGCGCGAAAGCAGCCAGGCGCCATGTCCCGCGAAGACATAGCCGGCCAGCAGGAACAAATTATAAATCGCGTTCAACGGCAGGATCCGCTGAAACGGCGCGCTGATCAAGCCATAAAGCGGACACAGCGTATGCAGAGCCAGCGGCGTACCGTGCGGGGCATAGAGATAGCCGCACCTGTATGGGTTCGAATGCAGTTCAAATAGCGCGAATCGCATCCACCAGAGGTTCCAGTGATGCTGCGCCGCATCGCGCACCGGCAACCCCAAGCCCTCCGCGCCCGGCTCACTGATGAAATGCGTCAGGCAATATGGAAACAGCGGCCAGGTGAAAACCACGGTTACCACTGCAAACAAGCCCAGCACGCCGCAGTGAACGCGCCAGCCATCGCGATTGCCGGAAAATTCTGGAAAGGGGATCCGCTCCATGCATGGATCATCTTGTGAGATGACGCATCACGCAATCACATTTTTCTCATTGCAGCGCGTTGGGCTTGCCATCGCATTCGGCCGGGATATAATGCGAAGACCGACATTAACAAGGATCGCCCGATGAACAAAGAATACGGCATTCGAATCGCCAAGGACCGGTTTAAATTCAGCTGTTCGCATATGACGATCTTCCCCGATGGAACCGCGGAACGGCTGCATGGACATAACTACCACGTGCGCGTGGAATTGACGGGATCCGAGGCGCCGCAAGGCATGCTCTACGATCCACGGCCGTTGAAGCGGGTTCTGGGCGAAATTTGCGCGGAATTGGATGAAAAATGCCTGATGCCGCGGGGAAATCCAGCACTGAGCGTGAACGAGGACGGCGAGAACAATTATCGCGTGACGCTGTTTGGCAAGACATACAGTCTGCCGAAAGACGACACGGCTTTGCTGCCGTTGCCGAATATCACAATGGAAGCCCTGGCCGGGCACGTGGCCGAACGGCTGACCGATGCATTGAAATTGCGCGATTGCAGACCGACCATCAGCCGCATCCGCGTCGAAGTGGAGGAATCCCAGGGCCAACTTGTCTGGATTGAATACAGTATCGAATCCTGAAGCCAAAAAATGCGCCGCTTATCGCCAGCCTCAACGAGCGGCGCCGAATCCTCTCCCCTGTCAAAAAAGCTTGAATAATCCATGCTCAACCCGCAGAAATGCTCACGTATTCGATCTGAAACGACTGTTGGAGCGATTTTGTTGAAAATCATCGACCGTTATTTACTGCGCAATTTCTGGATGACCTTTTTAATCATCCTGCTGGCGACATACTGCATCCTGCTGATCACTGAAATTTTCAGCAACGTCGGCGAAATGATGGCGAACAACACCACGCTGGGGACCGCCGCGACGTATTTCTGGTACGCCATGCCGTATAAATTGCTCAAAGTGGCGCCGATCGCTGTCATGCTGGCCGTATTATTCAGCCTCGGTATGCTGGCGCGCAATCAGGAGCTGCTGGCCTTCCTGGCCTCGGGCGTCAGCGCATATCGCATCGCTGCGCCATTGCTGGTTTCGGGGCTGGCGATCTCGATGGTCATGATTGGCTTGAATGAAAGCGTCGTGCATGAATTCCAGCAACGCGCCAAGCGGCTCGACCGGATCTGGATCGCCGGCAAAAAGGCCGGCGGTCAATTCAGCGATGTGGCGCGCAAAGGCGAAGGCGCGCGTTTTTTCGTCGTTTCGGAATACGACTCGACGCAGGACGAAATGACGACCGCCACGATCATCACTCTCAATCCGGAGACCTTCCGCTTTCAGCGCGCGCTGTTCATGCCGCGAGCAAAATGGGAGGGACGCGATCAGGAAACAGGCCGGGATCGATGGATGGCGTATAAACCCACTGAGCGCATTTTTGACGCGCAAGGCGACCTGATCGCTTTTCATGAGCTCGCCAGCGACGATGGTTCGCCATATTACGAGCTGGAACTGGAGCCGGGATTCAATGAATTGCTGCGCGCCGATCGCAAACCGGACGAAATGAACGCCATCAACCTGCTGCGTTATATTCGCAACAAAGAGCGGATCAATGAACCGGTCAACCATTACTGGACGGATTTCTGGATGCGCATCTTTTTTCCCTTCGCCTGCCTCGTAATGATCATCAACGGCATTCCCTACGCCATGCGGGCGCAGTCCGGCCGCACGATGCTGGCCGGTTTTGGCCTCGGCATCCTCTGTGTGATGCTGTACTACGTGGCCACAGCGGTGATGCTTGCGATGGCCGAGGAGGGGCTGATCTGGTCCTGGACGGCGTCGGGCCTGCCGCTGCTTCTCTTCACAGCTGCTGGCTTGCATCAGATTAAACGTTGCGCTTTCAGTCATTGACGTGAAATTTCAGGCTAACGGATAGATTCAGTGAGGATTCGAAGCATTACGTTTTCTCCCGCAATACTTGACAGAATACGGACTTAAGAGCGAAACTGGTTTGATTAATATGAAATAAAATCTTAGTAGGATTATAGATCAAAATTGTATTGCCAGCATTCGCTTCCAGGCGTGACAGGATGAATGCGGCGCTCATTGTGATGATATTGAACGGAGTATGGGTTGTCAGCTGGATCTTGGGTGAATAAAAGCTGGACTCTGCAACGGCGGACATCACGCGAAAATAGCCGCCTGTGAAGGCGCGTCCAGCGAGGGGAGTTGTTTCTTTGTCAATGACTGATTCCGAAAAACATGGCGTTGTCGTGCTGCCTTTGATCCCGTTGCGCGAACTGGTGATCTTTCCTTTCTCCGTCACCCCGCTATATATCATGCGCGCGCAATCCATCGCCGCGCTGGAAACTGCAATGGAAAGCGACCGGCGCGTCTTTCTAGTCACTCAACGCACCGCGCAAACGGATAATCCCACGCAGGATGATCTGTATCAAACCGGCACGGCCGCCGAAGTCCTGCAAATCATCCGGCTGCAGGACGGTTCGGCCAAGGTGCTCGTCGAGGGGCATTTCATCGCGCGAATCGTGGATTTCATCACCGATGAAACCATGTTGCGCGCCGAGATTCATCCGGTCACGGTCTTCCCCGATCGCGGCAAACGCACACAGGCCTTGCTGCGCACCGTGGTCAATCAGTTCGAACGGTACGTCGCGCTGAACGACCGGGTGCCGGAGGAGGCGCTGACGAACATCCGCACGACCGATGATCCTGTGCACATCGCGCATACCGTAGCCAACATCGCCTCGTTCAACACCGAGCAGAAACAAGATCTGCTGGAAAGCGTCACGCTGCAGGAGAAACTCTTCAAACTATCCAAACTGCTCGACGAAGAAGTCGAGATGCTGGCGCTGGAAAATAAAATCATCTCTCAGGTCAAAAACTCGATCACGCGCAACCAGAAGGAATATTTCCTCAACGAGCAGCTGAAGGTGATCGAGAAAGAACTGGGCATGTCCAGCGAGGACGATCTGGAAATCGAAGAGTTGCAGTCGCAGATCGACAAACTCCCGCTGTCTGACGAGGTGCGCGAAAAAGCGGACAAAGAATTGGGACGGCTGGCCAAGATGCAGCCGTATTCGCCGGAGGCCACGGTCGCGCGGACATACATCGAATGGCTGTTGGAAATGCCCTGGGGTCAATCGACCGAAGACAAGGCGAACATCAATAAAGCGCAGAAGATCCTCGACGAAGATCACTACGGACTGGAAAAGCCCAAGGAGCGCATCCTTGAATTCCTTGCAGTGCATCAGCTCGTGGAGCACATGAAAAGCCCGATCCTTTGCTTTGTCGGACCGCCCGGAGTGGGAAAAACCTCGTTGGCACGCAGCGTGGCCAATGCGCTGGGCCGCAAATTCTCCCGTGTGTCGCTGGGTGGCGTGCGCGACGAAGCGGAAATTCGCGGACATCGCCGCACCTACATTGGCTCGATGCCCGGCAAGATCATTCAGATGATCAAGAAAGCCGGCGCGATGAATCCAGTGCTGCTGCTCGACGAGATCGATAAAATGAGCGCCGATTTTCGCGGCGATCCGGCTTCCGCGCTGCTCGAAGTGCTCGATCCGGAGCAGAACTCGACCTTCATGGATCATTACATGGAGATTGAATTCGATCTTTCCAACGTGCTTTTCATCACCACGGCGAACACCACGGCGGGCATTCCGTTGCCCTTGCAGGACCGCATGGAAATCATCCGGCTGCCGGGATATACAGAGGATGAAAAGCGTTCCATTGCGGGCCAGTTCCTTATCCCCAAGCAGACCGAAATTCATGGTTTGACCAAGCGTAATTTCGAACTGGAGAACGAGGCGCTGAATCTGCTGATCACGGGCTACACTCGCGAAGCAGGCGTGCGCAGTCTGGAGCGCGAGATCGCCTCGCTCTGCCGTAAGACCGCGCGAGCGCTGGTGGAAACGGGCGCCAAACGCCGCCGCAAAGTGAAAATAACAACAGCCAAAGTGCGCGAATATCTCGGACCGCAAAAATATCGCGACATGGAAATCTCGCGTCAGCAGGGTGAAGTGGGCGTCGCCACCGGCTTGGCTTGGACCGAGGTCGGCGGCGAACTGCTCCCCACCGAGACCATGGTGATGAGCGGCAAAGGCGAACTCATGCTGACCGGCAAACTGGGCGACGTGATGCAGGAATCGGCCAAGGCCGCGCTGAGCTACATTCGCACACGATACGAACAGTTCAATCTTGAGAAGGATTTCTATAAAACCACCGACATCCATATCCACGTGCCAGAGGGAGCGATCCCGAAGGACGGACCATCGGCCGGCGTGACAATGACGACCTCGCTCGTTTCCGCACTGAGCCAGCGTCCTGTGCGTCAGGACGTGGCGATGACCGGCGAAATCACCCTGCGCGGCAAAGTGCTCAAGATCGGCGGACTGAAGGAAAAAGTGCTCGCCGCTCATCGCGCGCACATCCATCGCGTAATCATGCCCGAGGAGAATCGCGACGAGCTGGAGGAAATCTCCGCGGAGGTGCGCGCGAACATGGAATTCATCCTGGTGGATCACATCGACCAGGTGCTCGAAGCCGCCCTGGTCAGCGATAAACCAGCGCCGAAGAAGAATACCACGGCGACGCGCGCCAGCAAGAAAACCGCGACGGCACGCAAAAAAACCTCGCCTCGCGTCCGCAGCACGCGAACGAACAACTGATATGCGCGAACACCGGGAAGTGACTGAACTCTGGCTGCGGAATCCGCATAGCGTGCTGGCGACGCTGACGAATCGTCCTAATGACGTGCTGTGGATCGCGCTGCCGCAAGGCAAGGCTGGCGATGCGTGGAGCGATGTGGAGACGTTGGCGCGACAGCATCGCGTTCCGCTTCGCACGGAAAAGCCGCCGCAAGATCATCGCATCAACGCCACTCAACCATCTCGAAAATTCACCCGCAAAGGCAATGTGGCACAGCCGCCCTCGGCTGTGCGTCACAGCGCTAATGCTCCAAGCGGTCGTCGTACACATCACGATAGCGGACGCGCCGAGGCGCATGGCGCGATGATCCGGCCGCGCGAGGCGTGCGATGTCTCCGAGTTGTTCGCCGATGCGAAAGACGGCGATTTATGGCTGGCGCTCGATTGTGTGCAGGATCCGCACAACATCGGCGCTGTCTTTCGCGCGGCAGGTTTCTTCGGCGTGCGCGGCATCCTGCTGAGCGACGCACGCAGCGCCCCGCTCAGCGCCGTGGCCTATGACGTGGCCAGCGGCGGACTCGAAGCCGTGCCGTACTCCCGGCCGGCCAACCTTGCCAACGCCCTGCGCGCCGCAAAGGACGCCGGAATCTGGCTCCTCGGCGCCGCGGAAGAGGCCGATCAATCCTATCGCGAAATTCCGCGCGACCGCCCGTGGCTCTTGATCCTCGGCAACGAGGAAACCGGACTGCGCCGCCTCACTCGCGAGCATTGCGATCAATTCTGCTCTATCTCCTCCGCCGGTCCAGTCGGTTCGCTCAATGTCTCCGTCGCCGCCGGCATCCTGATCGCCGCGCTGACGGGAAGATGAGTCGCGACGATGCTGTTTACCCGCACACGATTCATGAGTTGGCAGGTAAATCTCTTCCGTATTTTCGATGGACTGTTTCTGTTCTTTGTCGTCCCACTCGCGACTCTCGGCTCGTTATATATCGTCTCCAACCAAGACCACCGCATGGATCTAAATAGTGTTCCTGGAATCATCGTTTTCGGGATTTGCATGACGGTATGGATGGCGATTCTCTTCACCTATCTGGCCATTCGTTCCTATCACTCCCTGCGAACCTGCGCCGATCGAACGCGCCGCGAAGAAGTGGCCCTGACAATGATTTCCTCCGAGGATTACATCGCCGCGCATTTCAAAAAGCATCGTTGGGCGGCATGGCTGACGCTGCTCAGCCTGACGGCCATCCTGCCGTATGCCTATCAGGCGTTCGTCCCGATCATGCAAGACGAGTTATTGATTGGATGGCTGCGGCCTCAGACGACGAAATCGCTCTCAAACTTCTTCGTAGTCACCTACATGTATTTCGATTATTCGATGGGGATCAAGTTGGCGGTCGTCGGAGTCGCGGCGATGGTTATCGTTTTGCTGACGCAATTTCATCGCGCCTTTTTATGGAGCGCCTTGCTGCGCCAGATTCATCCGCAACAAACAACGCATACGCTGATGCGGGAGATCCTGCTGTGGTGCGTGCTGTTTCAACCATTGGCGATCATATTGACTCTCGGTTTTGCGCTGGCGACTGCCGCATTGATCGAATTGACGCTTTATGTCGGTTGGGATTCGCAATGGCCCTTGGGCGCGCCCACGGTCATGATCATGCTGCTCGCTTTGCTTTTCATCAATCTGATGCTGTTCCGCACAAACCGAAAAATCTGGCGGGAATTGAACCGGCTCTTCTTCGTCATCGATTCCGATGCGGAGGGATTTGCTCCGCGCAAGCACCGATGGCGCGAACGGCTGGCGATGCTGTTTAAATTTCAACCGGCATTGAATTTCCGGGATTGCATGGAACAATACCTCATCACGCTTGCGATAATCATCATGTCTGCCGTGATCGTCTTGTCGCGAGTGGCGCAGCATCCCGGAGTGCTGTTCTCGATCCAGAGCAATAACCGCGAACGCTTCACTCAACTGCTCGAGGCGGGCATCGATCCTATGCTCTACCAAAGCCTCACTTTGCGTAATCCATTGTTTTGCGCAAAGTGCTATCACGGAAGTTACGAATGGCAGTTGGTCAACAGCGGTGCCGCGCAACAAACGCTTGAAGCTGTTGAGCCATCTCAACTCACCCGTTGCTGGACCATCATCGTTTCGGCAAGGGGCAATCAACATACAATCAAGAGTATCTTTCAACAGAACTTTGATCCCACCAAACTGCCCCCGCAGACCATTCCTGGGATCATTCTTTATGCTCCGAACGACAAAGTCATGGAGTGGGTCAAAGCGCGCATGGCCATGGGCGACGATGTCAATCAGCTCTCTGCGATTTTCGAGCGTTACAGCGCTATCTATGCCGCGATTGTGCGATATCATGATCCCGAGTCGATTGGCGAATTCTTATTGCAGCATGGCGTGGATTTAAACTACCCATACTCAAGAGGCTGGGATTCACCGATCATGTGTGCAGCCTATCAAGGACGGAAAAAGTGGCTTGCATGGCTGCTCGATCACGGCGCTCAAGTGAATCCAAGCCAGCCTTGGCAGACTCCACCGATCTTTAATGCACTTAGTATCGATGATTTGGATGTGCTGCGACTCATGATAGAGCATGGGGCGGACGTAAATGTGCGCTTTGATTCTCTTCGATATCCAAAAGTGATTCTGTGTCCGCTGCTTTACGCGATCGAACTTGGCAAAATTGGCGCCATGCGAATTCTGTTGGAGCATGGAGCGAAATTGGACGACGCCGAAGACATGATTCGGCCGCCGTTGCATCATGCCGCGGCCAGCGCATTTAGCCTTAGCCATTTTAGAATCCCCAGAGTCTCCAGCGCCAAACCGATTGACTATGCGCAGAGGAAAGAACTCTTTCGGCTGTTAATCGAGCATGGCGCGGAGATCAATCTTCGCGATCATCATGGCCTGCGTCCGCTGCATTATGCGATCAAAGGGATCGAGCCGGAGCATGTTCAAGCGCTGCTGGAACTTGGCGCTGATCCCGATCCGGCGCTGGAGGATGGCGAATTGCCGATGCTTGAATTCGCCCGGAGGGAAGGCGATCCACAAATTACGGAAATGATCCGCGCCGCGCAGCAATCATCGGAAGACGCAACAACACCAACCGCCGCTCAAGACCAATAAGCACGGCTCGAAGCTTGGCGATTATTTAACCGATAAAACGGCGCATGAATTCGTCGCCGGCGAGTTGGCCGAGGGCGCCGCTGGCGCAGGATTTTTCGCTGTAGGTCTGGACGGAATCCGGGGCGATGCCTGTGCCCATGATGGCGAAAGGCACCGGATTCGCCACGTGCGTACGGATGCGGATCGGCGTGTAATGATCGGGCAGCACGGCGAAACGGGCTGGTTCCCGCACAAGCCCCTGCATCACGCGCGAGATTAAGCGGCGATCCAGATCCTCGATGGCGCGCAGCTTCAGTTCCAGACTGCCTTCGTGACCGGCCTCGTCCGGGCCTTCAAGGTGGATGTAAACCAGATCATGATCTTCCAACACTTTCAATGCGGCGTCGGCTTTGTTTTCATAATTCGTGTTCCACAAACCCGTGGCGCCTTCGACCGTGGGCGCGGCCATGCCGGCGTATACGCCGATCCCGCGAATCAGATCGACAGCAGAGATTACGCCGCCGCTGACGCCGAATAATTCAGCGAACGTCTTCATCTTGGGACGCCGGCCGATGGACCACGGCCAGCAGTAATTCGCCATTTGTTCGCCGCGTTTGGCGCGCGCCTGGTTGACCGGATGATTTTCCAGAATGTCGTTGGACTTCAGCACGATCTCACGCAGCAGCGCCGCGGTCTCCTCGCCTTCCGGCGCTGCAGCCGTGGGCAAATGATCCTCCAACGGCTCGTCCAGATGATCGTGCGGCGGCATGCACCGGATCGCCTTGGACGCCGGACACGTGAGTTTCATCACATGCCGGTACGAGACGCCGGAGTGATATTCCACGCCGTCGTAGCGCAGCTGTTCCTGCAAGGCCTTGACCAGTTCGGCGGCTTCGGCCGTGGTGATGTTGCCGCCGCTGTGGGTGCGGATCATGCCCTCCGTGACGCTGATCAGATTCATGCGCATCGCATGGTCATCCGGCCCGATCTCTACGCCCATCGCCGCGGCTTCGAGCACGCCGCGCCCTTCCAGGCATTCGCGCGGATCGTAGCCCATCACGGAAAGATTGGCCACGGTGGAGTCCGGCGGTAGACCGTCGGGCACGGTGCTCAACAGACCGCAAGCGCCTTCGCGGGCGATCATGTCCATGTTCGGAGTATGGGCTTTTTCCAGAATCGTCAACCCGCCCAAAGCGTCCTGCGGTTCATCAGCCATGCCGTCGCCGAGAAAGATCACGTATTTCATATTACTCCATACCTTTTTAAATCCAGAAGTTAATTCTCATCCATATTTACAATTTTAGAACCGACTTGATCTGCTCAAAAGTAATGTCAGGCCAATAGTATCGAATTAACAATGTGAGTCCAATAAATAAGAGTACTCTGATAATCCAACCATATGCTTCTTCAAGTATTTTATTAGGAGATTCGATGCCAGCAGTTTTAAGAACATCGAGAGGCATTCCGAGTAGACAACCAAGCCAGAAAAGAGGATTATATAAGTTTCGTTTGGCCCATAATTTCTTTTTTTCAAAGTAACCAAGACCTTGATCTGTGGCCCGCAGTACCATTTCATATAGCGGCGGATTTAACCGCTGAGGCGGAGAAAAAAAATCTGAAAGCAAGTTAAAAAATCCTTCTTGTTTGTCACGCCTTTTAATCCCATATTCCATCTCAACATCGGCGATATGAAGATAACGTCTAACCACAGGAATTAGACGATTTAATTCTCGCTCTAATAATTGACGATTCGTCTGCATGTCTTCTGTCGTTTCTGGAATCAAGTCTTGGAGGGGAGGTGCATCGCTAATCAGGTGCTCCCAACCTATATAATGCCGTACAAGGTGTTGGAAGCGTTCAATGTCTTGACAGGCCTCTTTATACTGAATGTAATCCAGAAATTGCATGTGGCTTCTTCAGAGCCCTAGCTCTGCCCGATTCATGTTTGTTTATGGTTCGCCCCCTTCGGGGACGGATTTAAATATTGCTCTTCCCCGGGTTCCCTTGCGCTTACAGCGCTACGGTCACCCGGGGCTATTCATGTTGATCCCCCTTCGGGGGATTTATCGGACATGGCTTAGCGTAATGACGATGACTCTTTTCTATCACTATTTGGTATTACTCAACAAATCAACCAGCATTTCCTTGAATTCAGCGTATTCGGCGGAGCAGGCGAAATTAACTTCGGACTTGGCTTCGGATTGCTGCATCGATTCCGGCAACTCCGGATCGACGCCGATGACTTCCTGGCCGACTTCGGGAAACTTCGCCGGATGGGCGGTCTCAAGAAAGATCGTCGTGTACTTTTCAGGGAAGCCGAGCTTCTGCACGGCGCAATATCCCACGGCGCCATGCGGCTCGATCACCGTCTTGTGCAACTGATAACACTCGCGGATCGCCAGCCGCGTCTCTTCGTCGCTCACCTCCACGCTGGCGATGTCGCGGCGCATCGCATCCATGTCCGGCTGCGCATGCACCTCGCCCGTTTCGTCCATCGTGCCGCCATACAGCGCCACCACGCGCGACAGGTTGCTCGGATGCCCGACGTTCATCGCGTTGGACAGGCAGTTGCGCGACGGCGCCACGGGCCGGTACTCTTCCGTGCGCCAATAGATCGGCACCTCGTCGTTCTCATTCACCGCCGCAAGATACTTCGCCACAGGCAGGCCCATGTGCTTGGCCAGCAGCCCGCCCATCAGGTTGCCGAAATTGCCGCTGGGCACGCAAATGGCCAATGGCTTATCCTCGCTGGCCTGCACCCGGCTGGCGGCGTAAAAGTAATACACGCTCTGCGGAATCAGGCGGCCGACGTTGATCGAATTCGCGCTGGTCAGTTCATAGCCCGTCAGGTCCGGATCGACAAAGGCATGCTTAACCAGCGCCTGGCAGTCGTCGAACTTGCCGTCGATGTCGATGGCGAACACGTTATCCTTCAGCGTGGTCATCTGCCGGCGCTGGCGCGCGCTGACTTCCGTGCCGGGATACAGCACCGCCACGCGGACATTCTCCAGTCCATGAAACGCCGCAGCCACGGCGCCGCCAGTGTCGCCTGAAGTGGCGGTGAGAATCGTCGCGCTGCGCCCCTGCTCCTTGAGAAAATGCTGCATCAATCGCGCCATCATGCGCGCGGCGAAATCCTTGAACGACGCGGTCGGACCGCGATCCAACCGCAGGATATGGCGCCCCGGTGCGTACTGCTCGACCGGTACGTCAAAATTATAGGCGTCTTCGCAGATAGCGTGAAAAACGTCGCTGGGAATCCGGCCTTCGACAAATGGACGCATGATGCGAAAGGCGATTTCGCTATAGGGCAAACCGGAGAACTCCGCCAATTCTGCAGCCGAAACCTGCGGCAGATCCTCCCGCCGCATGATGTAAAGCCCTTTGTCCGGCGCAAGCCCCTGCATCAGGGCGTCGGAAAAATCCAAGCCGGGCTTCCGCCGCTCAGGGTCGTTG
This sequence comes from Candidatus Sumerlaeota bacterium, assembly GCA_016928995.1. Taxonomy (GTDB): domain Bacteria; phylum Sumerlaeota; class Sumerlaeia; order JAFGJS01; family JAFGJS01; genus JAFGJS01. The sequence continues at coordinate 81,928 of JAFGJS010000137.1, read as the reverse complement.
GTGCTCCAAAAAAGAATCGGCTGAGTCATCGTTTTCATCCTTGCATGAACCTCGAACAGTGAAATCGCATGACCATACGAGCCGGGATTGCGATATTCAATAACATAATATCATTTCCGATTCATTTTGGCATCCATATCAAGTGGGAGAGATTGACTCCAGCCCCGAATCTTCGTGACTGCGACGGTCGCTCCCACTTTGCCTGGCACACCTTGCTCATTGGAAGTGAGATAATGCGCAGATTTAACTGCCAATCGCGCGGAGAAAATCAAGCGCTTCGTCCAAGGTGCATGTCTGGGCGCCGGGATCCCGGCCGGCGTCGTCGATACGGCGAAGTAGTTCCAAGTCGCTAAACCAGGGAGAACGCGCCACGACTTCGAGTTCCGCGTCGGAAAGCCTGCCGCGTCGATAATCAAGTATAACCATGTGATGCTCGATCAACCAAGCGGTGCGGCGTTCGATCAGGCCGTCAAGCGCATCGAGCGCGGCCTGCGCATGATGGGATGAATCCAGTCCCTTGCCGACGTCGTGCAGCAGCGCGGCGAGCAAGAATTCCCGGTCCCGAGGCCGATGCTCGCGGGCGAGTTCGAACACCTGCAAACTGTGGATCAGTGCGTTGCCTTCCGGATGCCAACGCGTGTTCTCCCGCACGGTAGAGAGATTCTCCAGCAGGGCGCGAATGCTCTGCCACAGATCGGGCATGCTGGGCTGCACCTCCCCTACGCTATCGGGATGCCGTTCCTCCATCAACCGCTCCAACTCGCGTGTCGTGGCGCATTCGATGGTCTTGCCCGTGATCGAGCTGCGGCCGCGATGATTCCGCTCCCCCGGCTCATACGCCGCCAATTCAAACTCGAAGCCCTGAAAATCGAAATAGTAACACAGCCGCTCAAACGGCTTGCCGCAACGCGTGATCTGCTTGTGTTCGATATTCCAGCGCGTCCCCAGCGCATCCAGCGCGCGGCCGATGTCCTCATGCTCCTCTGTATAGACGTGCAGGTTGACGTCCGATCCCTCGCGCACCTTGCCGGACAGCACACTGCCGGTGAGCCGCGGCTGAAACTCGTCCAATTCCCGCATCATCTCCAGCGCGGCCTGCCGCATCTGCGCCAGACGGTTCGCGCTCCCCTCGCCTTCGTGCAGACGCGCCAAGTCCAGCAGGGCGTCATGAACTTCTGCATCGGACGGCAAATCGCCTGTCGGTCCCTTCAGCGGCACATTGAGCTGACGCGCGGCCTTCCGCTTGGCGCGGGCGTACTCGGACTCATGCCCTTCATAGATCAGCAACGCAGCCGCATGCGCTAGTTCTCTCCGGATCTTGCTGTTGTTCATGATAAAACACCGGAAGAATTGAATTGGTCCAATGGACATTTGTCCCGGCAAGTTATAATCATCATTCAATAAAGATAAAATGTGCAAGCATGGATCATTTTGAGCACATCCACTCAATGGAAGCAACCTGACAGCTTTTCTTTCCTTGGCAATTCACAATGCCCAATTGCCAATTGCTCATTGTGAATTGTTGAGAAGAAAACAAGCGAGAAGGTATAATCCGCCTAAACCTGCTTGCGGCGGTTCTTGACGTAGTCCATCAAGACAAACTTGCCAAGATTATTTAAATCAGCATAATACGCGCGCCCCTTGCAGGCTTCACTCATGCGCTCCACGAAGCGTTTGAGGTAGGAGTCCGACGTGATCATGAATGTGGTGATCAGGATGCCCTTGCGCCGGCAGCGCTGCGCCTCTTCCACCGTCTCGTTCACGATGCGCGCGTCAAGACCGTATGAATTGATGTAGATTCGCGAGCCGTCATGGATTGCGCTGGGCTTGCCGTCAGTGATCAGGATGATCTGCTTGTTCACCTGTTTCTTGCGCTCAAGCAGCTGCTGCCCCAGGCTCAATGCATGCTTTGTGTTCGTATGGTACGGCCCGACCTGCACGTACGGCAGTTCGCGCGGATCGATCACGCGCGCCTCGTCGCCGAACACGATCACGTCGAGCGAGTCCTTCACGTATTTGGTCTGGATCAGCTCAGCCATGGCCAGCGCCACGCGCTTGGCCGGCGTGATGCGATCTTCGCCGTACAGAATCATCGAATGCGAGATGTCGAGCGCCAGCACCGTGGCGCAGCTCGTGGCGTGCTCCGTCTCGAATACCTGCAAGTCGTCCTCGATGGCGTCGAGTCCGTCATCGCCGGTGCGGCGCAGGATGTTCGAGATGCTCCCCACGTAGTCCAGATCCTGCGGCCGGTCGCCGAACTCAAAACGCCGCGTCTCCGGCAGCTTCTCGCCGCCCGATCCCGCGTACGGTGTCAGGTGACCGCCCCCCAGCGAATCGGGACGCAAATTAGAGAAAAGCTGCTCGAATGCGTCCGAGCGCAACGCCTTTTCAGCCTTGCGCGTCGGCTTGTAGCGCGCGCGTTCCACCTTGCGGCGCTCGCCCTTGCCCTTGCCGTGAAACTGATCCGCGCGAATGTAACCCTCCTGCTCCAGCAGTTCCTTGAACCGCTCCAGGTCCATCTCTTCGTCCCAGAGTCCGTAACGCTCGGCGATGTCGTCCAAATATCCCAACGCCCGGTCCACATCGCCGCCCGCGTGCATCAGCAGCTGCAAGAATAGATCCGTCAGCTGCTTCTCACGCGCGGCTTCGATGATCCGCGGATCAAACTGAGTGTATCGATAACGCATAACGGTGTCGCTTTACTCCAACTGTAATTCTTCGATGATCCTACGCGCTTCTTCCAGCTGATTGGAATCGTCATAAATCAGCTGGATATCCACGGAGCGCACCCAGGCGTCGAGGTTCTCCTCCTTGGGATACACCTTGAGTTCACTCTCGCGCAACGCGGAAAGATATATCTCCGCAAACAACGGATCGATCGTCGCAATCGTCGCTTCAGGCATGCAGGCCTCCTCCTCGCTGGAAATGACGCTTCTCGCCGGTCCACGCAACCTTCCGGCGTCCAATCAATGCGACAGGATAGCATTGATACCGCGCTGCTGACAAGCGGTTTCGTGCGAAACACAGTGGATCAAAAGATTGTTGCTTTGACCTTGCTTGAAAAGGGCTGCGGTTGGTAAATCTCAAAATATTGAAAATCCAGCCCTCAAAGAGGGTCTGACATGATTAGCCACGAGAAAAGATACAATTCGGCCCTTGAAAAGGGCCCGACATGAATAGCCACGGGTGACCGCAGGGAACCCGTGGTAGAAAACGAAACCATCCGGTCCCCGAAGGGGGCCAATATAAAGGCGCGCCTATGTCCAGCTATGTGCAAACATACTACCACATCGTTTACTCGACGAAAAATCGCATCCCGGCGCTCGTGGCGGATCAACGCCCGGAATTATTCCGCTATATGTGGGGTATCCTGAAGAATAAAAAATCGCATTTATATCGCCTGAATGGAACCGAAGATCATCTTCATATGTTGACTAGTCTGCACCCTACGGTTGCGTTGGCGGATTTAATTCGGGACATGAAGACCAGCAGCGCCGCATGGATCAAGAAAGAAAAAATATTTCCGGATTTCCCCGGTTGGCAGGTTGGATACGGCGGATTCACCAAATCGCATGCAGACAAGGACAAGGTGACCCATTACATCATGCGGCAGGAAGAGCATCATAGGAAGGTTTCGTTCATCGATGAATTTAAACAGCTGCTTGCCGAAGAAGGAATCGAGTTTGATGAACGGTTTTTGAAATAACCGCACATCAATTGGCCCCCTTCGGGGACCGGATGCTTTCAATCTCTCCCACGGGTTCACCGCCTGCGGCGGATCACCCGTGGCTATTCATATTCGACCCTCTTCGAGGGCCGATTGACTGATCGAAAACAAAATACTCGCCTTGACTTGCTGTTTGGTGATCTGCTTTGGTCGGAGGGAATTGTTCGGCTTATCATCGTTACAATGAGGATTCAACAATGGCGAAAATCGTTTTTATCGGCGCGGGGAGCATTGGATTCACCCGCGCGTTGGTGCGCGATCTGCTCACGTTTCCCTTGATGGAAAACGCGGAGATCGCGCTGGTGGACATCAATAAGGAGCGGCTGGATTTCGCGCTGCGGGCCTGCAAGAAGATCATCGCGCTGGGCAATTACCCGGCGAAGGTGAGCGCGACGACCGACCGGCGCAAAGCGCTCAAGGGCGCCGACGCCGTGCTGATCACGATTCTTTGCGGCGCGACGCGCGTCTGGCGCCACGACATCGAAATCCCGAAGAAATACGGCGTTAACATCAACGTGGGCGATACGCGCGGCCCGAGCGGCATCTTCCGCGCGCTACGCACGATCCCGACCATGCTTGCCATTTGCCGCGACATGGCGCAAATCTGCCCCAACGCGATCATGCTGAACTACACCAATCCGATGGCGATGCTGTGTCACGCGATGCAGCGCAAAACGTCGATCCAACTGACCGGCCTGTGCCACAGTGTGCAGGGAACGGCCGGCATGCTGGCGCATTGGCTCGAAATTCCGTACCACGAGCTGAACTACACCTGCGCCGGGATCAATCACATGGCCTGGTACCTTAAACTGGAGCACAAAGGCCAGGATGTGTATCCCAAACTGAAGGAAGTCGTTTCGAAAAATAAAGGCATCTATAATCACGAGCAGGTGCGCAACGAGATGTTCCTCGCGTTGGGGCGCTACGTCACGGAATCGTCCGGGCACAACTCGGAGTACAACTGGTGGTTCCGCAAACGACCGGACCTGATCAAGAAATACTGCACGAAAGGCACGGGCTGGAATCCGGGGCATTACGCCTTCATCCTGAACGAATACCTGGAGCGGGATCATTCCTGGAAAAAGGAAACACGCGAGTGGTTGAAAAAGGATGCGCCGATCCGGCTGGAGCGCGGGCATGAGTACGCAGCCTACATCCTCAACGCGCGGCTGGGAGGCGAGCCATTCATCTTCAACGGCAACGTGCCCAACACGAACCTGGTGACTAATCTGCCGCAAGACGCATGCGTGGAAGTCCCTGTCGTTGTTTCCAAAAACGGCTTTCAGCCGATCCACGTGGGTGCGCTGCCGCCGCAATGCGCGGCGCTCACGGGGCTGAGCGCGCAAATCGAGATGATGGCCGTGGAGGCCGAGGCGAACGGCGATCCGGAGCTGATCTATCAGGCCATCGCGCACGATCCGCTCACGGCGAGCGTGCTGTCGCTGGCGGAAATCCGGAAAATGGTGAACGAAATGTTCCGCAAGAACAAAGCGCATCTGCCGCAGTTCAAGCAGACACGCATTTAATCATTAAAAAAAAGCAGCATGGGATAGGGGCGATTGTGCTCAATCGCCCCTAATTATTTTGGTCCATTGGATTCGGCGCTGGATCGGACGATGGTTTCAGTGATTCAAATTGGGAAAGCAACCAGCTGTATAACTTGTCCGCGACAACTTCATGTCCCTTTACCGACAAGTGACAGTAATCCACGAAATTCCGCACACCACCTGTGTCCGCCAATGTCGAAGTCAGATCGAGCGCGGGACATCCCAATCGCTCGCATAGGTCTTTGATGACTATTTGTGGTTGTGTGGCGAAAGGATGATTCTCGGTCAGCTGGCAGCGCAACGGAAAAATCACCACGCCCAATTCCATCTGATGAGCTGCACAGAACTGCTGAATCGTCTCGAACTGCTCGCCCATCCAGTGGATCTCCGGTGAATCGGGATCGCTCAGCCGTTTCAACTGGTCGTTATAAAAAGTGTTTTGATGCTTCAGCATGTAAACGCGTCCTTCCACATAGCGGTAAAGGCGCGAATACCGCCGGCCGGCCCGTTGGATCAACGACAGCATGCCCGTCACGGGCTGTCCGGCCTGCTCCTTCGCAGCCAGCCTCTGCCGGCGCAATTCCGGATTGGGCACGGCTTCCGGCGGCAACGCAATGTCGCCCGGCCAATTGATATGCTCATAGGGATCGTCCGCGTCATTCAGGCAAACAGCCAGCAATACCACCCGCGGCTTCAGAATCGGGCTGTAAACCCGGATCAACTCGCACTCCTGATACGTTCCGTAGCCATTGACGCCAAGTGCGTGGAGCCAGCCGGACAAGCCGTCTTTCTCGCTCGCGCGCTGGTCGATGATCGACCAGAAAGTCTTCTCCTGCGGCACATAATAGCCGTATAACACTGAATCGCCGGCGATCATCACGCGGCAGCTGTCATCAAGCGGCCACTCCTCCCCGCGAAACCCCATTGCATTGATCCGATACAGAACGCCCTTCTCTTTCGTCTCCACCGACGGGACGTGTTCATAGGCCAATCGTGGATTGTCGCACAGCCGGTACGCTTTCATATGATCCGCCTGCGAGTCGTTCCAGGCCACGAAAAGCTCGCCGATCAAACCCAGGAGAACAAGTCCAAAAAACACGGACATCAGCCAGAACAAAGGCAGCCGAAGCCGCTTGACGGTTTTTGGGGAAAAGCTGCGCAAAGGCCAGACGGCCAGCGCGATCCAGAGTGAGAATGGCGCTACTAAGCAGAGACTGATCTCCGCTCTCAAACGGCGGAGCACGGCGATTGTATGGTCCGTCAGGGCGCCGTCGGGCGAAAAAAGCCGCAAAAATACAGGAGACAGCGCCGCCCAGCAAAGCGCTGTCAGCCCAACCACAACGGCGATTCGCCTCATCACTGCCGCATGATTCCCGGTTTTGCCGTTTTCATCGCACATAATAAGATCAAAGCAGTCCCTCGCGACGCAGTAAATGCTGCACGAGTCGAAAAATTCATCAATTTACATCATGCGATTGGAGCATTATAAAGATGAAGCTCGCAATGTATTTTTCTTCGGTTGGGATAGATGAAACAGGACCTTACGAAGGTCTGTTCAACTTGCCTTCTTCTCGCTATTCGGGATCGGGATCGTAATCGTCGTTGCTGTTGTTTTTTCGATAACGATTCCGATAGCGATAGCGATTTCGACTGGCCAGGAAGAGACTTTAGGAAGCTCTTGGGCGATGAAAACCATGAAACCAAAACAATGGAAAAAGTTGCTTTTGCTTTTCCCGCATGCGATGCTTAATTGCTTCCTGACCGTGGACTGGCTCGTTAGCAGGTCATGGAGCGGTTTTTAAATTTCACTGAACGCGAGAAATGGAATCGACTCTTGAACGACCATGCGGAACATGTAATTGTGCTGGAGCAGGACGAGATCCTGAAATTCTGCGGACGCAACGACAGCCAACTGCGCGACATCGAGCGCCGCAGCGACACGCGGATCATTGCACGCGGGAATGAATTGCGCATCAGCGGCGACTCGGCCAACGTGCGGCGCACCGCCGGCATGATCGAGGATCTGCTCGAACTGCATCGCAAAACCGGGCAAAAGGAACGCCGCGAGATGGACCGGCAAAAGCTGCACGCCGCGATGAGCCAGTTGGAAGCGAAGGGAGAGGCGTCGATCAAGGAGGCGCTGAAGGATCAGATCCTCGTCCCCGCGCGCAACAAGGTGCTGACGCCGCTGACTCCAGGTCAAAAAGAATATGTTGACGCTATCCGGCGCTACGACATCGTCTTCGGGATCGGTCCGGCCGGCACGGGCAAGACGTACCTGGCCTGCGCCATGGCGGTTTCGGCGCTGACGCAACAAAAAGTGCGGCGGATCATCCTCGCGCGGCCCGCCGTGGAAGCCGGCGAACGGCTCGGTTTCCTGCCCGGCGACCTGGAAGCGAAAATCAATCCGTACTTGCGCCCGCTGTACGACGCGCTGTATGAAATGATGGAAGCGGAGCGGGTGCGCGAATGCATCGAGTCCGGCGTGATCGAGGTGGCGCCGCTGGCGTTCATGCGCGGCCGCACGCTGAACAGCGCCTTCGTGATCCTCGACGAAGCGCAAAACACCAGCGGCGAGCAGATGAAAATGTTCCTCACGCGCCTCGGTTTCGACTCGCGGGCCGTCATCACGGGCGACGTGACGCAAATCGACCTGGAGCACAAACGGGATTCCGGGCTCGTGCAGGTGCAAGAAATCCTTGCAGGGATCGACGAAATTCATTTTCAATACTTCAATGAGCGGGATGTGGTGCGGCATGAACTGGTGCAGAAAATCATCAAGGCCTATGATCGCAACGACATCATCCGCGAAAAAATGAAGCAGGCCGAAGCCGAAGCCAATCAGCGGCCGGTTCAATAATTTCATTGGGTGGTTGGATCCGTCGGACCGGTCGGACTTGTCAGACTCGTCGGACAGATCGAATCGGCAAATGAGGATTTGTTTTAGATCATTGGAGTTTTTCAGTTTTGAATTTGTTTCGGATTTGGAATTTCGTGTTTAGAATTTAAATCAATACGGGCGGCGCATGAAAAATCTGATCAAGGCATATCGCAACTGGCGGTCAACCTTATCTTTGCGCGACAGCGCCAAACGGCATGATTCGCGCCTGCGCTGGTTTCTGGTCGCGTTGATCATCGCACTGTTGATGTTGATCTGCTCGCAAACGCTGACCGGACACTTCCGCCGTATCGCCTATGAATCCGGTCAGCCGGCGCCGGAGCGCATCCTGGCGCCCTTTCCGCTCCGCATTGAGGACAGCGAACGCCTCGAACGCGACCAGCTCCTGGCGCTGGAAAGCGCGCCGGTCTTTTGCTCCAGCAATGACGCCGTAGCCGCCGCGGCGGAACGCCGCAGCCGGGACGTCGTGGACCTGATTGAACAACTCGCGCTGCATGAGGATAGCCTGAGCAGCGCGACACTAATCCAGCAAGCGACACAGAAAATCAAACAGATCGCCGCGATACCTATCACTGAGGATCAGGCGCGCCGTTTTGCGGCAATCCTGCCCAATGAACGTTTCCGCCGCCTGACCCATGAAGCCATCGAACTCGTGCTGAAGGAAAACAGCCTGCTCAGCCAACCGTTTTACAACCGAATTTCCCGGCAGCCGCGCCGTCCTATTCTGCTCTTGCCATCAGGCAAAAAATTGGACCGCTCGAAGCTGATCGACGAAGGCGACTTGCCGCAATTTCTGGATCAATACCGGCGGGAACGCTTCAAACAAGGCACGGTCGAATGGGAATTCAACGAGCTGTTGCTGACGCACCTGCTTAAGCCAAATTTAATTTATAATATCGAACGAACGGAACTGGCTGAAGAAACCGTGCGGCAGAACGTCCCGCACTACATGCTGGACATTGAAATTCGCACGGTCATCGCCCCTGAAGGACAGATCATCAATCCGCGCATCCAGAGCATCATCGATGCCTACAACGCAAAGATGACCGTCTATCGCGTGGAGGTATTCATCTGCCATCTGCTGGTGATCATCGCCATCGTCTTTTTCATCGCGCTCTACCTGCGTAAGTTCCTGCCGCATCTGCCGATGAATTCGCACAACATCATGGTCGCGGCGCTGCCCACGATCCTGATGCTGCTGATCGCCCGCGTGGCGATTGAAATCGACAGTTACGTCGGAGCCGGAGAATACGGAGCGCTGTTCTATCTTTCCGGCGCGGTCGGGATCCTCGGAGCGGTGATGCTCGATTCCCGGCTGGCTTTGATCCAGGTCATCGCGGGCGCCATCCTGCTGGGGCTCTTCGCCCAGGCGGATCCGCTTTTCTCCGTGCTCTTCGCCATCTTCAGCGGCTTCACGGCCGTGGCCTCGCTTTATACCGTCCGCAAACGCAGCGACATCCTGCGCACCGGCCTCTGGATTTCCGGCGTGAACGTGCTGCTCTATCTGGTCTATCACTTTGTGAACCAGGAACCGGGAGCGCCGCCAGACGACTGGAAAATCATCTGGAGCCTGATCAACGGGCTGCTTTGCAGCATCGCCACATACCCCACGCTCGTGGCTTGTGAAAGCGTCCTGGGCGTGCTGACGGATTTCAAATTGCTCGAACTCACCGGCGCCACGCACCCCGCCCTGAAAGACCTGGAGGAAAAAGCGCCCGGCTCCTATCAGCATAGCCTGAGCGTGACGAAACTCGCCGAATCCGCCGCCGAGGCCATCGGCGCGAACCATCTGCTGGTGCGGGCCGGCGGCTACTTCCACGACCTGGGCAAGATGCTCAAACCGAAATACTACAGCGAAAACCAGGTGACCGAGGAGGAGCGTAAAATCCATCACGACCTGTCGCCGCACATGTCATGCCTGATCATCAAGAACCACGTGAAGGAAGGCATCGAGATGGCGCGCAACGTCTACAAGTTGCCCGAGGCGATCATCGACTTCATCCCGCAGCATCACGGCACATCGCTGATTCAATACTTCTACACGCAGGCCCAGCGCGCTTATGAAAACTCGGACCAAGCCCAACCCGTGATCGAAGAGGAATTCCGCTATCCCGGTCCGAAGCCGCAATCCATCGAGACCGCGGTGCTGATGCTGGCCGACTCCGTGGAGGCCACGGCCACTTCCAAATTGACCGGAAAATTGATCCGCGACGACGACATCCGGCGGCTTGTGCGCGACGCCATTGAAACCAAGTTCCGCGACGGACAATTCAGCGAAACGCCGCTGACCCTGCAAGACCTGTCGAAAATCGGCGACTCGTTCGCCAAATCGTTGCGCGCCCGGTATCATTTCCGCGTGGACTATCCCGCGAAAGACAAAGGCAAAAACTGACGATCATCCTTTTTGCTCTTGCTTCCTGTTTTTTGCTGAGGAAATCCGCCAAAATTTCAACCCGGCATTTCAACATTTCGGTTTTTAACATCCCCATGAAATAAAAAACACGTATGCATAAATCGCTGAGAAACAGGCGCTTAAACCATTATCCCTATCGGCGATCCTTCTTATCAGTTGCACAGTCCAATTTTCAGTAAAAATCAAAATATTAAGATTCTGCTAATTCTTTCCGATCTAACAATCAGTATGCAAATCTCTTCACCGCTTTCATGACTGAAAGGATACGCCAATGCTACGCTGCCTTTTATCAATCGGCATCGCCGTCTTGCTGACCGGATGCTTTTGGAACCGCGACGCATATTATGCCTCACTGGAAAAGCAATTGGAAACAGAGCGCTACGCCGATTGGATCCAGAGCGAAAAAGACGCGGAAATCATGTCAAAAACCGAAGACAGCATCTGGCTGCCTTCCAATCCTGATTATCACGCCGCCTTGGCGAAAGTGGAGTCCAAGCAACCGCTCAGCCGCGAAGATTGCATCGCGCTGGCTCTGGTGAACAGCCGCCTGCGGCCGGTGTCGCGATATACGCTTGATATCGCCGAAGCGCAGATGAAGCAGGCCATGTCCGCATACTGGCCGCAGCTCACGCTGGAAGCCGCGGCGACCACTCAAGAGAAAGATCCCTTGTTCGTGTTTCCCGCCTCCTCATACAATTTCAGCGCGCAGTCGCCGGCAATGACGCTGCCCATTCCAGGGATGCCCATCCAGATCCCAGCGATGACGACCACCGGCGGCGTCGATGTGCCTGAACAGCGCGTCAAAATCCAGGACCGCCAGCTGGGCGTCGTGGCATTGAAGGCAACCTGGCCGCTCTACACCGGCGGCCTGCGAACCGCGCTGAACGACCAGGCCCGTTTCGGCTTTGAAGCCGCGCGACAGGAGGCGCGCCGATCGGATTTACAGGTGAATTACGACATTCAAAAATATTACGACATGGCGGTCTTTCTGCATGAGCTGACCAATGCCATCGACATCGCACTGCGACGCATGGAATCCACTTTAAAACTGACCGAATCCATGTATTTGAATGGCTCAGGCACGGTTGATAAAACGGATTTTTTGCGCAATAAAATCTTCGTGGAGACCCTGCGCTCCAATCTTGCCATTCTCCAAAGCCAGGAGAAACTCGCGCGGGCCGTGCTGGCTTTTTCCGCTGGACTGGAATGGACTCAGGAAATCGAGCTGGAAAATCCAGAACTCCCCCGCCAGACCGTCGCAATAAAACCGGAAAACGCCATCGGCGGCGCCTTCATCTTCAATCCCGACTGGAACCGCGTAAAGGCCGGACTTAAAGCGGCCCGGGCGCAGTTGCTGCAAGCCCAAAGCGGACACTATCCCAAAATCGCCCTCTTTGGCGAACTGGTTCATCTGGAAAATGATCTGGATTCGGGGATGATGAGCAACAAAGACACATGGAGCGCCGGCGTGGGCATGGAGTTGCCGCTGTTTCGCGGCTTCCGCACGATCAACGAAGTCCGCGAAGCCGAAAGCAAACTCGAACGATTCAAACACCAAGGCATCTTGTTCCGCGAAGGACTCGCTTTGCAGGTGAAGCAAGCGCTCTATACGCTGGAAGGCTCGGGTCATCAGGCCGTCGCCGCACGAGACGCCTACGTCTCCGCCCAGGAAAACCGTGATCTCAATATCCGGGCGTACCGTAATGAATTAGTGGAAACCAAAGATATGATCGAAGCGCAGCTGACCGAAGTGTTGATCGAAGTCAGCTACTTGCAATCCTTGCATCAGCACGCCCAGTCCTTGCACGAATTGAATTTCATCGTGGGCGCGGAAGTGGAAAAGACAATTGGCGAATTGCTATCGGAGCCGACCGAACAGGAATGATAATACTATTAATCGGACGAAACTGTTGAAATGCATATAATACGAAGCTGGCGAGTTTGCGCTATGTTATGCGTGGCTGCTTTGTTCTGCGCGGCATGTCCGGACAACATCATGGGCGCCGACAAGGACGCGCCAACCACGGCGTCCTTGAACGTTAAAAAGAAGGAAAACGTCGCACATGCAATGTCGCTGACCCAACTCTCCGGCGTCGACGTGCATGACGCCGAAACCGCAACGACAGTATGGCTGAAAGCGCTTTATGGCAAAACCCATAAAGATATCATCGGCGTTAAATTCTATTCCGATTACCTGGAAATCTACAAAGCTGTTCGCGCGGGCGAGGTTAATGGCGCCAGCATACTGGGCATAGAGTATCTGGCGCTGCCCGATCGTTCCGTGCTTCAGCCGTTTAGTGCGACCATCCGTGACAAAACTCCAGAAACGACTTATGTGGTTCTAGTCCCAATTAAAGGCGGCGCGAATAGCCTGAATGATTTAAAAGGTAAAACCGTGCTGCTCGAAAGCGGTTTCACTGGACTGACTGGCTCATTATGGCTGGAAGTAATCCTGATGCGCCAGAAGCTGCCGGAATCCAGCCGGTTCTTCGACGAAACAACGCTTGTTGAAAAGCCATCCGCCGCAGTCCTTCCCGTTTTCTTCAAGCAAGCCGATGCATGCGTCGTGCCCAAACGTTCCTTCATGGTCATGCAGGAATTAAATCCCCAGATTGGAAAGCGCGTCAAAATCCTGCTCGAATCTCCCCCGCTCCTTGAAGTGATTTCATGTCATTCCACGCTTGTTGATTGGAGCGAAGAGGAGCTTCAAGACCTGAAAAATATGGTGTTCAACATCGGAAACTCGCCGGAAGGGGAACAGTTTATGAATCTCTTCCAATCCAGCGGAGTCGCGCTATGGGACGAATCCTACCTGGTTAACTTGCAGGCGCTTGTGCGAGAATATGAAGAAAGATCCGGCAAGAAGTTCGCCCAGTGGATGCTGGAAAAAAGCATTGAGCGAAACGCAGAGGTTACAAAAAAATGAAGAATCCCGCTTCATGTTAAGCGCGGAAAAGACGATCAAATACAGTAAGACAAGTGAAACGCAGATATAAAATGCATTTTCCGTTTCGCTAAAAATTATGAATGCTGTCGGCTCAACATAACAAGGCATCCCTTCATGCGCGTTACTCGATTCCATTTGTCATCACGACTGCGGCTCATAGCGCTCATTTGCGTCATGGGGCTTGCCGGTATCGTCATGGCAGCCGATGATGACACGCTCACATCGCCCGCGGCAAGCGATGTCGGTGAAAACGCCTATCCGCACGGGATAACCACCATGCAGCTCACCGGCGTGAATCTAAAAGACGCGCAAACGGCGATCAGTCTGTGGATGACCAGCATCGAGTACGACAGGCGCGGCAGTGAAGGGAAATTCTACCACACTTATCAGGAGATTTACCAAGCCTTGCTGGATCGAAAAGTCGATACCGTCACGATCCACGCCCTTGAGTACGTCGCCTTACCTGATCGCTCCATCGTGGAACCTTACGCCGTCCAGGTTCGCGGCGAGGCGGCGGAAATGTCATACGTGCTGCTCGCATCTGTAAAAAACGGCGTGAGCAGCCTGGCGAACTTGAAGGGCAAACGAATGCTGATTGAAACCGGCATCGCCGGGATGGCCGGAGCGGTGTGGCTGGATGTGATCCTCAAGCGGGAGAATCTCCCGGAGGCTGAGCAGTTCCTGGGCCGGATCGAGCTCGCCCAAAAATCATCTGAAACGATCCTGCCGGTTTTTTTCGGCCAGATGGACGCCTGCGTCGTGTCCCGCACTTCGTATAATGTGATGAATGAACTCAACCCTCAAATCGGAAAACGTCTGACCATCCTGGCCGAATCGAAACCGTTGCTGGAGGGGCTAACCGGTTTTTCCCGGCTGGCCGACATCCCGGACGATCAACGCAAAACCACTATCGACGCGACGATGAATCTGGGCGACACGCCGGAAGGCCGGCAAATCATGACGCTGTTCCGAGTGAATAAAATCGAGGCTTGGAATGACAACTATCTCAATAACCTGAAGGAATTGGCGCGGGAATACGAACAATCCACAGGCAAGAAAATCGATTACTGGCTGTGGAAAGGATACGCGATCAACGACAGCCCCAGCAAAATTAAATTGAGCGCCATGCAATGATTCGATACAAGCACTCCATCTTCAGCCGCATCTGTCTGTTTTCCATCCTCATCATGACGGTGACGGTCTTCGCTTTCGTGTCCCTGCTCATTATTCGCCAGCATGATGAAGTCATTGAAATCCTGGACACGCTCGCGCAATCCATCGCCGTGTCGATCGATCAAGTGACAGCCGAAGGAGTGGTCACCGAAGACTATGTGAACGTGATCGATCACTGCCAATCGGTCGTCAACCGCCGTGAAAATATCGTCATGGTGCAGATCATCCGCAAAGACGGATTCGCCTTGACGCACTTGAAGGATGGATGGATTCAGGAAGACCTGGAATCTGGACAATTGCCGACCATTAATACTGAAAACCGCGGTGAATTTCATGAAGGCGAGCCATTCAACACAAAAGTGTATATCTACACTTATCCCTTCGTCTATCTCGGGATTAAATGGGGCTGGATGAAAATCGGACTGTCGCTGGACGCCTATTATAGGGAACTCAGGGAAATCTACATCAGCGCTGCCTGGGCCGCGGTCCTTTGCCTGATCGTCGGGATCTTGCTTTCCATCGTCGCGGCGCGCAGGCTCACCCTGCCGATCCAAAAGCTCAACACCGTGACGCGCAACGCCGCTATCGGCGATCTGACGCAAACGGTGTCGATCAACACCAACGACGAGATACAAGAACTCGCGGAATCATTCAATGACATGATGCAGCGTCTCTCCCAATCCTATGCCGAGCTCAACCAAGCCAAGGACATCGCCGAGGAAGCCGCCCGCACGAAGACGGAGTTTCTGGCGAATATGAGCCATGAAATCCGCACGCCGATGAACGCCGTGATCGGCATGACCGGCCTGCTTCTCGACACCGAGCTGGACGCCGAGCAGCGCGACTCCGTCGAAACCGTCCGCAGCGCCGGCAACTCGTTGCTCACGTTGATCAATGACATCCTCGACTTCTCCAAGATTGAATCCGGCCGGCTCGACATAGAATGCATCCCGTTCCAGCTCAGCTATCTCGTCGAAAGTGTGGCTGATTTAATGGCTGCCAAGGTGCATGAAAAAGGACTGGAGCTGACGTGCTATGTGGATCCCAGCGCGAGCATCAGCGTGCAGGGCGATCCGGAACGCATTCGTCAAATCCTGCTCAACCTGACCGGAAACGCAGTCAAATTCACCGAAAACGGCAACATCGACATTCGCGTCGAGATCGCCAAGCACTCCGGCAACATCGTTCATGTCCGCTTCTCCGTCGAAGACACTGGCATTGGAATCCCGCCGGAACGTCAACATGCGATATTCGAAAGCTTCACCCAGGCCGACGGCAGCACGACCCGGAAATACGGAGGCACTGGCCTGGGGCTGACCATCTCCAAACGCCTTGTCGAGCTCATGGGCGGCAGAATTGAATTACATAGCCAAACCGGCAAAGGCAGCCGTTTCAGTTTCGAAATTCCGCTGCTTGCCGAGCACGCCGCGGCGGCCGGCAATATCACAAAATTGAGACAGGACATCCGCGGTTCCCGCATTCTGGTCATCGATGACAATGAAACCAACTGCCGAGTGCTGGAAAGAATCCTGCATGCCTACAGTTGTGAAGTGCATTCCACGAACAGCGGAGAGGCAGGCATCCAGATACTCGCAGAGGCGATCAACAACAATACGCCCTATGACGCCCTGATGCTGGACTATCAGATGCCCGAAATGGACGGCGAAACGGTCGCCCGTACGATCCGCCGGCAAAAGCAGTTCGATGACTTACGCATCCTGCTGCTCACCTCCGTCGGACATCGCGGCGACGCGAATAAATTTCTGAAAATCGGATGCAACGCCTATCTCACCAAGCCGGTGCGGCAATCGCAGCTCTTCGACGCCCTCTCGGAAGTGTTGCTCGATGTGCCTGAAGCGGAAAAACCGCCCCAGCCAAGGCTTGTGACGAAACACAGCCTCAAAGAACAAGAGATTACTGATGAAAGCGACGTCCAGATCTTGCTGGCTGAAGACAACATCGTGAATCAAAAAGTCGCGCTGAAAATCCTCGCGAAATACGGATTCCACGCCGACGCCGTGTCGAACGGACGCGAAGCCGTCGAAGCGGCTCAGAAAAAATCCTATGACATCATCCTGATGGACGTCCAGATGCCAGTGCTCGACGGATATGAAGCGACAAGCGCCATCCGCTGGCTGGAAGGCGATCATCCGCATGTCCCGATCATCGCGATGACCGCCAACGCGATGAAAGGCGACCGGGAAAAATGCATCAATGCGGGAATGAATGATTACATCAGCAAGCCGGTGCAGCCGGTTGATCTTTGCCTGATGATCAAGCGCTGGGCGCGCAAAAAAGTCGCTCCGCCGAAAAACATCGGTCCACAAGGAGGCCTTCCCATGCAACAGCTGATCGATCTGGAGCACCTGGACGCCGTTTGCGATGGCGACGCCGAATTCAAACGGGAACTCATTGATCTGTACCGCGAACAGGCGCAGATACAACTGGAGGAATTGCACGATGCCCTGCAACGCAAGGACGCCGCGGCGGTGAACGCCATCGCGCATACGCTCAAAGGCGGATCGGGCAACGTCGGCGCCACGCAAATCCGTGAACTTGCCTATGAATTTGAAAAAGCAGGAAAAAGCGGAAACATCGAAATGCTGGACGAACAGTTCGAGAAACTTAAAAACCTGTTTGAAGAAACGCTCAACATCTTCAGCGCTGAACTAACCAAGGAAAACAACTGACACAACGACGGCCGTATCAGCCTTCAGTCACGCCGATCCATCTTGAACACACAATGATCGCGCGCTTCCTTTTTATTTGCTTCCGCAACCATCAGACTAGACATGCACGCATCGCTGTGTTTGGATCCATCCATCGCAAACATTGAAACTGGAGGGTTGTCATGGCGCATCAAGTTGGAGTGCTGCTTTCCGGCTGCGGCGTGATGGATGGCGCTGAAATTCACGAAACCGTGCTGACGCTCCTCGCGCTGCAACAGTCCGGCTGCGATACCGTCTGCATCGCGCCGGATCACGACCAGGCGCATGTCGTCGATCACCTGACGGGCGAGCCGGTCGAAGGCGAAAAGCGCGGCATGCTCGCCGAATCCGCGCGCATCGCCCGCGGTAAAATCAAATCGCTCGCTGACGTCTCCTCGGATTCACTCGACGCGCTTGTACTGCCCGGCGGATTCGGCGCGGCGAAGAACCTCTGCGACTTTGATTTCAAAGGCCATGAGATGACCGTGCTGCCGGAAGTCGAGACCTTGCTCCAAGCCATGCACGCGGCCGGCAAGCCGATTTGCGCGCTCTGCATCGCGCCGGTCGTCGTGGCCAAGGCGCTTGCCTCCGCGTCGCCTGAAGTCACCATCGGCAACGAAGGCGGAGCGGCCGAAGTGATCGAAAGCGTAGGCGCGAAGCATATCTTGAAAAACAGCGCAGCCGATGTGCATATCGACGCGAAAAACAAAATCGTCACCACGCCGGCTTACATGCTGGCGAAAAATCTCGTTGAACTCAACGCAAGCATCGCCAGCGCGATCCAGGCCATGGTAAAAATGCTGGAATGATATTCAAATGGAGAAGCGCTGTGGAATCTCCAATCGATCATCGGTTGCTTCGCGAAAAAAAACGAAGAAAAACAGAAGTCTTCGTCACAACACTATTGGTGATATTGACATTGGCCATATGCATTAGCTTTCTGTATTTTTTTTATGAAATTCCATCTCCCGGATGACATATAGTTTATTGGCATTGAAATGCTGAAAAACGCGATATAAGTCGGACTGATAAAACATGAAATTAAAACCGAAAGAATCGTTGGACATCGGTCCCTGGAGCGACATTGCGCTGGATGATAACGTGACGCAATCTTGGCAATGCGGCGACCTGCGGCTGGAATGCCGCAGGGACGGCGACGACTTCTGGCTTCGCCATTGGTACGAACACGATCCACTCGACAATTCCGGCAAATCTTTGCCGCCCGGTTCAAATGCAGTCGTCGGCAAGGACGATGCGGAATGGAAACGCTGGCGCACGAATGCATTCAAAGCCCTTCGTTTTTCTCCGCACTTTCCGGATCGGCCTGTCGTCGTCAAACCGGAGCACGCTTTTATTCTACCGGCCGGCGCGCAGTCGCAGGTTTATGTCCGCTGCCCGGTTTGGATTTGCCTGGCGGCCGTATCGCCCGGCGAGAAAAAGATCGTCGAAATCGCCACGGTCATACTTTCCGACACCTGGTTCGGCGACTTCTTCCACGGCGAGTTATGCTTCTGGATCAGTTCCAGCGCACGGACAGAATGCGAGATCAATCCAAACAAGACGCACCTGGCCATCTGCCCGGTGAAAATCATCAACGAAACCGACGCCGAGCTGACCGTGGAAAAAATCTGTTTGCGCGTGCGCGGACTTTCGCTATATCAAATGGAAAATCAACTCTGGTCCGACGAGACGACAGTGCGGCTGCAAAGCAGCGATGGATCGAGCCAAATCACCGCCGCGGGCAAACCTCCTGCCGCCGCGCCAAAAGCCATAAAAATCTGCGGTCCGCGCGATCCCAGCCGCAGCAACCTCTTTGTCCGCGCGGTTGATTCCATGCGCCAGATCACTGGATTTGATTAAGACAGACCGCCAAAGGTTTTGACATGGACATCTTGAAAGAAATGGCAATCCAAAACGCGCATGTGCTGCGAATCGCCTCGTGGATCCTGCTGGGCATCCCGCTGATCATCTGGTTGGGACAATTTTCGCAGCGCTACTGCTCCAAGCATTACTCCCCTCAGCACGGCCTGATCGTCAATAAATTGATCGTCTATGGCGGCATGGCGCTGATCGGCATCTCCGTGCTGGGAGAATTAGGCTTCGAGCTCGTGCACATCCTCGGCGCGGCGGGCATCGCCGGAGTCGCCATCGGCTTCGCCGCTCAGACCACGCTGAGCAACCTGATCAGCGGCCTGTTTCTCGTCGTGGAAAAGCCCTTTGTCGTGGGCGATGTCATCACTGTCGACGGCGTCACCGGCGTCGTGCTTTCCATCGACGCGCTCTCGGTTAAATTGCGCCAATTTGACAACAAGTTCGTGCGCATTCCGAACGAAACCATTCTCAAAACTCAAGTCACCACAGCCACCAGGTTTCCCATTCGCCGCGTGGACATCAACGTCGGCGTGGCATACAAGGAAGATCTGCGCCGCGTGCGTGACGTTTTGCTGGAAGTGGCGCATCACTTCCCGCAATCGCTCGAAGAGCCTGCGCCGCAAGTCATCTTCACGGGCTACGGCTCCTCGTCCATCGACATGCTGCTGACTGTCTGGACGGCCAAGGAGAACTGGCTGAACACCAAGAACGAAATGATCATCGCCATCAAGGAACGCTTCGACCAGGAAGGCATCGAAATTCCCTTCCCGCACCTCTCGCTCTACGCCGGCTCCGCCACGGAGCCCATGCCGGTGAAAATTCAGGAAGGCGCATCCAAAAAATAGTACATCTGCAAATCAATCTCAGATATTCACTCCACGCGTTCGTCAGTGCCGCCGATGACGAGGCGGACGGCGAGGTCGGCATAGACGGCGTGCTCGAGCTTGTTTTCGTATTCGCCTTCGCCCCAGGGGTATTCGTAGTCGGCGGGATAGCCGGGATAATTGGCGGCGTAAAAACCGTCGCGCGGACCGATCCAGATGTCGCGCAAGAGCCAGGTTTCGCCGCTCATGATGTCGCCCGAACCGCCCGCATGCCCCCCGGCCGAGGCGTTGGCGCTGTTGTATGCGTAGCGGAAATTATGGAAGCGCGGATAGCCGCCGCGAATCGTCTGTGGACAATCCAGCCGGCGCAGATACTTCGGGTTGAAGAAAACCGTCCAGCTGCTCACGTAGCCGTATTCATACAGCAGCCACGGCACGCCGTCCCACGATCCGCCGCCCGCCGGACCGTTGCCCACCTGGTCGAAATCCGGCGTGTGCGACATGAACGGTCCGGCTTCGTGATCGCCCAGCGGCAGCTCGCCGTGATCCATGTAATACGTCTGCAAAGCCGCGGCGAGCGTGTGCAGGTTCGCCGCGTCGGACGCCTTCCAGGCGCGCTCGACCGCCACGCGCATGTTGAACGAAATGATCAGCGCCAGGATGCCGATGATCAGCACGACCACCAGCAGTTCGAGCAAAGTGAAGCCATGTGCGCGCGAGTTATTCATAGCATTCCCATAAGCGTGAATCCGCGCCGGTCATTTGGACGGACGCCTTGACGCGAACCAGCCAGATGTCACCGTGATCCAGGTCGATGTTTTCCTCGTACAACACTGCCGGACTTCCGGCGGCGTCCAGCGCGATGCTAGGACGTTCCCAATTGCCGTCATAGGTAGTCAGCGCTCGCGCCGATAGAATCTCATTCGTCGCCGTGTCGAGCCGGGCGTAATACACATCACGTCCGTCGCGCCGGTCGATCCATACCACGTGCGCGATGCCGTCCGCGTCGATCTCGATGTCCGGCGCGTACTGCCGGGCGGAAGCGGCAAACAGTGTGACCGGCGGATCGAAGGACGCCTCCCCGGCCCGTTTGCGCAACAACACGACGTTCTCCGCCGCTCCACCATTGGCCGTCTGATCGCCGTATGCGATCCACACATCGCCATTGGGCGCAGCGGCGATGTGCGCCGGATCAAAAAAATCCCACGCACCGGTTGCCAGCACTGTTTCGCTCAAGGTCATGGAGCCGGAAGTCGCGACGCCGTAATACAGATCGCCACCGGCCAGAAAATCACTGCCCCAGACCAGATGCCGCGAGCCGTCTGGCGTCACGCAAAGATCCGGCACGGTATACGATGGATCGCCGTCACGATCATTGAAGTTCGTCAACCGCATCTCGCTCATAGTCTCGCTGAGATCGAATCCGTCCGCCGCCATTCCTGTCTTTAAGCACAGATCCGATACTTCGCCCGTCGCGCTGAAATTGAAATCATACCACGCGACGCTAAGCGCGCCGGAGGGATGTGCAACAATGCGCGGCGCATAGCCGTTGTCGCCGGAGTGTGAAGCGCTCGAATTCGTCAACCGCAGATCATCCGCAAGAAACGAGCCGCCCGCTGGTTTATGGTCCGCGTAAATTTCGATGTTGTTGATGTTGTTGTCGCCCGTGGCCGAAGACGTGTGGCGATGATCGTGCCAGACGATCCACACGCCGCCGTCCGCGTCGAGCGCGAGCGACGGCTGGCGGCCGCCGATGTACGTGCCGCCGCCCGAACCGGCAATGCTTTCCGCCACGCTCAGTTCGCCGTTCGCGTCCATCGAGCGATAATAAACGTAGGATGGATCGGCTTCCGACGCGCTGGCGCCGCCGGACCAGTAGGTCATGTGCAGCGTGCCGCTGGTGTCGAATCCCAACTGGCCGTTGGCGCAACGCGAGAGTTGGTAATTCTCGGATGCATCAGTCAGGCGTTGTGGCATAATGAATTCATAGTCACCACGCGCGGAAAGCATGCAGAACATCAACTGTGCAAGCGCCGCCAAAACAAGACCGATTATCTGCCGCTTCATTCTGTAGTTCCCATATAACATCATTTGAACTCCTCGCTTGCAGTCTTCATCCGCGACAATTGTCAATTGCCAATGGACAATTGACAATTGCCCGGAAGAAGGATCGTGTCTTACAACACACTTCGCTCAAGCTGGCTATTCATACCAGCGCCAGATCCTGGCTCGTGTTACGACTGGCGGCAGCTGACGCGGACCGTTCGGACCGGATGTGAAGTCGGAGTAGCCCAGGAATTGATACCCATCTACATCCGCATGATGGAACATCCGGTCGCTGATGCCGACCAAACCGTAATCCCATGCCGCGCCATAATCGCGGCTAATCCAGGCCGACCAATACGTCGATGTCGCGAAGCTGCCGGTCGCCGTGTATGTCTCGCCTTCGTATTCGTAAGTGACGCTGTCGATGAATGTGCCGAATGAATAGGTCGTGCTGGTGATCTCCAGTCCGGCTTCATCCATCAACAACTGCAGCGCATCCTCGCCCGTGATCGTCGGACAATCGAAACGCACGCCAAACACAAATTCGCGCGAGTCGGTTGTGGACTTGTCGAAGTCAATGACCACGTAACCCACGCGCTCGCCCGCGCCCACCCAGTCGATGGCATCAGTGACAAGTATGTCTTGCGGCGGATCGCCGGTCACAGGTCCGTTCGGTCCGGTGGAAAAGTCGTACCACCCCAGGAATTGATAGCCATCCACATCGCCATGATGCAACGTGCGTCCCTCGATGCCGGTGCTGGCATAAGCCCACTCATCCGCTCCGCGCATGTTGTTGATCGCCCAGTACGTCTCATCCGCCAATGTCCCTGTGCTGACGTACGTTTCGCCGTTGTGCGTGTATTCGATGGAATCAACGAACGTATCATAGCCATAAGAGGTGCCTGTCACGCGCAAACTGGTTTCCGCGTGCAGGATGTGCAGCGCCTCGGCGCCGGTGATCGTCGGGCTGGTGAAATTCACGCCAAAGACGAACTCAACCGAATCCGTGGTGGATAAATCAAAATCGACCACGACGAACGCCGAACGCTCGCCGCAGCCGGCCCATTCCACCACCTCGCGCTCCAAGGGCAGCGTGGACGCGGGTAAGACGCGCGGTCCATTCGGTGGCGACGCGCCCCATGCGTCATAATGCCATCCATCCACATCGCCATCGCTCAGGATGCGGTCGGAGGCGCCGATGCTGCACATTTCCCACGTGACGCCGGAATCCGCGCTGGCGTAGTAATTCCAGAACTCGCTGTAATCATAGGCGTAAGTGCGATAGTAGGTCTCGCCGTCGCGGGTGTATTCGATGGCGTCAATTGATGTTCCGAAACTGTACACTGTGCTGGTCAATTCCACGCTCGTGGCGTCGGCCAGGATTTCCAGCGCCTCTATTCCGGTGATCGTTGGGCTGGTGAACTGTACGCCGAAGGCGAATTCGGCGGAACCGGTGGTGGAAGCGTCGAAATCAATCACGACGAATGCAGTGTTGGGGCCGCTCCCGGCCCACTCGACAACCTTCCCTTCCAAAGCCACACGCGGATCTTGCGTTGCGGCTTGCATGCTCCCCACAGCGCTCAACGCCAGCGCGGCGTAGAGCGAAAAAACCAAACGTTTCATGGCGGCATCTCCTCGTGCCTGAGTCATTCCGCCGTGGATCTCACCGAATCAAAGGAATAGCATTCAGACCGTCCGGACGGTCCTATGCAAAAAGGGAAGCGATTAAACAGAATGACACAGCGAAAAGAAAAAGCCCGCGAGGGATACAGAATATGCGGTTTAAGCTGGCCACGGTTCGCCCCGCCTTTTCATCCTCGAAAAAGGTCGAGTCACGGTCGGGCAGCAGGCAGGTTTCCTGGCTCATGGGTCATCCGGCGTTCCCCGCCTTCCCAGCCCAACCGGGCCAGTGGCGTGATGGGGTCGCCGTCGCCAATTACAGTGACGGGATCGCGTCCGATTCACACGGACTTCCCTTTTACTCTCTCCCCCCGAAGCACGCGCATCCGGGATTTGAGACACCTGCTGCAATCAACGGATCATACGAAAAGCGTTGATAACAAAAAAGAACCCTACGAACCGTGCAGGCCGGTTGTCAAGAAGAGTTGACAGCGATATAAGCCGCCAGTAACAATAGAAACGTAATAAGTATCAGAAATTCAAGGCGTCCCACCGCAACGAACGACTCATGATTTTATAAACGAAATCCAAAGCAAAGGGAGCACCGGCTATGTCAACCAAACGACACACGTGGCTGATCATGATGGGGATGGTGCTGGCGAACATCGCTTTCGCCCAGGAACCATCCAGCGATTTCCAGAAAGTGGAACAGCGCCTCGACCGGGGCGGCGTGCTCTATGTCTACATGGACATCGAAGATGTGATGCAAAGCCAGGTTGAGACATTGACGGAGCTGATGAGCTCCACCCTTCACGATCCCAAAGCCGAAGAAGTCGTATCCATCATAAAATTACTGAGCATCGCCTCGGGACTCTACGGCATCGAAGATGTCGGCGCCAGCAGCATTCGCGAAGAAGATCACTATTTGAATAAAATTTTCCTGCACATCCCGTCCGAGCGACGCAAGGGATTGCTCGAATCCCTCGGCGGAGAGCCGCACGCCTTTGACTTGCTGCGCTACGCTCCGGCGCAAACCGAGCTCTTCCATTGTGAGGATCTGAATTTCGGTCAACTCGTTAAAGGGCTGCGCGAGACGTTCGCGCAACACGGCACGCAAAAGCAGCAGTCGCAGTTGGAAGGCGTTTTGATGATGCTCCAAATGCAACTGGCTACAAATCTCGACACACTGCTCGAGGGCTTGGGCGATGAATACGCCTTGCTGCTCGATTTTGATGAAGAGGAGTTCTTTCCGAGCCAGCCTGCCGGGATGAAAATCCCATTCGTTGACGTCGCACTGTTGGTTCGCGTGAAGAACGACGCGCCGCTGCGTTACCTCACTGGAAAATTCGAGCTATCGCCGTTTCCCATGGGCGAATATGAAGTCGAAGGCATACCGGTCAAAGTCATCAGCACGCCCCCCGATGTTCCATTTTCCCCGGCTGTCGGTCAGCATGAAAACATCCTGATCCTCGCCAGCAGCCAGGAATATCTCGGCCAAATCATCGGCGCCCACGCCTCCTCCGAAAATCTCGGAAGCAATCCCGAATTCCAGCGCATGTTTATGGGGCTGCCTGCGGAAGGCAACGGCATGCATTATTCCAATGGGCGGTTGCGTCAAGTGATCGCCGGCATGTTTCTGGCCGGCATGGAAAACGCAACCGAGGAACAGCAAAAAATCGGGATGCAGGTCATGTCGCAAATGCTGCTGGACGGCGCGACTCAAGCCGGAGAAAAACCCGCGCCCAATGTCATGATCCGCGTCAATCTCCCGGACGGCGCATGGTGGATCGCACGATCGCCCAACCGCCTAAGCCCGCAAGCCCTAATGATGACGATGAACGGCCCGGCCGCGGGTGGAATCCTCACGGCCATCGCGATTCCCTCGTTCATCCGCGCGCGCGAAACAGCCAGGGGCCGCGCCTGTCAGGAGAACCTTTCCAAACTCGACGGCGCAAAGTGGCAATACGCGCTGGACAACAACCTGAACGAAGGCGATGAAATCCCCGGCGGCATCGCGACGCTGGTCGGCCCCAACAATTATCTGCGCACAGCGCCGAAGTGTCCATCTGGAGGCAAATACACGCTCAATCCTATCGGTCAGTATCCCGAATGCAGCCATAAAGCGCCGAACTGGGCGCCGCCGCATTCTTTGGACTGAAGGCATCGGATTATGCGCCATCCTCTTGGGACTGATCAGCCTGCGGCTTGATGCGCCGATGCAACAGCATGAACGCCAGCGCGCCAATGGCTAGCATTAAACAAAGGGGGGCGACCAACCAGCCGCCAAGGATGAATAGCGTACGCCCGCCTCTCGCGGGTATTTCCACGTCAAGTTCCGCCGTTTGATGATAAGGCAGAAGCGGTCCGGACGCTCCGTTCGGCATCGCGACGAACGTCGGACCGCTGAACGCCGCGACTAAGACTGGGAGATGCGTCTCTGCTGCGCGAAACTGAAATAGCCGTTGATGCTGCGTGTGTTGCATGGCGCCCCAGGGCTCCAAATTCAGCGCAGGAAAGATCAATGTTTCCGCGTCACGTTGCGCCATTCGCCGAACGTACTGCTGGTAGCTTCCGTCATAGCATATGCCAACGCCAAAGCGCAATGTGCGCGTGGTTGCGCCATCGGCGACGGCATGCTCGATCACTGTCACTTCCTTCGCCGGCAGCCCGTCCTTCATCAACTGAATCGGCTGATTCTTCACCGCGCTCCCGATGATTGCGCCTGATGGATCGATGAAAAACGCAGTGTTGTAAAAATCCGCTCCGTCTTCGGCTTCCTGGATCGCCCCTACGATAATGCCCCAGTGAGAAACCTGCGCTGCTCGTTGGATCACCCGCAAACAAGCGGCGTTTGGCTTGGATGGATTGTCATTAAAACAGTATTCCGGCCAGACGACCAAATCGACCGCCTTCTCATGACCATAATTCGATGTGCGAATCCCCGCTGCTCCTTGATCATCGCTGTATTGCTGCAACCGCGCTGTGCCAATCGCCGGTCCCGACCACTCCCCTGCCGGTATGCACGCCAGCAGCGGAATCGCCGCCAGCGCCGCCAATGCCACGCCCTGTTTGCGCAAACGATCACGATGAAAAGTATGCAGGAGTTCCATCGTCAGCGTCGCCCAGAGCACCATGAGAAACGAAACGCCGTACACTCCGATCCAGGACGCCAGCGTAAAACCAAGCCAATTGATCTGCGAATACCCCAAGGAGAGCCATGAAAAACGCAAGGGATTCAATTCGCCTTTGACATACTCCAATGCACACCAAGCCACGGCCGGCCACAGCAAGCGAAGCCACATGGATTGCTTTTCCGTCATATGCAGCAATCCGCCCCATATCGCGAAATAGGCCGCGAAAATAATCCAGAGACACGCCGCATACACATCAAAGATCGCTGTCAACCACCACAGTCCCAACGCCGCGACAATGTATCCTCCGGCAAGCATGCCATACAACTGCCATCGCTCCGAACGCCTTCCGATAGCCAGCATCCAGCATAAAAACGCCAGCCAGCCCAACGACGCCCATTCCATCGGCGGAAACGCCAAGGCATAGCAAACCGCTCCCAACGCGGTCAGCACAATCGTTCCCAACGCCTTGGATGATTGCTTAAGGATCATAGCAAAACAACTCCATCGTAAAGAATGGAACCATCAATCATGCCCATCCGTTCAACTCAAGTATATGACAGCGTTATGATTGATTTGTTTCTGAAAATTGCCGAAGGGCATCTTCTCGATGCGGGTAAGCATCAGAAGCCGCCGAGGAGGATGACGGCGACGGAGATCAGGACCATGGCCAGCGTGAATTTGGCCCAGCGGCGCAGCACGGAGCCAGCGACCACGCGCCACTCGTCCGATTCATTCAATCCCAGCACCAGGCACACGACAAAGGAGAGCATCAGGAAGGAAAAAACGTGGATCAGGCCTTTAGCGAGCATGCAGAGGCTCTCTTTCGCGATTATTTTTTCCCATGCGCGGCGGATAATTCGCCGGCATGGGCGCCGTAGTAGCGGTCGTACAAGTTGCAGGTGGCGAAATAATTCATCGCGCCCGCGACCAGGAAATACAACGAGGCCAGATCGGACAGCGGGTGCGCAGCGTCATACCAGAAATTTTTCCCCAGCTTATCCAGCAACGAAAGGATGAGTCCCGCCCCGCCATAACCGAGTTGACCGACGTAACTCAAGATATTGACCCAGTTGAAGCCATCGCTGCTGCGATCCAGTTCCGGCAGCACAATGGAGCCGTGCAGCGCAATGCCGATTGCAATGCAAACGCTGAGCGCCAAAAAGAGCGCTACTCCATGTATTCTCCGGCCTTTGATAAAAAAACCAAGCCCCGGAACCAGCCAGTTCAGGCCACAAATCAATAAAGATTCCATCTCGAACGACCAATCACTAGATTCTGTCATGCGTGTGCTGAAGGAAAAATGACGCGCGACGCAATCGCCGCAACAAACGCAGGGGATGTTAATCCCTTGATTTTATGCTGTCAAATAGAACATGGTGAAGAACTGACGCCGTATGTCGCATCTTAAAAATGGGTGAAAAGATGGCTCGAAACAAACAAGGAGCCGTAAGGCGCGCTTTGATGTGGATTCCGCCGGCGGTTGGAATCGCCGCATGGGGGCTGATCCTGTGGATAACGCCGCAGCCGGAACGCCCCAAGCCCGAACCTGTGAAAACCGGCCTCGCGCACGTTCAACCGATAGGCTCGATCATCGAACTGGTGGACCTCGCTCCAGTTCATGGCATCGTCAAAGATCTGATCTGGATCGAGCCATGGCTTTACGTCGCGCGCTCGCTCAACGGCTTGGAACTCTATCGCTGGGAAATCGGGAACTCTATTCAAATGGAACAGGCATGGACCGACGGCGAATTCAATCCAATATCGATGGAGTATGACGGCGTATATCTTTATACGGCGGACCGGTTTCGTGGATTGACGACGCTGGAGCTTCAGACGACGATGCGCCCCAAACTGCTGCATGAAGAGCAGGTTCCCGGCATCGCGACGGCCGTGCGTCTGCGCGAAGGCAAACTGCTGTTGGCGCATGGCGGCGGCGGAGTTTCGTTATTCGGCCTGCAAAATCCCGCTCATCCAAAGCTGGAGACTCGTTTCAGCATCGTGGATTATTCCAAGCAGGCGGATTGGGCCGGCGAGCATCTGTACCTCGCCGACGGCCGCGATGGCGGAATGCGCGTATTTCATTATACCGGTGATCAACTGCATCCGTTGCGCAATTTTACGACGAGCAGCTATTGCGATGATGCGGTCGTACAAGGTTCGTTTTTGTTCAATCAAAACCGCGAACTGGGAGTGATCATATACGACCTGACCGATCCTGCCAATCCGCAGAGCATCAGCCAGGTTTACAAACCGGACGATGCTTCAATGGCGATGCAGATTCACGGCGACTGGTTGCTGGTGCTGTATCATAAGGCGGGATTGGCGCTCTACGACATCCGCGACCGTCAGAATCCGCAGCTGATCGAAAGCGCGGCTTTCGGGCGACGAGCTCAAACCATGATCTGGGAAGGCGACTCTGTTTTCGTCTCGGATCACGACGCAGGGATCGCCGTGTACCGCATCCATTTGCCGGATCAATAACGACTTTCTTCCGACGATATTCCGTTCAAAAATCACAGCGGCTCTTGCATGGCAAACCGCGATAGATGGTGAGACAACCGCGATGATTCACGGATTCCTTTTGATCGACAAGCACGAAGGCCCGACATCCCACGATGTCGTTGCCCGTGTACGGCGCGCCGCCCGGCAAAAACGCGTGGGACATTCCGGCACGCTCGATCCAGCGGCGAGCGGTCTGCTGATCATCGGCTTGGGATTCGCCACAAAAATTTTTGAATACATGGACGGCCTTCGAAAAACATACCGGACCACCGGGCGCTTGGGCGCGGCATCCACCACGGACGACCGGCAGGGTGAAATCCAGGAACTCCCGGACGCGCCGCAAGTCTCACGCGAACAGATAGAGCGCGCGATAGAAGCGTTCCGTGGTGAAATCGAGCAGCGCGTCCCGGCATATTCCGCGGTGCAGATCGGCGGCAAACGGCTGTATCAACTGGCGCGCAAGGGCAAGCCGGTCGAGCGGCCCATTCGCCGGACGTTCGTGGAACGGTTGGAGCTGCTGCGCTTTGCAATGCCGGAGTTCGAACTGGAAGCCGAGGTCTCCACAGGGACGTACATCCGTTCGCTGGTGCGAGACCTGGGCGAAGCGCTGGGCAGCGCGGCATACTGCCTGTCGATCCGCCGCACGACCATCGGACCGTTCAGTGTGGATCGCGCCGTGACGCTCGATGCATTATCGCCGGACAATCCAGACGCGCTTCATACGGCGCTCATTCCGCCGGATACATTCGTCCGCCAATTACATTATCCCGTTATCGGTTTAAACGAAGAACAAGCGCACAGCATTCAACACGGCAATCCTGTTATGCTGGACGCCGGGCAGACTCAGAAAGTGACGATCCCGGAAGATCATTGCTTTCTGTTGAATCCGGAAAACAAACTCATCGCAGTTGGAATGTTGTCCAGTTCCGGACTGGAACAATATATCGTATCGCCTTGCAAGGTTATTCCGCAAAATATGACCTGACTCAATATTTTCAACCAAATCCATCTTAACGCTGTATGACCGGCGAATTTCCATTGCGCGACTCGCCTCGCGGCTGCTAAATTCACCGGGAACTTTTTTTGCGCGATGTTTTCTATCATAGAAACATCGAGAGACGATCATGCCCGAAACAAACGCACAAACCCAGGCGGCGAAGGAATTGCTCGATCCGCAGTTCCTGAAGAAACTGGAGCAGCTCCAGATCACCGCGAAGAAGGTCTTCGGCGGCAGGATGCGCGGCGAGCGGCGCAGCAAGCGGCGCGGCGTCAGCATCGAGTTCGCCGATTACCGCGACTATGTGCGCGGCGACGACCTGCGCCACATCGACTGGAACATCTACGGCCGTCTCGACCGCTTTTTCCTCAAGCTCTTCATGGAGGAGCTCGACCTTTTCTTCTACATCATCCTCGACGCCAGCAAGTCGATGGAGTTCGGCGATCCGCAGAAGCTGCTTTACGCCAAGAAAGTCGCCGCCGCCCTGGCCTACATCGGCCTTACGCATCAGGACAAGGTGGCGATCAGCGCCTTCGCCAATGGCGTAAAGGACGAAATGAAGCCCGCCCGCGGCCGCGCTTATGTCTGGCGCATGCTCGAATTCCTCCAGCAGATCGAGCCGGACGGCCAAACCAGCCTCGGCGAGACCTGCAAGAACTTCGTCCAGAAAAACCGCCAGCGCGGCATCGTCGTGCTGATCAGCGACTTCCTCGATCAAAACGGCTACGAAGACGCATTGAAGTATTTCCTTCACGGCAACTACGAAGTGTTCGTGATCCACGTGCTGGACAAAGAGGAGATGGAGCCTGAGATGCAGGGCCACATGGAGCTGATCGATTGCGAGTTCGACGACAAGGCCGAAGTCAGCGTCACACCGGCCTTGCTCAAACAATACCGCCGCACGGTGGAGGCGTACTGCACGCAAATCCGCGATTACAGCACGCGCTACGGCATGACCTACCTGCTCAGCCGCACCGACCTGCCGTTCGACGAACTGATCATGAAATACCTACGCGAAAAGGGTATGTTGAAGTAAACGCACATGCAAAACTCCCCGCTGCATATCGATGAGAAAACCGACTGCCGCTGCTTGCCCGACCATGTGCGACATCAACCCAACCACATCTGGATCGAGCCGACCAACCGCTGCAACACGCGCTGCCGGCATTGCGCGCATTATTATCGCAAGTTTGGCGAGGACATGCCCCCGGCGCTTTATGAGAAGATTCGCACGGCCCTGTTGGATCATGTGGAGACCGTGGAGTTGATCGGCTATGGCGAACCGTTCATCGGCGGCAGTTTTCATCACATGTTCGACGATTGCCAACGGCGTAAAATCAAGGTTCATTGCACCTCGAACGGCATCCTGTTGCGCAAACCAGAGCTCACGTCAAAATTCGTGCGCGGCAAAATGCAGATCGCGCTTTCTATCGATGGAGCGCGTAAAGAGACTTTTGAATTCGTGCGGCCGCTGATCAAATGGGAACAAATGCAGGAGATCCTCGAAACGATCAAGCGCTGCCGCGATGAAGCTGGCGATCAAGCCGCCGGTTTCGAATTGCGCTTCAACTTCGTCGCCATGAAACACAACATCGGCGACCTGCCCGAATTAGTCCGGATCGCCGCAAAATATAACGCCGATTGCATCTTTGTCCTCCCTTTATCGGATGCAGACATTTTTCCCGAAATCGCGGGGCAATCGCTGCATAACTCGCCGGAATTGGTGTCGCCCGCATACTTCAAAGCAATGAAAGAGGCTGCTCGATTAGGCGTAAACTTGACCGTGCCGCCCTCGTTTCATGAGTTGATCCTGACCGGACCGGAACGCGGCCGCAGTCTGCAAGGCAGACTGGCGCGCTGGTCGCGCAAGGTCCGGCTCTTTCCTATCGCCGTGCGCAAGAACGGCTGGCGCCACGCGCTGAAAAAAGCGAGCAATCTAAACGCTCCACGTCATCGCGACGGCGCACATGTCAATCATTGCGGCTTCCCATGGAACGATACGTACTTCGCCGCCGACGGCACAGTGTATCCTTGCTGCATTATGAACGCCAAACTCGGCGACATGAATGATCAATCATGGGATGAAATCTGGAACGGCCCGGCCTATCGCAATCTGCGCCGCACCATTCACTCCTGGAATCCCAATGCGGTCTGCCGTTTCTGCGGATTACCCACGGGCATCAACGGCGGATATGGAAGACAGTATCATAAGTTCTTCGGTCGGTTTCAGCGCAGAGAGATTCCACTCGACGCGCCCGGCGTCAGTTTTGAGGACGGATTTTATCAACTCGAGCGTGATGACGCCGGCGCTATCTCGCACTGCTGGATGAGCCGCAAGGGTAAATTGCGGCTGCCTGCCGCGCCCGGCGCGCGTTTCATCCGCCTTGGCATCACTCCGCTTTGTCCGCGAAATGACCGCGTGAATCCCGGCCGTTGCCGCGTTAACGGCGGACGCGAGGAGCCTTTTGACAATTCTTGCGATGAAATTCATTTCCCTGTGCGACATGACGCGGACGCGCGGCAATGGACGTTGGAACTCGAAATGGAAAACAGCGCGGTCGTTCCGCCGGACACGCGAGAACTCGCCTTAGTGATTCGGGAAATTCACCTGCTCTTTTGAACGCCGTTGCTTCTGGGTGTATAATAATACAAATCGAACCATCCCGGACAGCCATCGGCGCCGGCTCGCCGGTACGTATGGCGC
The DNA here is from genome assembly GCA_016928995.1 of Candidatus Sumerlaeota bacterium. Lineage (GTDB taxonomy): Bacteria > Sumerlaeota > Sumerlaeia > JAFGJS01 > JAFGJS01 > JAFGJS01. The sequence continues at coordinate 48,815 of JAFGJS010000137.1, read as the reverse complement.
ATCGCCGCCGCCATCTCCGCGGTGTAAAGATTCGTGCCCGTGCGCGGATCCATGGTTTCAATCGGCTCGGCCAGGATCAACAGCGCGAATCGGCCTGCGCGCAAATCGCGCACAAAGCCGCTTTGATCCCACTTTCCCTCGCGCGCAAGGCGGCTCATGATGAATGGCTGAAAATGCGGTTGTCGGCCGGCGAGAATGCTGAAAATCGGCAGTTCGCTATAGACTTCGCCCGGAACTTGCCGCACCGCCGTCAATGCGCGATTGCCCGCCTGCAATGGGGCGCCGTTGGATAAATGGGTCCTCTCGCGCCAGAACATCACTTTGCGGAAACGATTCTCCGGACGCGGAAAGCCGCCAGAAGTCAGCTGCCAACTATGCAGCGTCAACAACGCAAGCAATATGATGAATGCCGCATAGCCGCTATAAATCCACAGCTTCTTTCGCGGACGTTCCGCAGGATGCACAAGCCGTTCATCCAGCATGCGTCCGGCGCCGACGCCCACCAGCAATCCCATGGATAGCAGCGGCTCCAGCACATAATTATACGAAGAACCCTTTTTCGCCAGACCAACGATATAGAGCATGCACAGCGCGGCATACAGCACAAAAAAAAGCGAATCGCCTTTTCGCGGATCAAGCATGTCGGGTGGGTCTTGAACCGCCAATGCCACATCCGTTTCGTTCGCAAACATGCGGTCGCGAATCGCGGCATAAATGAGATAAACAACCGACCAAGCCCCTCCCAGCGCAAACCACAGGTTAAAGTTGCGCAAGTGCCGCAGATTGCCGGGCAGCTGCCGCCACTCAAATTCATTGGCGTTGAACCGCACGGTGTGAATATAAAACTGACCGCGTGTGATCACGTTCAGCGCCGCGAAAATCAAGACACCGCCGCCGATCCAGACCGCCGCCACGCGCCACGCCGATTTGCGATCCGTGCAGAGCAGATAAATCATCGCTGCCAGCGGCGCGGCCAGTTGGCTTTGCTTGGTGTAACCCGCCAGCAGAAACATCGCCCCGGCCAGCCAGGCATGCCAGTTGCGCCGCTCCTGCGCCGCGAACAACGCTGCCAGCCCCGCCGCATTCAGCGCGATCGCCGTCAGATCCACGCGATAAAATCCGATCCAGTACACCATCGAATACGACACGAGATAAAACAACGGGCAGCACAGCGAGATGAATGGGTAGCGCGTCTGACGCCACAAGATCGCAGCGGCGCACAGCAACGTGGCGATCACCGCCGCCAGACTCATCACGCGCCCCGGCGCGAATCCCGGATCAAAGAACAACAACATCAGCGCGTTCGCCGCATGATACAACGGCGCGTACGTTCCGGCGATATAGGGATAATCCAATAACGGACGATAGAACAACTCGCCGTGGCGCAGCATCATCGACTGAAACAGCAGCGCCCCCTCTTCGGGATCGAGCTGATACGGAAACTGAATGCACTGCGCGGCAAACCTGATCACCTCCAGCGCCGCCGGCGCCAGCAGCAACAACGGCGCCAGCATCAAGCCGGACAAAATCCTCGACGCAAGATTCCCACGTGTTTCAGGTTTCATGGCTTCGCATCCATCGCGTCCGACTCCTCGCGCGTGGCGTTCAATTGTCGTTCCAGCGCGGCGATCACCGTGGACGCCGGGAGCGCCTGCATGCACGACACGTCCAGCGGACATTGCTTCTTGTAGCACGGCGCGCAGGAAAAATCCGTGACAAGCTGCTCTCCTCGCCCGAAAAGATCGAGCTCTGATGCGCTGGTCGGCCCGATGAACGTGACGACACGCTTGCCCAGCGCCACGCCTACATGCAGCGCCAGCGTGTCGCCCGATAGCAACACGTCGCAGGCGTCCACCATGCCGACGAACTCCGCAAGCGAATTGTCGCAGCCTGTGTCGATCACGCGCGCATGCCCGGCGTGCTCGATTAAACTCCGATTGAACTCGCGCTCGCGCTCGCCGCCGAACAGCACTAGCCGCACGTTGTCGCGATCCTGAAAATGATGGAATACGTCAACGAAGCCGTCCAGCGTCCATTGCTTGGTGGCGAACACCGGACCGCAGCCGGTGTGCACGCCGATCCAGACCTCGCCCGGCTTGCGCGGATGCCGCTCCAGCAGACGCTCGCGCGCCGCGCGCTCCTCATCGCCCAGCCGCATGACATACATCTCGCTCGCATACTCCAGACCGGCCATTTCATAAATGATTTCCGGATAAGTCTTGCGATTTAACCGAAATTTTAACTCGTCATCAAGCCCCAGCTGCAACGCATCATTCGAGTCCGCATCGAACGCCGCCAGCGTATTGAACGGCGTCAGGCAAAATCCCTTCTTACAGTTTGCTCGCGCGCGATTCGCCAGCAGACACGCCTCGGTCTCTTTCTCAAAGTTCAGCAACAGATCGAACTCGCGTTCAAGCACGCCCGCCGCCTCGGCGTCGTCCGCCAGCAGCAATTCATCAATCATCGGATGGCGCCGCAGCAACGCATACGCGCCAGGCAGCGTAACCCACGTGACTCGCAATTCCGGCCAGCGCTTGCGCAGTCCCGGCAAGATGCTCGCCGTTCGCAGCACGTCGCCCGCCGCCGCGTATTTCACGATTAACGCCGTCTTTGCCGATTCCGGCAACGCGCCGCCATTAAACGTCCAACGCGACATTTCATCCGCGCCATGCGCCGCCTCACGTGCTTGATGCTGTGGACAATTCAAGCAGGTCTCATTTTTGCCGCACGGCTTGTAACCCGTATAAAACCGGCAATCGTACTGAATATGTTCAATTGGAAACATAAGCGCATTTCGAAAATTATAAATACGCATCACTGTATAAAAAAAGCGACGCCAGCGATGACATTGCCGATTTTGATCCCGGCAACTCGCTGGCGCCACTATTTTTCAATCAGTTTTCTTTTTTATCCCGATCTTTATGGTCATGCAGTCTGCAAATTACGCAGGTTCCCAAGATGAATTTCACTCATCCTCGAGCGAGATGGCCTGGCTGGCGTGGCCGCTGAAACGGGCGATGCCGCCTTCGCTGGGCAGACTGCGCGCGTACATCGAGCGGTCGGCGATGATCGGCACGCCGTTCGTCGTGCGGATCAGCGTGGAGAATGAAACCGTTCCGCCTGGGTTCACGAGATGGTCGTTCGCCGGGATCGTGATGCGGCGGCCGGCCGCCAACTCGCGCTCGACCAGCAAGACCTCGCCGTTGGACAGCATGAACGCAACTTCGACCAGCGTGTCGCTCGTGCTCGGATTGCCCACGGCGAACTCGCACTCGAAATCCGACTGCCCATACACCGCGCCCTCCGGCATGAACCACGTCGCGGCCGTGTGCGTCGCACCCACCGTGTCCGACGCCCCCGAGCGTTGCGTATAACCCGCCGCGCGCCAGTACATTGGTCGCTCCGCCACGATTCCCGGACTGCCGTCCTCCACTAGCGCCTCAATAGAGAAGCGCCGCTCGAGTAGTTCCGTATAATCGCTCAGGATCACTGTCTCGCGCGAGAGCGGCGCCACCGCGACCTGCGCCGTGAACGGCTCTTCGCTCTCGCGCAGGAAACGCAGGTTCACCGTCGCCGCCGTGCTCGACGGATTCGCCAGCGTGAGGAACGTCTCGCAGCCGTCGGCCAGCGAGCCGTCGCCGAAATACCACGCGGTCGATACGCCCTCGGCGGCCAGCGACGCGTGCGCCCATTGCCGCGCCAGACCGTCCGCCGCTCCGACCATCGTGCGATCCGCCACAACCGCCACGCCGTTTGTCGAGAACACCCGCGTCGAGAAATTCGCCTGTTCCAGCCCGGCCGCCTCGGCGCAGTTGATCGACGCGCGGCGCTGCGCCGGGATGGTCAACGGCAGCGTGACTGGCGCCGCACCCTCGCGCAGGAACTCCACCTCTACTTCAGCGTCGGTCGCGTTCGGATTGGCAATGTAGATGAACGTCTCGCGCGGCTGGCCGCCCGCGCCAACGCCCGTCGCGCCTTCGGCGAGCAGCCACTCCGTGCACGGTTCGCGCGCGCCGATGGCCGCCGTCGCGCGGGTGCGGAAGGTCGTGACCGGGGCTCCGTCGCGCAGCGCGAGCTCCGGCGCGTACATCGCGCGCTCCGCGAAGACCGGCAGGTTCGAGATCAGGCTGCATCCAAAGCCGCACGGCTCGACGCCCATCGCGGGCAGGCGGTCATGCAGCGCAATCGTGCAGCGCGAGAAAGCGCCAGCCGTCGCGGTGATTGTCACGGGTTCGCGATCCTCAAAGAGCACTTTCAGCGACAGCGTGGTCGCTTCGGTGTTGACGTTGTTGACCAGGATATACGTCTGCGTATCATCCCGAACATCCCCATCCGCAAAATGCCACTGAGTAGAACCTTTATTTTCAGTCAATTGAGTCAGTTCAAGGTGATTCAAGGCGAAGGAGAGCACGTATCCAGATTCATGTGTATATACAATGTCATTATCATTGTCATTGTCCAAATCGACCACATTGATGATCTGATATCCATCGTTGAGGATCACCTGTTGTGGACCAAAATCCTGCTCATCCTGAGTCAACCGGTTCTCATACCACACCATCTTCCAACTTGAACTGGAATTTGATACTGGGGATAAAACAAGTAATATATCCTTGTCACTATCGTGGTCCAAGTCTTCGACAAATGTCGAGTAATACTCACCTGCAGCAAATGTTATTATTGCTTGTTTCGGACCAATGTCCTCTTCAATCTGATTCAATCGATTTTCATACCACGAGATTTCACGTTCATCCCCTCCGATTGATTCAATAATATACTTATCTGCATCGCAGTCGTTGTCCAAGTCATACCTAATTCCGCATAAATCTGGATTTATCTGCTTCGAAGCGAAATTATGCTGTGTCTGATTTAATCGGTTTTCATGCCATGCGTATGTATTTACATCAGAGTGTCCAAGGTTATCCAATTTCATTAACGAAGATATTAAATCCATATCACCGTCGCCGTCCAGGTCAGCGAGGTAAAAATAATTGAGCATTTCTGGGGGAAGATAAAAAACCGAAATCAACTGTGTTATACTGAAGTCCTGCTCTGCCTGATTCAATCGGTTTTCACACCATTTTATATTATCGTTTGAAGCATCTGTTCCATAAATAATGTCTGCGTCGCCGTCGCCGTCAAGGTCTTCACATTCAAGATTATACATATTATAAGATTGAGCAGTGAAATAGGTAATATGCTCAAAAATTGTTTCTTCAGGTCCGAAATCCTCTTCAGCCTGATTCAACCGGTTTTCACGCCAAAGGATCCTATCAAAGCGAATTAAGGCTTCCGTTGTTTGAAGTTGACTACCAAGGTAAAGCAAGTCCGCATCGTCATCGCCATCTAGATCAATGGCATTGATTGAACTTTTGTAGCCTGTAAAAGTACCAATCAATTCCCGCGATCCAAAATCCTGCTCCTTCTGATTCAACTGGTTTTCATACCAAGCGATTTTATCATTAATTGAGAGTATATCCGTATCTCCGTCGCCATCTACATCCACAGTAAATATAGAATTATCTTGGGTCTCGAAGGTAGTAATTTCAATGAGCGGGGAAAATGGCACGCTCCCTGATTGTGCGATGGTTGTCAGGAGGAGGATGAGGGTGCAGGCGATCCAGTGAGATTTTTTCATGATGACATGGCTCCTGACGTGGGTTTGAGGTCAATATAAAAACAGACAAGATCCGGATGACCGCTTGGATTTTGTATGGGGCATTGTAATGTGCCACAAAAGATGACGTTCTTTCTTCAGCAATGCCAGATGAATTTACATCAAACATTCGTTGGATGTAAATAATTTTTTAATAATTGGCATTGCGCTTTTCGTTTTTTTACAGGATAAACAGGATGGACTGGATAGTATTGTGAGCCTATTTGGGTGTGCGAAGACCATCCTGCGCTTAAATCACCTTTTCTTGAAATAACCGGTTGAATTCAAGCATATCTCAGGCGGCGGTATGACTATCAGGCCTATGCGCCTTCTGGGACGCGAGCACAGCCCACAGCGCCATGGTCGCACATATCATTGAATCAGCTCTTTTTTCCCAAGCCAATACATCAAGCATTGGCCTTCGCCGACATCAACCGAGCATTCTTCCTGCACTGCATAACCGAGGCTTTCGTAGAATTTCCGGGAGGGCAATGATACACTCAGGATTGTTTCTCGGATGCCATGCGCCTTCGCCCGGCTTTCCAGCTCGTTCATGATCATCCTGCCAAATCCTTGCCCCTGGCATTCCGGACGAACAAAAACGCCGAGTATTTCGTCACCGGTCAAGGCGCCCGTCGCCACAACAACGCCGTCTTTTTCGCAAACCAGTATAACGCCGGTCTTGCTGCGTTCGATGATATTGCTGACGGAATGGTAATCCTTGAAAAATTGAATCGCTCGGGCCGGATAATGACCTGAATAAGAGACATCGATGGTGTCACAAATCAATTCATGGAGCGGAATGGCGTCGTTCTCACGGAATATTCGGATCATCGGCTGATCTCCCGAGCATGTCTGCGACATAAATCGGCGCTGCTTGCCGGAATGAGATAATCATGCTCCAGCAGAGCGTCAAGACTTAATCCTGCAATCCAAAATTCAGCGGACGTTTCCGATGCAATCGCGCATGCGGATTCTGTTGACTTGACGCTTTCAAGGCGGCGATGATTCAAAGAGAATCATCGAATAGAATCGGTGTGGATGCGTTATGAATTCAATCATCGTGGCGACGGACCGGAACGGCTGCATTGCCAAGGGCGCCGAAATCCCCTGGAAGTGCAAGGAGGACTTGCGCCATTTCATGCTGACCACGCGCGGCAAGCCCGTGATCATGGGCCGCGCGACTTTCGAAACGCTGAAGCAGCCGCTGCCCGGACGGACGAACATCGTCATCACGCGCCAATCGGATTACGCCGCGCCTGACGGTGTGATCGTCTGTCACGATCTGGAGTCGGCGCTGGAGACAGCGGAGGGTTGTCCGGGCGCGGATGAGGAGATCATGATCACCGGCGGCCAGCAAATCTATGATCTAGCGCTGCAAAAGCGGCTGGTGGATCGCATCTACCTCAGCATCATCCCGGTAGAGGTGGAGGGAGGCGACCGCTTCTTTCATTTTGAAAAATACGGCCCCTGGGGTTTAAAAACCGAGGAAGACCGGGAAACGTTTATGCTATACATCTTCGAACGCGCCGAAATCGATCCCGGCGAGGAACTTGAATCGGATAGCATCTCTGATGGAAATTGATTTACACCGTTTCTCATTGCGGCAAAATCCGCTTGCAGAACCAACGTGGAACATGTTTCGTTAGCGCAGTGATATGCAAGATTGGATGAATGGAATGCAACGCTTATGAAAATCATCATTGCAGGCGCCGGGACGGTCGGGCGGCATGTGGCGGAGCTGCTGCAACAGGAGCAGCACGACGTTTCCGTGGTGGAACTCAGCCCGGAACGGCTGTCGGAATTTGACGACCTCGACCTTCAAACCGTCGAAGGCTCCGCGACCAATCCGGAGGTGCTGCGCAAGGCGGGCATCGGCGAGGCGCGGCTGTTCCTGGGGCTGACGGATCACGACGAGACCAACCTGCTCGCATCGATGACCTCGCGCCAGCTCGGCGCACGCAAGGCCATCGCGCGCGTACGGCAACCGCATTACCTCGTAGGGCCGGCGCGCGATCCACATAGCAACCTGGCGCAGCCGAAGCGCATCCCGTATCGCAGCCTGCTGGGGATCGACATGATTGTCAGCCCCGAATGGCTCGCGGCGCTGGAGATCGTGCAGCACATCAATCAGCCGGCGGCCGTGGCGATTGAAAACTTCGCCGGCGGCCGGCTGCAAATGCGGCAATTCTGCATGAACGCCGATCATGCCTTCACCGGTCTTTCGCTGGCAGCGTTGCGGCCGCATCTGCCGGACGACATGCTGATCGTGCTGATCGGACGCGGCGATGAGCTGATCGTGCCCTGGGGCAGCCTGACGCTGGAAGCGGGCGACCGGGTTACGGCGCTGGGCTTTCCGGATAGCGTGGAGAAATTCGGCGAAACCTTCATCGCCGAAGAGCAGGAAGAGCCGATCAAAAGCATCTTCATCATGGGCGGCGGCGTTAAAGGCTTCATGCTGGCGCAGATGCTTGACCAACATAAGCAGTACAACGTGACGCTGCTCGAAGTCGATCGCAACCGTTGCGACTTTCTCAGCGACCACCTGCAGCGCACGACCGTGATGCATGGTGACGGCACGCGGCTGCCGCTGCTGAAGGAACTGCGGGTGCAACAGGCGGACTTGTTCATCGGCAGCACGGGCCACGACGAGCAAAACCTGATGAGCTGCCTGCAAGCCAAGTCGCTGGGCGTGAAGCGGCTCTATACGATCATGAACCGGCCGGATTACGTGACGACGGTTGAGCAGTTCGGCATCGACCTGGCCGTGAGTCCGCGCGAAATCATCGGCAACCGCGTGCGGGCGATGGTGCAGCGCGGCGAAGTGCGGCATCTGTCGCTGTTCGAGGACGGCAGGGCGGCCATCATGGAATACGTGGCACAGAGCCGCACGAAAATCGTCGAGCAGCCCCTCAAGGAACTGAAATTGCCGCATGGCGTGCTGATCGCCTCGCTGCTGCGCAACGGCGAACCGATGGTGCCGACAGGCGACACGCGCATTCAGCCCGACGACGTGGTGGTCGTGCTGACGCTGGCGGAAAATTTTGAACAGGTGGAACGCTTCTTCGGTCACAGGCGGGAGCCATGAATCACCGGATTATCGGCAAATTGCTGAGCCTATTGCTGCTGATTCTCGGGCTGTGCCAATTGCCTGCGCTGGCTTGCGGCTGGTGGTATGGCGAGATGGAGGCGTTGTGCAGTTTCGCGCTGTCCATGACGCTGACCCTTGCGTTGGGCGGCGCCGGCGCTTGGACGTTTCGCGGCGCGCCCCAAGAACTCTACCGCCGGGAAGCCATGACCGTCGTCGGACTGGGGTGGTTTTTGGCCACCTTTACGGGCGCCTTGCCCTATGTTTTTTTCGGTCTGCGGCATCCGGACGCTGAGTTCAGCGAACTGATCAACTGCCTTTACGAATCCGCTTCAGGCTTCACCACCACGGGCTCGACCATTCTCACAGACATCGAGAAATATCCCCGCGCCATTCTGCTCTGGCGCAGCCTGACACACTGGCTTGGCGGACTCGGCATCGTTGTGCTTTTTGTCGCCGTTCTGCCGCAAGTCGGCGCCATCGCCAAGCAGCTCTTTCGCAGCGAAGTTGGAGGGCCGGTGAAGGATGGACTCAAGCCGCGCATCCAAGACTCCGCCATGATCCTGCTCTATATTTACCTGTTGTTCACCGTCGCCGAAACCATTCTGCTGATAACGTTCGGCATGGACTTCTTCGACGCCTTCTGCCACACCTGCGCCACGCTTTCCACCGGCGGCTTCAGCACGAAGAACGCCAGCGTGGCCTATTATCTCCAGACGCCGGGCTATAACGGCCTGGGGATCGAGTGGACCATCGTGGCTTTCATGTACCTTTGCGGGGTGAGTTTCTCCCTGCACTTCATCCTGCTGCGCCAGCGGGATTGGCGCAAGGTTTTCGCCGACAGCGAATGGCAATGCTTCACCGGCCTGTTTCTGGTCAGCGTGTTCGTGTTCACGATTCTGGTCTACAACAGCGGTCTGGAAGGCGGGCTGTTTGCCTCCTTCCGCGCCTCGCTGTTTCAAGTCTGCGCGATCAGCACCTGCACGGGCTTCGTCACTGCGGATTTCGACCGCTGGCCGGATTTTTGCCGCTACTGGCTCGTGCTCTTGATGATCATGGGCGGCTGCGCCGGCAGCACGGCGGGCGGGATCAAAGTTGTGCGCGCCGCAATTTTATTCAAAATTCTTGCCGATCACCTGCGGCATATGGTTCAGCCTCGGATTGTGCGCAAAGTTCGATTTAACGGAGTGACAATCAACGATGATCTGCGCAACAACGTGCTGATGTTCACTTTGCTGTTTCTACTGGTCGTCATGGGCGCGTCGCTGGCCTTGGCGTTGCGCGGCTATGACATCGCCACGTCAACTTCCGCAGTGCTCGCCAACATCTCAAACGTCGGCCCCGGACTCGCGCGTGTTGGCGCCGTGCAGAATTATTATTTCTTTGATCCTTTCAGCAAACTGCTGCTCACGCTGGTGATGATCTCAGGACGGTTGGAACTTTACAGCGTGCTGGTGATGCTCAATCCTGAGTTCTGGCGCAACCGTTAGTTGCCGGGCGCATCTTGATAATCGCGGTGCTGATTGAACGGCGTCACACGGTAGATGAAAAGAGTTGCGCCCACTGTCAGCGTGAAAATTTGGGTTGCATGGATCGATCCGCGCCCTTACATGGGTAAAAGAATTAGGGATGCAAGTGGATGTTACGCACGCCTGTCGCCTTGGAGCGCGGCGGCCATGCCGCCGCCTTTTCGAGCGGGGCTTGCCCCGCGGCCGGATTGCAATAGTGAAAAAGTTGGAACCCGGACGCCACTGGCATGGAGGCAAGCCTGCGTAACATTCGTGCGCAAACCGGGATGTCGAGAATTCCCCATTGCCATACAAGGCGCAGGCATGAGATCAAACCGACAACCGCATTGCGAAACGATTCGCTGAATCGTTTCGCTGCACTCCAAAAGACGCATGGTGCGCAACATCCGTTCCTTGTGCCTGCGAGTTGAAAGGATGTCCATGAAAAATACCGGTGTTTGGAACGCATTGAAACGTGCGCATCCGTTGAAGGCGGTGCTGTGGGGATACATCCTCTATATTTTTGTGGGTTGGCTGCTGCTGTTGCTGCCGTTCAGCCGCGCGACTTCGTCCAGCGCGCTGGATCATCTGTTCACTGCCGCATCCGCTCTCTCGACCACGGGACTCGTCACTATATCGGTCAGCGACGACTACACGTTTTGGGGACAATTGGTGGTGTTGCTGCTCATTCAAATGGGCGGAATGGGATACATGACGATCACGTCCTGCTTTTTCCTGTTCCGCCACGAACAGCTGGACGATCATCGCGCCGAGATTGCGAAGGTCGTCTTCGCCCTGCCGCAATCGTTCCAACTCGATCGCTTTTTGCGCGGCGTGATTGCATTCACCGCTGTGGCGGAAACTCTGGGCGCCGTGGCGTTGTACTTCATTTTCCGCAAGCATGGCGTCGCCGATCCGCTGTGGAGCGCGATTTTCCATAGCATCTCCGCGTTTTGCACGGCGGGCTTCAGTTTGTACAATGGCAGTTTCATATCAATGATGCACGATCCTTGGTTGACCATCGTCCTTGCCTTGATCAGCTATACCGGCGGGATCGGTTTCATCGTTTGCATGGATTACTGGCGCAAGATTCGAGGGGAAATCGAAGAAGTGACGCTGACCAGCAGGATCATCGTGCGCTCCACCCTTGCAATCGGCGCAATCGGCTCATTCTTGTTGTTCATTGGCGAACCGTCGATTCAAGCCTTGCCGAGGGATACGCGGCTGCTGGCAGCGATATTCCAGGCGATGACGGCCTCCACCACGGTCGGGTTCAACACCATTCCCATCGACGCGGTTTCGCACGCCTCGGCGCTCCTGCTGATCGTGATGATGGTCATCGGCGCGTCCCCTTCGGGCACCGGCGGCGGCGTGAAGACCACCACACTTTCCATCGTGTACGCGACGATCATGAGCAACCTGCGCGGCCGCAAGCGAATCACCTTTCATCGCAAACCGATTCCCGACGAGCGCGTGCGGGCTGCGTTCGCCAACCTTGGCTTTTATGTGTTCTTTTTGCTGACAGGTTTTTACCTGCTGGCGTTGACCGAGGACGCCTCTTTCCAAGACATGCTATTCGAGGCGGTCTCCGCGCTGGGAACTGTCGGACTCAGCATGGGACTCACGAGTTCGCTGACCGATCTGGGTAAAATTGTGATTATCGTGCTCATGTTTGCCGGGCGCTTGGGACCGATGACCATGGGCATCGCGCTGTTCCTCCGCAATCCCAAAGCCAGCGCCGCCGAGGATAATGACGTCGTTGTCTGACGGCGAAGCTGGCGAGGAGCGCATTGTCACCAGCCCCGGACTCGGCCTGGTGAACGCCGACAGCCATTACGGCTTTTTCGACGGCTTCTCTAAACTCTGGCTATCGCTGCTGATGACCGCCGGCCGCCTCGAACTCTTCAGCATCATCGTCCTCTTCGCCCCCAGCTTCTGGCGCACACGATAGGAAGAAACATAGCAATTGGCTTTACATGCATCTGTTAGGAAACATAGGATAGAAAATCAGGATTAATACCCAGTTCTTATCGCGGAGGAAAGCAGATGAAGTGGTATTTGGGTCTATCTTTTTGCGTGATGACCATTTTTTATCAGCTCTGCAATGTCAATTGTTTTGGGATTTGATCTTACATGGTTTGTAATCTTTAGCAGCGCCTTATGGGCGGCGTTTGATTCGAAAAAAATCAACTTAAGAATGTATAAATCGGGCCTCCCATACGGTCCAGTTGTATTGTTCATAGCGATTGCACTGATATGGATCGTAGGTCTTCCTTGGTACTTGCACGTTCGTTACAAGATTAAAAACGGTCAGGCCGAACTTAAAGAATCTAATGATGAACTGATGGATGTACCTGATGCGAAATAACCATTATTTATGATGTTTTACTCCCTATCCTTCAAACAACGACGGCTCATCGGGGTTCATCAGCACGGGATGCACCAGGGTGCGGATGATGCCGCGAGCCTGCGGATTTTGCGCGCGCCAGAGGATGCGATCGACCGCCAGCCGGCCAATCAGCTCCGGCTGGATGCTGATGACCAGCGGCGAGGGCTGCACGCCGACCGATCTCAGGTTTTCCACGTTGCAGCAAACCAGTTCAAAATCCCGGCCGGGACGCAACTGGCGCCGGATCATTTCATGATGCAGCGGCACCATGATGTCGCTGGCGACGAAGATGCCCGTAGGGCGTTCGTCAATCGCGATCAATCGTTCGATCAGCTCTTTCAGCACTTGATCATCGAATTCATTGTCGTAAATGCCATTGGTTTGGCTGGATTCCGCATGCTCGATCACATGCGCGGTCATACCGGCTTGCCGCGCGGCGGCGACGAAGTTGTCCGAGCGCTCCTTAAAGGCCGGCGGCGCCAGTTCGCTGGTGTTGTAAATGCAAGCCAGCCGCCGATGACCGCGACGGCGCAGAATCTCAAACGCGATCCGCCCCGTGGCGGTGTGATCGGACTCGATGCGGTCGCCCCATGACGTGGCGCCGCGCGAGAGCAGCCAGACGCAGTTCATGCGCCGTAATTTCTCAGCCAGATCGGCGGACGGCTCCGGCCCGACGATCAGCACGCCGTCCACTTTTCCCGCCTCGACCAGCTGCGGAAAGAGCCCGGTCTCGGAAATGCAATCGACGACCAGGTTCAGGCCTTCCTTGACCGCGGCCGCGTTGGCGCCGTGCAGCAGCGAACTGGCCACCGGGCACATGGCCTCGGCGCGCGAGCAGGTCCAAAGGAGCGCAAGGGCGCCGTACTGGATGCCTTGCGGATTCATGATCGACGGTCCGCGCCGCCGTCCTCGAGGCGGAGGGGTGTAGCCGATGTCATTCAGCACCCGATTGACTTTGGCCAGCGTTTCCTTGGAAACGCCGGAGCGGCCGTTGATCACGCGCGATACCGTCGCGTATGAAACTCCGGCTTTTTTGGCGATTTCGATGATCGACACTTATCTCCCCATTTCTCCGGTTATTCAGCGACCGAAACACGGAAATTTTTATAGCGCGCAGAGCGCGTGAACATATGCCGCAAACCGATCCGCCCCTCGGTGACTGGCGGAAAATCCTCGGCGGACCAATGGCAATACTTTTCCTGGTCCGAAGTTTTGATGCGAAGGTAAAGCTGCGGGCCTTTTTTAATGATCGTGATCTGATGCGGAACGTCCTGCTTAAACAAGCCGGTGCTGAAACTGGCCGGCTCCAGGTCCGTCCCTTGCAGCCCGTTTGCCTCAGGCATATAGCGCCGTGCGCGGATATAATCGTGCTCAGGCTCGGTCTCAAAATGATCCCACGCGGCGTAACTGAGGTGATACGTATGCATGTGATTGAAATACTCGCGCATCGCCGGAACGCGGCGCAACTCGCTCCACTCGGCGATGTCTTTCACGTAGGGCTCCGTTCCGCTGCCCGTGGCCTGGATGTAAATGATCGTCACGCAACGGAATTGATCGTCCAACTTCGTGTATTCATACTCGATTTTCAGGTCGCCCTCGAACAACTCCTTGGTCCACAGCACGGCATGACAGCTGTCATCGCCATAATCCGGCCCGGCTTGGAAATCCATGCCGTTCTCGTCCTGCGTGATCACGGCCTTCTCGCCATCGAGAAACCACTGATCGCGCCAGTCTGTCGTGAACGGATCATCAAAAACATCGCGCCAGCCCGCCTGTTCAAGCGTCTCGAATTCTTCTTTGATTTCATCCATGGATGGCGATGTCATCGCAGCCTTCTCCCCTGGTTGTACAGCATCGGCCTGTTGAATCAGCGTCTTGGTGGATACTGCTTGCTCAGCGGCAACCTGGCATTGCGCGGAAATGGAACTAATGCAAAACACGCAAATCAACGGCAAAAACGCCGCGCCATGAGAATCGTTCCTACCTAATCGCATCCGGGATGTCAATTCAATGTGGTTCGGCATTTCATTAGCTTTCTTCCGGTATAAAATCGCCGATCAATTTGAGATTCTGAATCGCGGTCAGCCCCCACTGAGCCACTGCATTCGTCGAGATATGGAAGCCGCCCTGCTCACGATTACGATTCAGGATCAATTGGCCGAAGCCGTCTTTCTGCATGGTAAAATTATCATGCGATCCCAGCCCGCTTTGACCGCCATAAAACTCGACCCAGGCCCGGCGGGCCAATTCCGCATCGTTCGCCTTCCACGCCGCATAGGCAGTCAAGCGCGAGTGCGCCTCTTTCAGATTCAGAAATCCCAAACTCCGCCCGAGCGCCTTCTCCTGGACTTCCGGCGGCGCGTTGTAAAGCTCGCAATATTGCAGCCACGTTTTTTCGTATTCCGGCGCGTCCAGCAATTGCAGCAGTTCCGCATTGATCGCCACCGCCCCGAACACGGCGTTCAAATGCGAAATTTGGATCCTGTCCGGCTTTTCGACGAATCTCCCGCTCGCTGGATCGTATCCGGCCTCGCCGCTCAACCAGCCGTATGGCATCGCGCCAATGTCGCGCATTCCATTGAGCAGCCGGTCGCGATATTCCGTGTTTTGCGTCCGCTCCCATTCGGTCAGCCAGGCGGCCGCGAGCGAATCCCAATCCGTACCGAAGCCCATGCACACCGGATAAGGATAAGGCCGATCGCCGTCATTGCGCACCTTGCGCGTCACGTCCACATCGCGCAGGCGCTGATCCGAACCGAGCAATTCGCGCATCAAATCGCCGATCCGCTCATCCGCGGTCATGTAGTATAAGAACCGGCGGTTGGCCGCGGTGCTGATGCGCGGCTGTTTGGAACTACACCCCCAGTGTTGCACGTTATGCCGTGTGCCTAAGCCTTTGAAACGGCCAAGATGATAAACATCCACCTCGCCGGTGTGGCGCGTCATCGCCTCGGCCACGCGAAAGATGTCCGCGCGTCCAGTGCGCAGGAAACTGTACCACAGCCATAAATCCGTTGAGAGTTCCGAGTTATCCCAGGCGTAACCGCCGACATCATAACGCCACACCTGCCGGTCGTCGTCGTAGGTGTGCATCACGTCGCCGTGATCCCAGAATCCATACCAACGCTCTTCCTCAATCTGTTGCTGATACACGCTGAACAGAAAATCGAGCTGGTCTTCGATCCGCGCCTTGCCCGGCGTGGACCGGTCCGGCAGATCCCATAAACCGCCGAAAACCTCGGCGGCGAGATATTGTTGCGGAGGGCAGACAAGCATTGGCGGCGTTTGCACGGCTGCCGTGATCGCCAGCAACTCGTCATTCGATGGCGTATGCGGCAAGACCCAAAGGTAAATCTCATTGGTCCGCGAAATGCCCTGCGGATCGCCCCAGCCTTTTTCGTAATCCTCGTAAGTGATCTCCAGCCCTTCGATCTCATCAGCGTGCGTTTCCATGCCCATGCCGTCATGATAAAACCGCAGATCCATCGCCGGCGCTTCCGGCGACCAGAGCCAAAGCGTCGCCTCCGCATTTTCCGTGGCGGCGCCGCGAATGTCGATCTGCGCAGGATGCCGCTGCCAGAAATAACGCTGCCCGATGGCCAGTCCGCCGTCCGGTCCGCCCAGATAGGCCACGCCTGCCGCGCGGGTTCCGCCGGTCGAACGAACCCAGGCATGTCCGGGTTTGGTGCGCTTATGCAGCTCCCAGCCATCGGCGGAGAGCTGAGTCAATTTATAGTCATTCCACGCGGGAATCAAACCGATGCGCGAACTCGCGCGTTTATCCCATTCCGCAACCGGCGGCGTCTCCCGTCCTTCCACTTGCGCCTGGCGCACATCACGCCCCGGATCGCGGCGCAATCCGGTCATGCCGCTCACCGCCTCGAACCAGACGCCCTTGTCTTCGCTGACGAAACGGACGTGCCGGTTATGCAGTTCGTTTCGCATCGGCAGATCGAAACGCACGCCCAATCCGCAGATGAAATCTTCCTCCGCCACGCCGTCGTATATAAACGAATGCATGATGCGCAAGGCGTCGTTACCGGCATACAGATAAAGCCGCACGGAGAAAGGCAGCCACTCCCTTTGCGATTTCAACCCCACGTGCATGCCGTCGATTTTCACCACCACGCGCACCGGACCGCTTTGCTCCACGGCGACCTTTTCAATTCGCCCCAGGAATTGCTCGCGCTCAGTGGCGCCATTCTCGCTCGCTTCCGGCTGATCCTGTCGCAGGGCGATCAATCGGCCATTGCGAGCGATTACGGCGCCGCCGCGCTCGATCGACTCGATCAGCGCCGATCCCGACTTGGGTATGCGGCACTGAATGACGCCTGTATCCACGATCACGGAATCGCTGGATTCCGCCACGGCTACTGGCTTTTCAGGCGGCTGGGACTCACCAGGGATAAGCTGATATTGATCCTCAAGTCCCTCACGATCACCGCATGCGTGTCCCGACCATTTCAATGATCCATCCGGCCAGTAGGCCAACGGCCAGGATTGCACCGGCGCCGTCCGGCCGTCCGGTGTTTTCATGGTGAAACTTTGCTCGGGCTGATAAACTCCAACAGGCCATGGTACGCCCCAGGCAAGCCCTGGTGAGAGCGCTGGAGTCGCTCCATCGAGCCATTGCAACGGAGTGTTATTGGAAGCAGATGATTTTACGGATGTTGGGTGCATATTCAGACTAACCGCCTAAAGTCGCTGTGCCCATCAGATAAAAAAACAGGCATAATTGATTGGTAAATAGTATAAAATATACAAATGCAAAATTCGTGAATTGCATTTATTGCATCATATTCAAACGTTTCATCAGAGTCCAGTGTTATTTACATGTAAAATATTAAATGGCGCTCAAATGTTCGAATCAGAGAGCTAACTCGAATTCTATAATATTGAATTCATGAATTTTAAAATCTTGCTTATTTGAACATACATTATAAAATCTTGATGACCTTCAAACTATTTTCAATTAATTCCTGTACACGCTGTCACATCAGGCGGATCAGTCCGGGTTGGTTTAATATAAAACTGCACTCTCGTTATTCCATCGCTACCGAACTCACTGAAAAAAAGAAAACCCGCAATCAAGATGAGAACTGCGGGTTAATGCCAAAACCAATTTGGAGGGGATTATTACATTTCAGTTGGCGCCTCGATCCTATACTATTTTTGAATCTTGAGTCATTCTCATGGATTTCGAACCGGCGATCGCTGATTACAGCCGTACCAATAGATTTATCCTAACTGCTCGAATCCAGATAGATCCAATTCAAAAACTATCTATAAAATACTTACTTTATTAGGCACGTGTCAAGCATTTTTCTGATTATTTACGGTAATTTTTCAATTTATGCTCCAGTGAACCTTGATTCATCATGCCTTAATTCATTGTTAAAAAAATCATAACAATCAGCAAAATCGCATTAATGCGGTAAAATCATTTGTCGATGAGTGAAATATGCGGAATTGAGGCATGTTTATTTTCAGCCTTCGCACTCTAATATTCTACATCCGGGATGATGTCAACTTCGGGGCAATGCCGATTTGATAAAATATGTTAAGGATAGCGCATAATTATAATGGCTGAAACCAACCGGCAAGAATCTATGAAAACACATCCGAATCAGGGATACGCGAAGTTTCAACAATATAGAACAAACAAGCATGTGGATTCTTTCGGATGAGAATGGAACGCAATGAGCTTTATTCGACTCGTGGAAGGCGCGCTGAAATTCAAGGCCTCGGACATCCATCTGCAGGAAGGATCGCCGCCCTATTTCCGGGTTGACGGCAACATCATCCCCTTGCAGGAAGCGGCGATGGATCACGACGCGATGATGCGGATGCTGGAGGAAATCATGCCCCAGCGGCTTCAAGGAACCTTGGAGCAACGCCGGGCCGCGGACTTCAGTTTTCAACACGAGGACAAAACGCGTTGCCGTCTGGTGGCCTTTTATGAACGCCAGAAACTCCGCGTCGTCGTCCGTTTGATTCCCCTCTCGGCGCCCACGCTCGAAATGCTGGAGGTTCCGCCCGCGCTGAGCATGTTCAAGGATTTCCGTTTCGGCATGATCCTGGTCACCGGCCCCACGGGTTCCGGAAAATCGACCACGCTCGCCGCGCTGATCGGACTGATCAATTCGACGAAAAAATACTGCATCATCACGATCGAAGATCCGATCGAATTCACACATGAAAATATAAAAAGCACCATTTCCCAGCGCGAGGTCGGCGAAGATGTGGTGAATTTCAACGACGGCCTGGTGCAGGCCATGCGGCAGGATCCGGATGTGATCCTGGTCGGCGAGATGCGCGACATGGAGACGATGGGGACGGCGATCCGTGCGGCCGAGACCGGCCATTTGCTCTTCAGCACGCTGCACACCACGACGGCTGTGCAAACCATCGAGCGCATCATCAGCACCTTCCCCACCAACCAGCATGCGGTGCTGATTGAACAATTGGGAGTGAACCTGCGGGCCATCGTGACCCAGACGCTGCTGCGGCGCATCGGCGGCAAAGGCCGCATCCCCGTGCTGGAAATCATGATCAACACTCCAACGATCCGGAAGTTGATCCTGGAAAAACGCGTTGACGACATTCCAGGGGTGATGCGCTCGAAAAGCGACGGCATGCAGGTGTTCGACCAGGCGCTGGCCGAGGTCGTCCGCGCAAAAAAAGTGGATCGGCTGGAAGCCCGCAGCTACGCCAAGGATGAATTCGCCTTTGACCGGTACGTCAAGGGCGTGGCGGTCTCCACTGACGCCGGCGGAATCATCGGCGGCTTTGGATGATTAAAGAGTATAGAGTTCAGAGTTTAGATTTCAGAATTCAAAAAATTGATTTTCATCCGATTTTTCTTTCAGCTTCTGAACTCTAAACTCTGAACTCCATGAATAGGAAAGAGCGGCCCATGACCAAGCGACTCGAAACCGCGGTGCCCGGACTGGACGCCATCCTCGAAGGCGGACTGCTGTATCACAACAGCGTCCTGATCAAAGGCCAGCCGGGTTGCGGTAAAACCACGCTCGGTATACAAATCGTGTATAACGGCGCCGCGCTGTTTAACGAGCCGGGCATCATCGTGCTGTTCGAGCAATTTCCGCAGCAGTTGCATCGCGATCTGGAGTCGTACAACTGGGACGTGAAGGGCATGACAGAGCAGAAGAAACTCATCGTGCTCTTTCCGCCAGCCACGGATCTGCTATCCACGCCGTACATGGAGGAATCGCCGCTGATCTCAAACATCATCGACGCGGCGACGAATCTTGGCGCGCGGCGGATCCTGGTGGACGGCATGACCCACTTTCTGAAAGTCCTCGATTCGGATGCGAATGAGCGCGAAGTCTATCTGAAATTCCTCAACGCATTGAAGTCCGTCGGACTCACGCCGATCCTCACGGCGGAAGGCAGCCCGAACGACAAGAATACCGGCTACGAAGATTTCCTTTCGGACTGCGTGATTCATCTCAGCAACGAAGCCGCCCACGACACATCTTTCATTATGCGGCAACTCAGCGTGCAAAAAACACGCGGCCACGGCCACATTCGCGGCAAGCATCCCTATCGCATCTCCGAAAAAGGGATTGAAGTTTTTCCCAACATCGCACCGCGCCTGCGAGACGACAGCGCGCAGCAACAGGATTCGACGGAATTGATTCGCATTCCAAGTGGCGTCGATGGCTTGGATAACATGCTCGGCGGCGGCTTTACCAAGGGAACGGCAAGCATCGTGGCCGGCATGCCCGGAACCTTCAAGACCACTCTAGGCGCGGAATTCGCCGCAGCCGGCGCCAAGCAGGACGAGACAAGCCTGATCCTCAGCCTCAACGAAAATCCGCGCTTCCTCATGCAGACCATGCACGCCAAAGGCATCGAACTGCAGCCGTTAGTCGAGACGGGCAAACTGAAGATTCTGCATTTCTTTCCCAAGCATTTCTACATGGAAGAGTTCCTGCAGCAGGTCGAGCAGGAATTGGCGAGCAACGGCACAGCGCGAGTGGTGGTTGACGGCGTCAATGAACTCGAGCGCAGCATCGAAGACCCGGCGGCATGCAAGGATTATCTGACCCGTTTCCTGGTCGCGCTTCGCAATTGCGGCGCCACGTCGCTTTTCATCCAGAAACTCGACCGCTTCACCTCCAGCGCGCCATTGACCGACATTGAATACGCCGCGCTGTTCGACGGCATCATCTACACCGCGACAGTGGAAATCGAAAGTTCAGTGCACAAGGTCATCTCGATCCTGAAGATGCGTGGCTCCGCGTATCAGACCGATTTGCGCGAGCTGACCTGCGGCGCACAAGGCTTGCAGATACGAAACAAATTTCACGGCATCAGCGGCATCCTCTCCGGCAACGTGCAAGGCCAGTACAAGAAGACCATCGAAGAGGTTTTTCAGCCATTGTACTTCGTGCGCGACTTCCTCAGCATGGTGGCCTCTCCAGACATCGACGACGCCCAGCGTCAGGAAATGACGCAAAGCATGAGCCGGGAAATCAGCAAATTGATTGATCACCTGGGCAAATATTTCGACGTGGAAAAGCCGTGACGAACCGGACACCGAGTCTTTGTTAAGGAACGATGGCATGGCGAAAAAAGCTCTCATCGCGGACGATTCGAAAGTCATTCGTGAAATCATCGCGTCGATCATCATCACGGTGAGGAGAATCGAGACGACCGAAACCGCGAATGGCGCCGATGCATGGGAGGCATTGCAGAAAAACAGCTATGACCTGCTTATCACGGACCTTGAAATGCCAGGAATGAGCGGTCAGGAACTCGTGAAAAAACTCCGCCGCGAACTGGAAAACACGGATATGCCGGTCATCGTTTGCACGGCGGAGGACATCGAACGCTATGACGATCTCTATCAAATCGGCGTCAACGCCGTGCTGCGCAAACCCTTCTCGCCTGTCGATCTGCTCTCGACCGTCGATAGCCTATTGAAATAATCGCTTTTAATTTTCGGAAAGCAGGTCGCGGTTTTGGCTCATGTAGAGAAAACCGCTGACCAAAGTCGTGAACAGCACCGCCGCCGTGAGCGCATAAAGCG
Source organism: Candidatus Sumerlaeota bacterium (assembly GCA_016928995.1). Classification (GTDB taxonomy): domain Bacteria; phylum Sumerlaeota; class Sumerlaeia; order JAFGJS01; family JAFGJS01; genus JAFGJS01. The sequence goes on along the minus strand of JAFGJS010000137.1, from coordinate 27,116 downwards.
TGATTTCGCGCAGCCAGTTCCACCATGCGGGCGCCGCTCCGGCCTGAAACTGAAACAATGAAAAGTAAACGAAGGTGTTCTCAAAACTCAATAAAACCATCGCCGTGATGATCGCCGTGATTTGCGTGATCGTTTTATTCTTCCCCCATTTATCCGCCTGAATCACCCGGTTCTGCGCGACGCCCAGCGTACGCAGGCCGGTCACCAAAAACTCGCGGCAAAGCACAATGATCACCAGCCACGGAGAAAACACATTGAGTTCCATCAGCCCGACAAACGCCGAAATCACCAGCAGTTTGTCCGCCAGCGGATCCATCAGCCGTCCAAAATTCGTGACCAGATTGTGCTTGCGCGCCAGATGCCCGTCCACTGCGTCCGTGATCGACGCAATGATGAATACAATCAGCGCCAGCCACAGATTCAGCGTCACCCATCCCTGCGCTTCGCTGATCTTATAGGCCAGCAGCCCGAAAACCATCAACGGAACCATGCCAATGCGGCTCAGCGTCAATTGATTCGGCAGATTCATGGCAGTCTCCACTTGGAGAATAATGTTGATTTCCTTATCTAGCGTGATCAAGTTAAACGTCATATTCCTTCTTTGCAAAGGATTTCAGCCCTTGCGTAAAAACATTGCCCAATATTCTGCTCCCGGACCGTTTCTAGCCATGCTGCTATTCGCCTGGATGCTTCTATTCATCAGCGTTGCCAGCGCGCAAGAACCTGTCCCTGCCTTCTCCCCTGCCGCCGATGCATTCGACGCCAAACGCGCCTGGGAGCATCTCATCACGCAATGCAACTTCGGTCCGCGAGTCGCCGGCGAACGCGGCCACCGCCTGTGCCGCGACTACATCGTAGAGCAGCTGAAAAGCAACGGTTGCACAGTGGAACTGCAGGAGTTTAGCGCATTCATCCCGCTGATCAACGATGAACGCCGCTTCACCAACATCATCGCCAAGATCGACACGCCATCCACACAAGCCGTTGCGATCAGCTGCCATTGGGATACGCGGCCCATCGCCGATTATGATCGCATACCCTCATTGCGCGACACGCCCATCTCCGGCGCCAATGACGGCGCGTCCGGCGTCGCCGTGCTGCTTGAAGCCGCGCGTGTGTTTAAACATCATCCGCCGCCATTCGACGTCTATCTGCTTTTTTTTGACGCTGAAGATCTCGGCCGCAACCGCCAAAAGAAAGAATGGGCGCTTGGATCTCAGTATTTTGCCAAGCACATGCCCGATGATTTTCAGATTATTTGCGGTTTCAATCTGGACATGATCGGGGATAAAGACCAGCGTTTTCTCTATGAAAAAAAATCATTGGAACTCGCCGGGAAATGGACGCGCGCATTTTGGCGGCTCGGTCAGCGACATTACCCGCAATGTTTCAGCGACGCAACCATCAATGAGATTGTCGATGATCACGCTCCGTTTCTCGCAAAAGGCGTTCCTTACTTCGATGTCATTGATTTTGATTACGACGCATGGCACACAACTCAAGATATTCCCGCGTCTTGTTCCGCCGCAAGCCTGTCGCGAATTGGCAAAATTACCGTCGAATACGTGATGCAAACATTGCCGCAGCTGTGTGAAAAAGTGGAGAACCCGTGAGTAAATCGTGAGTAAATCGCTCGAAAAAAATCTTGAATAAAATCCTTGAATTTCCAATGGCGTTTGAAGTCTGATAGGCAGCGCACCGCATGAAACCTGTCATGCAATTTCGGCAGTCCAAGGCCTGTTTATTATAAAAAAATCTAAATCTTATGTTATGATTTCCAGGCCGGACCATTCGCACACTCTCATTCCTGCTCTAACCGTTGCCGCCTCGCTGTCAACGTGGGAACGACTGCCTCTTGTTCGTTTGATTGTGAAAACATGCCCATCAATATCGTAAGGCGGAAAGGGACGACTGTAATGATGGAAACAGCAGTAAATCCGAACATCTGGCAGAAAGCGCTCGAGCTTTTTCGTCCGCAGGTTGACCCGAAAAATTTCGAAACGTGGCTCAAGCCGACTCAGTTTCATTCATTCGACGACGACACGCTGAACATCGCAGTGCCTCAGACGTTTTTCGAACAGTGGCTTACCTCTAATTATTCCCAGAATCTGTTGCCGATTCTGCAGGAATTGGCGCAACGCGACATCGCGCTGAACTATATCACCGTTGAACCGGGCGATGGCGACGGCAACGGCTCGAATCCTCGGCCCGCCGCCGATGAGATGTACGCCCCCACGCCGCAGGAAGTCGCCAGCGCGCAAGCCAATCCTCCGCATCCCAATCTGCGCTACCTGGGCAACAAGTTGAAAGAACAATATGTCTTCGACACGTTCGTCGTCGGAGACAACAACCGCTTCGCCTACGCCGCGGCGCGCGCCGTCGCCGATCCTGAATCCAAGGCTTACAATCCCCTGTTCATCTATGGCGACAGCGGACTGGGCAAGACGCATTTGATGCAGGCCATCGGCCACGAATTCAAAAGCAACCATCCGGCGCTGAAAATTCTTTACGTCACCAGCGAGCAGTTCATGGCTTCGTTCATCGACTCCCTGACCTGCAAACGGCTGTTCGATTTCCGCGATCTCTTCCGCACGGTGGACCTTCTGCTAATCGACGACATCCAGTTTCTCGCGGGCAAAGAGCAGACCCAGATCGAATTCTTCCACACTTTCAACGACCTGCATAACGCGGGTAAAAAAATCGTGATCAGCAGCGACCGTCCGCCGAAAGAACTCGCCGCGCTGGAAGAGCGCCTGCGCAGCCGCTTCGAATGGGGCCTGCAAGTGGACATCCAGGCGCCGAACCTCGAGACGCGCATCGCGATCCTGCAAAAGAAGGCGTTCCTCGAAAACGTCGATCTGCCCGACGACGTGGCGCTCTTCATCGCCGAGCGCATCCAGAAAAATATCCGCGAGCTCGAAGGCGCCCTGCATCGCCTGAAAGTTTACTCGCGCCTGCAGGAAAAGAAAATCAACCTGGACCTGACGCGCGAGATCATGGGCCATTTGCTCGCCGACGGCGGCGTCGAACGGCGCATCAACTCGGACCTGATCCAGGAGGCTGTGTGCGAATACTTCCAGATGAAGCACCAGGACCTGGTCGGCAAGGTGCGCGAGAAAAAATTCACCGCGCCGCGCCACATCGCCATGTACCTGATGCGCGACCTCACCGAGATGTCCTACAAGGAGATCGCCGCTGAATTTGGCGGACGCGATCACACCTCGGTGATCTACGCCACGAGCAAAGTGAAAAAAGACCTGGAGACGAACTCCAATCTTCAAAACACCATCAGCTTCCTGATGAAAAACATTCGCGACAGCGTATGATGCACTCGCTCGATACGAAAGCAATGAAACCAGAGAGGACACGCAACAGCATGCAAGCACGCAACGCCGCACGGCAAAGCAGAGCCTTCACCCTGATCGAAATCATGGTCGTCGTCGTGATCATCGGCTTCATCGGCACACTCGGCACGCTCGCCGTCGTGAATAAACTGAAAAGCGCGCGCGTCAAGATCGCCAAAACATTCGTCAACTCCACCCTCAAAGGCGCGCTGGATCTGTACTACGCCGACTGCGCCATGTATCCCAGCAACGACCAGGGGATCGACGCATTGCTGAAAAAGCCCCAATCCGGTCCGGAAAACTGGGACGGCCCTTACCTTGATCAGGAGCCTGTCGATCCCTGGGGACGCCCTTACGTGTATAAAACTCCCAGCGAGCACGGCAACGCCGACTTTGACATCTGGTCCATCGGAGCGGACGGCATTGACGGCTCGGACGATGACATCGGCAACTGGAAATAACACTTGGCGTATCGCAACTCGCCAACCGCAAAATTACAAATCAAGCGACAGGCATTCAGCCATTAAGAAATCCGCGGACTGCGATCCGCGGATTTTCTTTTTTGTTTGCATCACCTAACATCCCCACGCTCAGTCATCAGACTAGCCATTGAAACAGCTCTCATCATTTCTTACAAAACTGGCAAGCCTTTTGCCCTAGGCATAGCGAAACAGAGCGAGACATCACACTCGCCAAACGATTCCTCGTAGGAGGCGCTATTATGTTATCACAAACCATTCGCTGCTCGCGGCGAAAAACCGCGTTCACGCTGATTGAAATCATGGTCGTCGTCGTGATCATCGGCTTCATCGGCGCACTCGGCACGTTATCTGTCGTTAATAAGCTCAAAGACAGCCGCAAAAAAATCGCCCGGACATTCGTCAACTCTACACTCAAAGGCGCGCTGGATCTGTACTACGCCGACTGTGCGATGTATCCCAGCAATGACCAGGGAATTGACGCGTTGTGTAAGCAACCACAGTCCAGTCCGCAAAACTGGGGCGGTCCATACCTTGATCAGGATCCCGTCGATCCCTGGGGTCGCGCATACAGGTATAAAACACCCAGCGATCACGGCAACGCCGACTTCGACGTCTGGTCCGCCGGCGAAGACGGCATCGACGACACGGACGACGACATCGGCAATTGGCGGCAAAATTCCACTACCAACGCTTAACTCGAACCTTCAGGAATGAGAGCGCCTGGTCCTTCGCAGCAAGCGTTCATCCATGCGCGTCTCCCCTGCGCGCAACCCGGCGATCCGGCCGTCCGCATGCGGCCGGATCGTCTTTTGTCATGCTGCATTCAACCGCCGCAATCTTCGTACTGCAAAAACATCTGGACAGACCCGCCTAAAATCCCGCAAAAATTGCGATAACATCAACGCACACTGTGCTGAACGCAAGTTCCGGAATCATGCCGACAAACACAACCGACACCTCGCCGCGAGTGGCCGTCATCCTCCCCACATACAACGAGGCGGAAAACATCATTCCGCTGATCGAAGCCGTATTGCAGCAAGACGCAGACCGTGAATTCACGGTCGTCGTGGTGGATGACAACTCGCCCGACGGCACGGCGGAACTCGTGCGCGATGCAATGCAATCCGAATCCCGGCTCGATCTGATCACGCGCGCCGGCAAACTCGGTTTGGGCACGGCGTACATCGCCGGGTATCGCCGGGCGCTGGAGCGCGGATGCGAATGGATTCTATCCATGGACGCCGATTGGTCGCACAATCCCGAACACATCCCGGAAATTCTCTCTCGCACCGGCGGCGCGGACATGGTGATCGGCTCGCGCTACGTCGCCGGGGGCGGCCTGCGCGACTGGCCGATGCATCGCAAATTGCTCAGCGCCGCGGCCAATCGCATGGCCCGCGCCGTGCTCCGCATCAAGACTCGCGACTGCACGTCCGGCTATCGCTGTTACCGCGCCGAATTTCTGCGGAAAATCCCTCTTGATGAAATCACATCGGACGGTTATTCTTTTCTCATTGATCTGCTTTACAGATTCATCCAGGCTGAAGCGCGCATTGCTGAGAGTCCGATTTTATTCACCGACCGCAAGGGCGGCGTATCGAAAATCAGCAAGACGGAAATCTTCAAAGCGCTGAAAACGCTTTGGACTTTGTATTTTCATCACGCATGACATCCGGCGCCGATGGAGTTAACGAATGGAATCTTTACCGGTCGCACTGAAAAACATCACCGACCAACTGTCTCAAAAGAAATATATCGCCGCGTTGCTGGCGTTGCATGAATTATCCGATCGCCATGATGTGAATCGAAAACAACTGACCAAAGACGCCGCCCAAGCGGTGATGGACGCCTATCACAACCTCCACTTTCCAGCCGTACATAAATTCTATCGGCTCCTGCCGGAAAAAGTACCCCTGATCGGCAAAGACGTCCAGACTTTGCTTGAACCCAACATTCAGCAAACCATGGGTTGGGCCAAGATGCTGCAATCCATCTCGATCGAGCGCCGCGCCAATACGCTGATGGCTTGTGTGCGCAACAAGCAATATGAAAAAGCCAATTCCATGATTCAACTCATGATGCCCAGAGAGCAAAACATCGAGCAGCGCGAGAAACAGGCGCGCTATCTGGGCGTCATCCTCGGCACGCTGATCAACGATCAGGACAAAGTGGACCATATGCTGAAGATGCTCGATCAATCCGCCGCGCGCATGGGCTTCGATGAAAACACGCTGCGAATCATCCAGGAGACCATCGAAGACCGCCGCAAAACAGCGTACATGGAAGGCACCGAGCAGCTGCTGCGCCCGTTCAAAATCGCGTTGACCGACATGACGCTCGCCATTCGCGCCCAACTCCCCGGAAAACGAATCTCCGCAAACCAGGTGACCGAGGAGACCGTGGAGCGCTTTCGCAATGTGGTCCGCATGCTCATCGGCACAGCGATGGCCTCCAACGATCCATCGCGCTGGGCCGACCTGCTTGTCGTGCTGCTCGAATTCTGCCCCCAGCAGATATCCATCGCCGGAGCCCGCGCCGGCGTGGAAGAACGGCTCTATATGGCCATCACGCCGCTCGAACGGCGCATCGTGGCCAAAGCCATGTACGACGTGGGACAGATTTCCGGCGTCGCCGACGCCTTCATCAATGTCGCCAAACGCATCGATATAAACGACGTCCGGATCCAAGAGCAAATGATCCAGGTGATGGGCATGCTGCGCAGCGAAGTCTTCGTGTACTATATCGAAGAGCGCATGCGCTTGATTCCACAATTGCTCGACACCGGACTCTTAGCGCTCGGCGACATCGGCTCATCCTACGCCGTCAACGACATCATCCATATCGCGCAGGAAAACCTGCGCAAGGGCCTGCGCCGCGGCAAACTGACCGAAGGTCAGCACCGCCGCGCGGTGCATAATGCCATCACCGCGCTCGGAAAAATCGCCCAAGCGCGTAAAACCACGCCGGAAGAGCGTCAGAAAATTTTCACCGCAATCATCGAGGCGCTGCCGGAAGAAGACCTTCGACTGCAAGTCTTCAGCGTCCAGCAATTAATGCACGGCTCCGTGAAAAACTGGGATCGAGCCCAGGTCGATCGCGCAATCCGCATACTTGCGCACGGCCTCTGGATCGGCACAGAAAGAGCCCACATTGACGCCGCAAATGACGCGGCCCAAAACTCGCAAGATCCGCGCCTCGCCGTCGTTGATACGCTGGCCCGGCTTGCGCAAAGCAATCCCGACCTGCTGCGTCAAACCATCGAAGAGCACCTCAGTCAGCCCGGCATACCCTTCCTGGTCTGCGCGAAAATATTCCAGAAATATCAGGACGACACTTTCGCCGATCTGATCGTGCGCATGATCTCGCAAACCATGACGACCGGACTTCGCGATAAATACCGGCAGGAGATGGTTATCGATCCTTCCGATAACAAAGAAAAGCCCATTACGGAAGACATGATCGTCAGCGAACTGATCTTCGCGCTGACCGAAATGCGCACGGAAGAAAGCATCGAGGCGCAAGAAACGCTATACCAAGCGTTCCGCGAAGGAAGACTGGAGCAGCCTGGACGCGAGTCCATGAAGATCCTGCTCGACGCCCGCACGGCCCGCTCGCGCGAGGAGTCCATCCATACCGTCGCGACTCCTCCGCCTGATGACATCCTTGAAGAACTGGAAGAGCAAGCCGGCGAGGCCGCGCGTGAAGCAGAAAGCGCCCCATTGGAAGAGGAGGCGCCAGCCCAGGTCGACGTCCTTGATATTGAAGCGGCTGAAGCCGAAGCCGATTTAGAATCAGAGGCTCCGCAGCGATCGAAGACGCCTTCGGGAAAATCCAAACCAGCTCCGCAATCCAAAGCCGCCGCTAAACGCAAAAAGCCTTCCGTGCCCAAACTCAGCGCCAAGGAAACCGCGGAACTGATCAAGCAACTCAAGCCCGGTCTGTTCATGAACGCCGCCAAACGGCAGAAAATCATCGCGGCCATCGTGCGCCTTGGCGAATGCTTCGCCGTTTCCGCCGTGGAGCCCTTGATCGATCTCGCCGCGCACAAAGATCCCCTGTTGCGCGGCGCCGCCCTCACCGCCCTCAGCCGTTTTGCGGATATCAGCACCCCCACCGAGGTCACCCGCAACCTTGGCATGACATTGATCGAACGCATCGAACGTGGCAACAGCAAGCAGATCGAACACGCCAAAAACGTGCTTGACGGCTTGCACCCGGAACGCGAGCCCTTCCGCTCCATGATTATGCGCATGATCACTTCCGATCCGGAAAGCGGCTTGGCGCGTCATCTCTTCGAGGTGCAGGAGCGCGGCAAGCGGCGCGCGATAACCGAGGAAGCCTCTCAATCCGGCGATGATGCGACACAATCCGGCGAACGCTCCGGCATCGATATGACCCCGTATGAAAAACGCTTGAAGGTTGAACAAATTCACATCAAACGAAGATACCTGGAAGCCCGCCGCGCCTGGATCAAAGGCGGCAAGCAAGGTCCTCCGCCCGAACCGCCGCCGGGGATGCATTGACGCTTTCATGTCATGGCTGTCGCGCTAAGCGATGGCAGGCGTCAATTCAGATAAGGCTCGATCACATCTTTGACTTTCAAGGCGACCTGAAAATAACCCGCGGTATTCGGATGGATCTGGTCGTGCATTAATTTCGGCCGGCCCAACACCCCCTTCAAAATGTTCGGCACATAAATACAGCCATACTCCCGCGCCAGCGTTTTATACATATCGCCATAGCCGAAGCCTAACGGACCTTCCACTTCGATCAATACCACCACAACCTGATTTTGCTGCAAGCGTTCGATAATGCTGCGCAACACAGGCTCCACATCGCTGCGCGGCCGTTTATCCAGCAAGTCATTCCCCCCCAGGCACAAGAGCACCATATCCGGCTGGCGCGCCAGACAATCCGGCTCAAGCCGCTCCAGACCGCTGGCGACCCTAGCTCCATCAAATCCCCTATTAATGATTTTCCGTCCCAGCCGCTCGCCCAGTTGCGTTGGATAATCTTTTTCTCGCTTTCCGCCATAACCGCGCGTGATCGAATCGCCGTATGCCACGATGGTTCTAATCTCGCGCGGCCAATTCGTAATAGGCCACCCACGGCAGCTGCGCCAGGTGATCAGCGCCACAATGCAAATAACACCAATGATTATATAACTGCGATATCGCCCCATCCGTTCGCCGCTCCTTTAAGATCAATGCTGATGATATAAAGACTATTTGTATCTCGGCCCAACATCAATCGTCAATATTTTGCCAAATGCAATTGATGAATATCTCCTTCATTTTCAGGCATCAATACACCACAATTCTCCACGGTCACGCAATTTTGACGCCCCGCCGCTAATGTTTTAGTCGTTATCGACGATAAGAATAACGCACTGAGTCAAGTAGGAAAACTAGTGCGTGTATTCTGCTGAATTAAACTTTAAAAAAACAGCAGAGCGAACTCGTTGATAGCGGTCCTTGTTTGTATGTATATTGTATGTCATAAACCGGTACACAGGTGGAGAGAAAGATGGATTGTTTCTTGGAAGACATCCTTAAAAGCGCTGAGAGCATTCCGCCGATGCCCAACACATCTGTTCGTCTGGCGCAGGTGTTGAATGACTCGGACGCGTCCATTCAGCAAATCACTCAGCTCATTCAATTCGACCAAGCCCTCACCGCCGATCTCCTTCGGCTATGCAATTCGGCTTACTTCGGTTTCTCGGAGCCGATTTATTCCGTCAAGGATGCCGTTGTCAAGCTCGGCACCGCGAAGGTTTTTCAACTCGCCATGGCCTACAGCACCCGCCGCTGCATCGACAACGAAATCGACGGCTATGATCTTGGCCCCGGCGACCTATGGCGTCATTCCGTCAGCGTCGCGCTGGCCGCGCAACTCCTGGCGCAACACTCGTCGTGCAGCATCTCGACCGGCCTCGCTTTCACCACAGCGTTGCTCCTGGACATCGGCAAGCTTGCGCTGAATCACTACGTCGGAGCCGAACTTCCCAACCTTTCAAAGCTCGTAAAAAACGAGAGCATTTCTTTTGAAGAAGCCGAACAACAGCATTTTGGCGTCAGTCATCCGGAAATCGGCGCACGCATCGCGGAGAAATGGCAATTGCCTGCGTGCATGGTCAATTGCATTCGCCATCATCATAATCCCGGGAAAGATAGCCCGTTCGACCCGCTGCTGTATGTCGTTCACCAAGCCGACATCATCGCAATGAGCTTGGGAATTGGACTTGGTTGCGATGGCATGCATTATAAGACGAAAGAAGCCGTTCTGGGAGAATTGCAAATCGACCGCTCAACGTACGAATGGCTCTTGAGCGAAATCCTGGAGGAGTTCCAGGAAGTTCTGTCGATTTTCGACTCCTCTTCCCATCCCAGCAAAACCGCATAAAAATTAACGCGTATAATGTTTTAGCGTCTCGCTTCACGCCAGGAAAACCGATATGGCTCAGTTTCGTCCTTAAGGCTCCACATTTCCGAACGGCGGTGAGGGAGCCAATATGTCGCTGCAACGTTTATGGATCTCGGCGGCCTTCGCCCGAACCGCCGGATCAGAATGACTCTTCGCCGCCTGCTCCGCCGTCTGAGCGATCAATTCCAGCGCCTCGCGATGTTCCGGCTTCAGAGCTCCCTGGATCTGCTGCGGCCACTGCCGTTCGTATTTTTCCAGCGCCTCGATGATTCTCGCATCGTCCGGGCAGTTCCTGATGAACTGCTCATAGAAGAATCGTGCATTCTCCGAATTACGCTTGCGCGTCTCCTGCTCCGCCTTGCGCAGCAGCAGTTCGGTTCCCAGCTCATGATAACGGCAAGCCTTCCAAAAATATTGCGCCGCCGCCTCGCGCTCGCCTAACTGCAAATACTGATCCGCCAAAGCCTCCAGCAGTTGCGGATCCTCCGGATTATTCTCGCACGCCTGCATCGCCGACCGCAAAATTTCATCGTAAACCCCGCCGCTCATCCGCAAATTTCTGCTTCGATTGCGCAGTTCGAGCAGCAGCCGATCCTTCTCAACGCGGAGGTCAGCCAACTCATTCAATGATTTCTCCAGGCGGTCCATTTCATCGAGCGCCTGCTCATACTGGCTGATGCCGCACAACGCATCCAGATAACACCGTAAAGCGGGAATGGCATCGGCGATGGCGGCGTTCAATTGAGCGCGCGCCTCCGTTTCCGCGGCTTGATCGCCCCCCTGGCGGGCCTGTGTCCATTCCTTCCGTTCCGCCTCCAAGCGGTTCAACACAATCTTGTATGCTTGTTCCGCCGCGTGCAAGGCCTCGCCCAACTCCATGCGATTTGCGCGAATTTCGGATTCCTCGATCCAAAAAGAGGTGTCATCCTTAAATCGTTCCTGTCCCAAACGCAGCAATTCCAGCGCTTGATCATCCAATTCCAACCGTCGCAACTCACGCGCCAATTGCAAGTGCGATGACGCCGCTCCGCCATCCAGTTCCAACAGCGCGTTGATGTGCCATCTGACCTCTTCCGGCGACACTTTCGACGATCCCTCCAAGGCAAATATGCACAGCTGCCGCAATCGTTCCTGTTTGGCGTATCCCTTCGGATCCGCACGCCAGGCTTCCAGCATCTCCTCAATCATCGGCCGCAACTCGCCCAGCGCCGCCAAAGCCTGCGACAAGCGCTGTTCCAGGCGTTCGTGATACGCCTCGCGCTGGTTCTGCATGAGCTGAGTCCAGTCGAATTGCTCCAGGGTCTCCCGGCATATCGCTACGATAGCCTTCGCGTCGTTCTGATGATTAAGCACATCGATGATTTTCAACGCGTAGTTCGGATGACGATTCTTCTTGTCGTAAATGAAGCGGTATACATCCAGCGCCTGGTCCCACTCCTGCGCATCGTAAAACTTCTTCCCCAAGCGATAAAGCGGCGCCAGATACTCGCCGGAATGATCGAGCGCAAAGGCTTGCTTGTAATATTCCAGCGCCTGCGCCTGATTTTCCTGCTTGAGATAAGCGTCAGCCGTCCGCAGGAGGCTCCGCGCGCTGTCCGGCTTCAAGCACGACGCCGCCAAAAACCGTTCGCCCGCCTCGGCGTACTTCTTTTGCTGAAACAGCGCGTCGCCCTGCGCCATCGCCTCTTCGTACGACTCCGCCGATGCAACCTGGGGCCGCGCCGCGCTGATCATCAACGCGGCGAACCAGCCCAGAAGAAATCCCAGGCGATGCAAACGCCGGGGCGCTCTCCGAGGCGTCCGGTTTCGTCCATGTTCAATCGCAACAATACCCATCATCACAAAGAACCTCCTCGAGATCCTTCAAGAGATGAACTATGGCACAGCCGCGCGTGGCGTTGCAAAGCAAGAATGGAGATTGGAGATGATTTTTATAATCGGCTTAGAAGAAAAAACTGGTTTCGTGTATGTAAAGCGGCCCCAGCAGCGTGATGTCGCCTGCGCTGACAGAGCCGTTGGTCGGATCATATTCCACGCCCTTGCGTCCCCCGCAAAAGCCCGGATCATCCGGGGCGGTAATGCTATAACTATGCCATAAATCCGGACCGGCGCTGCTCAGACGCCAATACGCTCCACGCGTCGAATTGATGCTTTTGCCGTCCTCCAGCTCATCGGACACCGAATCGTAATAGTCATACGTGTCGTAAAATTCCGGCAGCGGATTCCAGCACCCGCCCTTAACCGTAAACACATCCGGCGGAAGCGTTGAAAGATACGCGATCGGCGTCGTGATCCAATGGATGCGCTCCCTGAGCGGAAACACATTCGTCCCGCCGCCTAAATTGGGATCATGCGCCGGCGGATAAGCCCCGTTGTCGACGTTGTAAGCCTCGATGCCCGTTTCCATCGCCTTCATGTCGGCTTTTGCGCGCGAAACCTTGGCCCGGACCTGAAATTCGAGAAAATTAGGCGTGGCAATCGCCGCTAAAATCGAAATAATCAGCACTACGATCAGCAGCTCAATTAATGTAAATCCGCTCCGTGTTGTGCGATTGATCCGCATCACGACGCTACCTCGGCTTTCTCCGCCTCGACAGGCGGGCATTCAGATTCATACTCATGGCGTTTTCGGAAGCAGAACGCAGCAGATTTCATCAGGCTCAATTCGGCATTCCGATTATTTGCGTGAAAATAAATTTCTCATCTCTGATTCTTCGCGCCATACAATGAGACTCATTTGCAACTGAGCCCGTTTGCCCCAAATGTGATTAAATCCAAAAGTTTGCCCGTGGCATAAATATTGAACCCACCGCATTAGACAGCGCACGGCATGTAATGTTTCAAAAAAATAAAACACAGCAGCAACGATGTTCCTAATTCTGATTATATCGCTGATAGCGCCACGCCAAATCAATCAATTTCCCAAGATTGTTTTTTTATCTGGAAAACTGCGAAACATTCCTTCATAAATCAAGATAATCTCAGGCAAGGCCGCTAGTCCGTCCAGAGCCTGATCTGCGCTGGATCTATTCCATTGCAATGCCGCTCACGGCATTCAAGGAGCATCGACCTTGAACCGCAAATTATTTCACATCTTGTGCCTGATCATGTGGGTTGGCATTATCGCCCTGGGTTTCATCACCTATCCCCGGTTGATCGAAATGGCCAAAAACTCCCAACACTCCTATGCGGTTCCAGTGCTCCACACCAGCACCTTCTTTCTGGCTTTGCTGCTGTTTCTGGCTCAATCCCGCATCGCCGACATCATCGCGCCGGTGCAGATCGAACAGCGCAAACTCTCCGATGAAGAAAAGAAAAAAATCGCAGAGCAGCGCGCGGCAAAAGCGATCAAGGAAGGCCGGGTCGGCGCGGCGATGCGCATCTATGAAGACGCCGGCATGCTGATGTCCGCTCTGCGCGTCGCGCAAGAACACAAAGACATCCTCGGGCAAGCGCGCATTTCGATCAAACTCGGCCGCTATGATCGCGCCGAGAAACTGTTTATCCAATGCGGCGAATTCGAAGAAGCCGCGCGCGCCGCAACGCTTACCGGCGCGATCGAACACGCTCGCGAACTCTACCGTGAAGCCGCCATTCAATACGAACAGAAAAACAATAAATCCAAAGCCGCCGACTGCCGCGATCGCGCCGGCGATTATGAAATGGCCGGAATCCATTATGAAGCCTGCGGAAAGCCGGAATATGGCTCGGAGTGCTTCGATCTGCTCGGCGACAAGGAAAACGCGCGGCGTCTGGATGAGCAGTCCAAGGCCCTGCGCGCCTTCGAGGCGCGGCGTGGAATCATCCCATCGCTCGAAGAGAAAAGCGGCGCCGGGAAAAAAAACAAGCCGGAAGACCTGGAGCAAATGGGAGACCTGCTTGGCGCCGGATTCCTTTATCGAGAAACGGAACGCTGGATCGAGGCCGGCATTGTCTTTCAGCGCTACCAGGAATGGGAGCGCGCGGCCCGCGCTTTCGAGGCCGGAGGCCAGGATGATCGGGCTGAATTGGCCCGCATGAACCTGCCGGAAAAACCGGACGTTGAAGAAGACGAAATCGACGACTCCTCGGTTTCCGGCATGCCGCCCGCTCCGCGCGATGCGCCGCCGTCCCATCTTTTCCGTCCCTTGAACCAAATGTCTCCCGTCCCCGTGTTCGCTGGCGCGCAACTGCCGCCGCCAGACCTGAAATCGCTCGAGGCAGCCGCGAAAATGGTGCGCGAGGGCAAATTCACGGAGGCCGCGAAATACGCCGAAGCCGCAAATGACTGGATGATGGCCGCCGCATTCTACGAGCTTTCCGGCGACCTGCTCTCCGCAGCCGATGTCTATCGCCAGATCGGCCGCACCGATGAAGCCGCGCTCTGCCTCCGCCGCGCCCAGCGTCCGCAGCAGGCCGCGATGATGCAACTCGCCGCCGGAAACCGCGAGCGCGCCATGGAAGCCCTGATCGCCGCCATCGAGGAAGAAGTCGATCCCGACGCTGGCGTGCTGCTGGGCGAGATGCTCGTGCGCTGGGGCAAACTGCGCATGGCGATGCGCCTGCTGCACGAAAAACTGCTCAAGGGCGGCATCATCACTAAAGATAACGCGGAAATCTCCTTCCGGTTCGCCGCCATGCTCGAAGAAAACCAATGCTATGCGCAAGCCCTGGAAATCTATCAACAGATGCTCGACGCCGGCGCGCACTCCGATGAAATTCGCAACCGGGTGCTGCGGCTGGAAAACCTGCTCGACAACCACCCGGCTGCCGCAGGCGCCACGGTGCTCGAAGCCTCTTCCATCGCCAACGATGAAATGGAGCGTCTGCTGGCGCAAATGCTCAGCGGCTCCGACGGCGGACAGCGTCCTGATGATGAACAGGGTCCGTCCGCCGAAGTCCAGCGAGCCACCCAGATCTTCGAACCCTTCGAATTCGCCGTGCCGGATGAAATCGCTGGGGGGATGCTCCATCGCGGCGAGGCCGTCTCCATCTTCGGCGTGCCTGCCGGTTTCGAAAAACACAGCGGCAACGATCCCGCCGGCATCCTCGCGCCGGACGAAATTCCAGAGATGCAGATCAAGCGCGCGCAGGATCCATTCGCGATGGCTCAGCGCTACGATGTGATTCAGGAAATCGCCCGCGGCGGCATGGGCGCCATTTATGAAGCCCATGATAACCTGCTTGATCGCCGCATCGCGCTGAAACTGATCCTCGAGGAACGCTCGGCCGAGCTAATCAAAGAACAATTCATGCTCGAAGCCCGCGCCATCGCCCGGCTGTCGCATCCCAATGTTGTGATGATCTTTGATATCGGTCTCATTGACCTGCGTCATTATATCGCCATGGAACTGATTCGCGGCGGCGCACTGGACGACTATGTGCAGGAGAAGGGCCGGCTGACCATCAAGGAGTCCATGCGTTTGTTCATCGAAGCCGCCCGCGGGCTCCAGGCCGCGCATGAAGGCGGCATAGTGCATCGCGACATCAAACCCGGCAACCTGCTGCTCACGCAGCGCCATGAGGTGAAAATCGTCGATTTCGGTCTGGCCAAGCTCGCCCGCGACGAGGACGAACCCGGAGGGCAGACCATGTTCAAATGCGCCGGGACGCCCGGATACATGGCGCCTGAACAGATTCTCGGCGGCGACTTGCTCCCCCGTTGCGACATCTACGCCCTCGGCATCACGTTGTTTTACATGCTCATCGGCCAGCCGCCGAACGTCATCGTGGACAGACGCAAACAGCATGAGATCCTTGAATACCAGCTCAAAGGCGAACTACCGCAGCTCAGCGACATTCGCCCCGAGACGCCCAAGGCCATCGAAAAACTCTACCACTATTGCACGATCGCCGATCCTGACGAACGCTACCAATCCATCAGCGCCTTTCTTCCCGCGGCTGAAAAGTGGTACTATTCGCATTGATGGAGACTGGAAAACACACGCAAACATTGAACTGACGCGCCTCGTAGCGTGATGCGTTTTCCCTTCCGATTTCATTTGATCTTTCAAGATTGGGCGTGTAGTTTGCCCTCGCTTATGGGCGCGGACATCCTTATCGCAAACCCCGCCCGATCTGAATGAACGCGGACTGAAGGCATCCGCCACGATTGATGAAATTTCAATCCTATCATACATTACAAGGAGATTTGAGATGACACAAGCCCCGACCAACAACAAAAAGTTGCTGGAATTTGTTAAGGAGGCCGAGGCGCTGTGCCAGCCCAATGAAGTGTATTGGTGCGACGGCTCCGAGGCAGAGTACAACCGGTTATGCGCCCAGATGGTGAAGGGCGGCGCGTATACCAAACTCAACGATGAGCTCTGGCCGAACAGTTACCTCGTCCGCTCCCATCCCAGCGACGTAGCGCGTGTGGAAGACCGCACCTATATCTGCACCTCCAAGCAGGAAGACGCCGGTCCGAATAACAACTGGGCCGATCCCGTGGAGATGAAAAACACGCTGAAGGGCCTGTTCAAGGGCAGCATGCAAGGCCGCACGATGTATGTGATTCCGTTTTCCATGGGGCCGCTTGGCGCCCCAATCGCCAAAATCGGCATCGAAATCACCGACTCGGCTTACGTCGTCACCAATATGCGCATCATGACCCGCATGGGACAGGCCGTGCTCAATCAGCTCGGCAAAAATGGCAATTTCATCCCCTGCATGCACTCCATCGGCGCTCCCCTCAAGCCTGGCGAGGAAGACGTGGCCTGGCCCTGCGAAGGAGATCCAAGCCGCAAATACATCTGCCATTTTCCGGATGATCCCTCGATCTGGTCTTACGGCTCCGGCTACGGCGGCAACGCGCTGCTGGGCAAGAAATGCCTCGCGCTGCGCATCGCCAGCACCGAAGCGCTCAAGGAAGGCTGGCTGGCCGAGCATATGCTGATCCTCGGCCTTAAATCGCCCGAGGGCAAGAAGTACCACATCTGCGCCGCCTTCCCCAGCGCCTGCGGCAAGACCAACCTCGCCATGATGCAGCCCACGATTCCGGGCTGGGAAGTGACTACCGTGGGCGACGACATCGCCTGGATCCGCATCGGCGACGATGGCCGCTTCTACGCCGTCAATCCTGAGTACGGCTTCTTCGGCGTCGCGCCCGGCACGTCCGAGCACTCCAATCCGAACGCCATGGCCACTGCCCGCCAAGGCAACAGCATCTTTACCAATGTCGCCCTCACCGACGAAGGCGGCATCTGGTGGGAAGACATGGGCGTGGACGCCCCGGAGCACCTGATCGACTGGCAGGGCAATGATTGGACGCCGGATTCGGACAAGAAAGCCGCGCATCCCAACAGCCGCTTCACGACTCCAGCCGGTCAATGCCCCTGCATCGACGAAGCCTGGGAAGACCCGATGGGTGTGCCGATCGACGCCTTTCTCTTCGGCGGCCGCCGCGCCAGCATCATCCCGCTGGTCAACGAGGCCCTGAACTGGGAACACGGCGTGTTCATGGGCAGCAGCACGGGTTCGGAGATGACCGCCGCGGCTTTCGGCCAGATTGGCAAAATCCGCCACGATCCGTTCGCGATGCTCCCCTTCTGCGGCTACAACATGGGCGATTACTTCGCCCATTGGCTCAAACTGGGCCAAACGCCCGGCGCTCAGCTGCCGAAAATCTTCTATGTCAACTGGTTCCGTAAAGACGAGAACGGCAAATTCATGTGGCCCGGTTTCGGCGACAACAGCCGCGTGCTCAAATGGATCTGCGAACGCGTCGATGGAAACGCGGAAGCTGTCGAAACCCCCATCGGCAATATGCCCACGCCCGAAGCGCTCGACACCGACGGTCTCGGCATCAGCCGCGAGCAACTGGAGCACCTGCTCTCCTTAGATCTCGAAGGCTGGAAGCAGGAAATCGCCGGCGTCGAGGAGTACTACAAGGAGTATGGCGACCGCCTGCCAAAAGAGCTCCTTACCCAACTCGAAACCCTGAAACAACGCCTCAACGCTTGAACCGTTCAGGCAGAATAAAAACAGCCCCGGCTTGGCGATGTAAACCAAGACGGGGCTGTTTCATATTAATCGCCGATGATTTTTTCTGATTCACTGAAAAACCATCTAACGAAAGAAAGCGTTAATCCCTATTCTGCACGTACATGACCTGCGTCTCTTCCAGGTCATGCCAGGCGCCGGTGTTGACGTCCACGATGAACGCCACGACGCCGGGAATGAGAAAGAAGATTAAAAGCCCCGCGTCTCCGGCAAGCCAGACATTCGGATTGGATTCCATATATGCAATGCTCGGATTCTCCGGCGTGCCGACGTTGACTTCAGGCGGCTTGGTCCGTTTGCGCACGGTGATGCTCTGGCCATCCTTCACGGGATCGCCCTGGTAATAAACCATTTTTCCGGGCGGTTGCGTTTTGATGCGCACGGTCTGTTGTGTGCCATCCATCAGATAGGCGCAGCCGTTGGCATACACCATGAACACCAACAACATAAATAGCACAAAGCGGCGATCTTTCATTGTATTCACTCCATTCATTAAGTTGCAATCATGCGATGCAACATGGTTTACCAAAGCATGCATGACAATGCAACATGATAAAATCAGCATGATGTATCAAGGCAGGTACTTTCCAAATTCCCTTCCGATCCAATCGAAATCGGTATCGAAAAAAACAATGACAACGACGATTACGATCCCGATCCCGGCAGAGATTGCGAAAGGAAAATACGCCGCACGGACTTATAAAAAAAAACTCCCGCGTACCAAAGGAAAATTTATCGGATGGATTCATTCCGTTTGAGCTCAAACAAACATAATAAGCGTTTGAATAAGAAGAAGGAAAGAAAGAGGAAAAAACGTATGAATCCAGGCATCTCATCAAGCTCTTCTTTTATCTATTGCGATGAATATCGGAATGATTAAACCGCATGCACTGAAGTGGTCCTCGAATTATAATAGTGCGTTCATGCTTAAATATTAATATTTGCACTATTTAGACCACAGTTTCTCACAAATCTCACATTCGTGAAAATGGTGAAATCCAACGTTCTCTCATCGGCTTAATAATTGTATCTTTTTACTTTTCAATGTTTTATATGCTTTGTCGTACAAACTGTCATATTCTCCGTTGATTGCGTGATAGACCCATGTTGGAGCAATATTGAATTTTGCTCATTTTTGTGTTGTCATTTTTCAATATCTGTCGATACAATATTAGAAGGTTATCCAGACAAGCTCATGTCCATCACAAATTAGTGATGCTTGATAAAAAAAAGTCCACATGTGGGGAGCCGATCATGTCCAACAATATCCTGTATTTTATTGTGGGGCATAAATGGATGACTCTTGGCGTAGCCGCCTTGTCGATCCTTGCCCCGACCTCCTATTTGCTTTCTGATTTCCATCATCCGCCTCCCAAAAATATTTACACCCTGCCCCCGGTTCAATCAGCGCCGGAAAGCAACACCCCTCGCGCAACGATGACGGAAGAGGTATATCTCTTCACATCTTTCCGCAGCGAGGGCGACGGGCTCCATTTCGCCGACAGCGAAAATGGGCTGTATTGGACGGATTTGAAGCAAGTCTATCTTGCGCCTCGAGTCGGCGGACAGAAACTACGCGATCCCTACATCCTCCATGGCCCGGATGGCGTCTATCATATGGTCTGGACCACCAGCTATAACGACTACGGCATTGGCTATGCCAATTCAAGGGACTTGGTGAATTGGTCCGAACAGCGATTCCTGCCGGTGATGGCGAGCGTGCCAGGAACGACGAATTGCTGGGCGCCTGAGATTTACTACAATCAGAAAACCAGTGAATATGTCATCACCTGGTCGTCAGCCACATCGATCGGATCGGGCAGCGGGAAATATGATCGCATTTACTATTCCACAACCAGAGATTTTCTCAATTTCTCGTCTCCGATGATACTCTTTGACGCCGGACAAGAGACAATCGACGCCACCATCATCGAGCATAACGGACGATATTATATGGCCCACTCGGGGCCCGATGGCATCAAATTGGCTCAATCCTTCTCTCTCGTCGGGCCGTACGCAAGCATGAACGTCACGGTGGCTCCCAGCTCTTCGCGAACTTTGCTAGGCTCGACATTTGCCAAGGTCGGCGATGAGTACATATTATACTATATCGAGAATAATTCGGGCCGATGCAAAGCGCGCAAGACCAGGGATTTTAGCAGCTGGACCGATTGCACTAATGAAATTCAACCGGTTTCGGGACAAACGCAAGGCGTTGTGCTGAAAGCGCCCAGAAGCGTCGTGGAAAGACTCGTCAGCGCGGCTCAATATAATTGAGCCTGATCTATCGTTCTGGCAACGCAACGGATTTCATTGTTGAACGGTTTGAGTCTTCGCTGGCATGGAGATATATTGCACCTGGCCGGGAAGCAAACGCACAGTCGCGGGACGGATCGTTTTTCCTTCCAGACCATCGATTGAGATCCGGTATTCCCCGGGGATCCGATTCATCACGGCAAAATAGCCATTGCCGTCCGTGTGTGTGGTCCAGATCTGCTCACCGTGGCGGATCAACACGCGCGCCCCGTCGAGTGGACGCTTGTCGCAAATCGCCGTTCCGGTGATGATGCCATAACTCGGCTGATCCACCCAGCTCATCCGCGGAACGCCGGCGGGATCGAACAGCCCGGCTTTCACGATGCGAGCAAGAGCCGTATCCGCATCGCAGGCGCCTTTGCGGCAAGGATTGGCGTAGCTGTAGATCGAAACGCCGTCCACGCCGCTGGTCTTCAGCGCCTGTTCGATCTGATGCAGCGAACCGGCAAGTTCGCATAGATAGGCCCCTTGCCCCACGATCAAATGACGCTTATTCGCTTGCGTGGCGCAGAAAGCCAGCCAAGCCTTGTAGTCCTGTTGCTGTTGCTTCACGGAGTAACGCTTGTAGATCATCGGACAGCACATATCGAGCCAGCCGTTCCGCAGCCATTGGGGCCAGTCCTGGTAAAACAATTTATAGCACGGCGTTTCCTCGAACTGATCCGAATAAGCGCCGAACGTGGCGACCGAAGCGGACATCCGCACGTGAGGTCTGGAGCGTTTGCATTCGGCGTAAAGCCTGCGGACGAGATCGCTGATCTGGCGGCGCCGGAAATCGCTGAATTGCGGATCGTCCGGCTTGGGCTTGTCCGTGCGCCGGTATTGCTGGATGAAGCGCTCCAGCGCCACGGCGTTATAGCCTGCGTCCGCGGCGGGATAGCGGATGCGATCCAGATGCACGCCGTCCACGGGATAGTTGCGCAGCAATTCGCGCACAATCTCAACATAGTGATCATGAACCGCCGGCACGCCGGGATCGATGTAGAGTTGTCCATTATCGAAGCTCTTGGCGCCGCTGTAGGAAATCATGCGCCAATCGGGATGGCTTTTCAGCGCGTTTCCGGCTCGCAGCGCGCTTGATGTGGAGACGCGAAACAAGGTCAACCAGGCATGAACTTCGATGCGCTGCTTTCCACCGGTGGTGTCATGCGCCAAGGCGAGCACATGCTTGAGCGGATCATATCCGGCCGGCAAGCCTTTGGCTTTCGGCGCAAGTTTCGATTCATACAGCGCGTCGCCGGTTTTACAGACCTGAAAGAAAATCGTGTTGATATGATGCTTGCGCGCGATGGCGACCATGCGCTCCGTTTGCTCCGGCGTGGCCGAACCGGGATTGAAAGCGTCCACCCAGATCGCTTGATAGCGCGAAACGGGTTGTTCGGACTGGGAATTTGCGTGAAGGGCGTTCACAAGCACGGCCTCGATAATGCAACATAGCCGGATGAATCGCACGAATCGCCGGATCGATGGCGGCATGCGCCTTCCCTGGCCCGGAAATGCTTGCGGGTTAGCGTCCTGTGGTTGTGCCCGTGTCATCGCCCAGTGCTTCGCCGCCGGTGGTTTGCGCATCGAGATTCATGGTCGCGCTGGCCGTCGTCAGTTCATCGGCATTGGCGCCCTGTTGCATCGATGCCATTTCATTTTGAATGCCCATAACCCAGCGCGAAGCGGCTTCGCCGACCTGCGTGCCTTCATATTCAGCGACAAGCGCCTGATACATCGACAGGGCGTTCTCCAAATCGCCTTTTCCGTAAATCGTTTCGGCCATCGCCATCTTGACCGCAGGAATACGGTTGGATGAGGGATAATCCTTCAAAATGCCTTCATAAACAGCCAACGCGTCTTCAAAGCGCATGCCGACCGCGCGCATGGCATTGGCTTTGAGCGTCATCAAATACACCTTATAATCCGCGCCCAGGGCGGCGTCAATATCCCGGTCATACAACTCCAGCGCACGGTCCAGATGTTCATCGCTTTTTTCCACGTTTCCGGTGCCGCGATACAGCGACGCAAGCTGCAAGGTCACATCCCGGCGCACGGGCGAGTCCTGTTTCTGCGCCAGATAATCCTCCATATATTGAAGGGATTCGGTCGTGCGGCCTTCGTCAAACAATACTCGCGAGGCGATCATAACCGCATTGAGCACAACCTGCATTTTCATCTCGTGCTCGGATTGCGGCTCAACAAATTGCCCCGGGCCGAGCGGAGTCGTATTGTCATCGTAAGCCACTGTACGGAAGATTTCAATCGCTGCATCCGTATCGCCTGCCTGATGCAGCACCTGTGCGCGCAGAAACGGAAGCGTCATATATTGCGGATGCTCCAAAAGACCGCGCGTCTTCAGCTCCTCCTCAAACTGATCGAGAGCATTCAACGCTTGCCGGCCCTGTTCATGCAGATCGGGCTGCTCTGTCGTCATCGACGACGGACTCATGTATGCTCTCATCATCATATCGAGCAATTGAAGGGTTCGGGGAGGCGCATAGCCCTCGTCTTCCATCAATTTCTTGATAATCTCCAGGGCCTGTTCCGGATTGGAATACAGCAAGCACTGCGCTCGCATGAGATTGGCCTCTTTTGCCAACGGATCGTTCGGCGCGGTGGTCTCCAGAATGTTCTCGCAAATAATGATGCAATTCTGAAAGTCATGCTGCTGCAAATAGCCTTGCGCTTCGCGGAGTTTCTCCTCCGGGGTGCGCCGGTCGCAGCCAGCTGCACATAAAACCGCGCAAAGGAGCACGAGCAGTCCGATTTGATTCATCCACAGACCGCCGCTCTTATTCCGTTGAGTCCAATTCACGAGTTGCTCCTCCGGTTTTATGATTTGATCTGATGATACTTTAAAACGCTGTTCCCGCAAATTAGGGACAGAGTTAGGTTTTTCTGACGCCGATTGTCAAACAAATTGTCTAAATTATGTCTCCCGCACGTGATTTCGTTTGATTTGCGCGCCTTTTTCAAGCATCGTTACGCGCCATGAACCTTCCGACAATCAGCTTGGTTATTCCGGTCTTCCGGCGCCCGCGGGAAATACGGCGATGCCTGCAGGGAGTGAAGGCGTTGAACTATCCCGCGGATCGTCTGGAAGTGCTCGTGGTGGACAACGCTTCGGGCGATGAAACGCCGGACGCCGTGCGCGCCGAAGGGCTCGCGCCGTTGACCGAGAAGAAACCAGGCGCCGCGGCGGCGCGCAATTGCGGCATCCGCGCGGCCAAACATGAGATCGTGGTCTTCACGGACTCGGATTGCGTGCCGGCGCCCAACTGGCTGCGGGAATTGGTCCGGCCGTTCGCCGATCCGCAGGTCGGCGGCGTCGGCGGGCGCATCATCGGCGCGTCGCCGGAAAACATCTATGAGGAATACAACGAGCGGGAACGAATCCTGGATCAGGAGGAGTTTCTGATCCGGCAGGGACAATTCTTCCTGCCGATCATTATCACTGCCAACGCGGCCTACCGGCGCGAGGTGTTGCTCGAAACCGGCGGATTCGACGAGTGGTTCAATGTCAACGCGGAGGACGCGGACCTGGCCTGGCGTGTGCAATGGGCCGGACACGAGCTGCGCTATGCGCCCGAGGCGGCCGTGATTCATCATCACCGCGCATCGCTGCAAGGCATGGCGCGCGCCTTTTATAGTTACGGCGCGGGCACGGTTTTCCTGCTCAAGCGCCACGGCGGTAAGCTGGGCCTGCGCTCGCAGGTGACATGGCCAATGTACCGCATGTGGCTCACCTCGCCGTTGAAACTCCCCTATACGCTCGTCGCCGGGCAATCCGAGTATGAACGCTGGAAACCATGGCTCGATTGGGTGCATGCCTCGGCGCATCTCGCGGCAAAATGGCGTTACAGTCTTAAACTGGGCGTGGTCTGCTTATGAACGACGTCTCGCGCGACATCATCTGTCTCAGTCATCTGCCGTGGGACGATACGCTGTTCCAACGCCCGCAGCAGTTGATGCTTCGTTTCGCCAACAACGGGTATCGCGTGTTTTACATCGCGCAGTGCTCGCTCAAGGAGCACCTCTTCCCAGCTCAGCCCCGATGCGGTCATCCGGACGAACGCCTCTGGCATTGGCGGTTGCCCGGTATGATCGGGCCGCAAAACCCGAAGCCGCTCAAGGCGATCAAAATCAACTGGCTTGTGCGGCGCATTGGGAAACTTATGCGTCAATTCGAGATCGACTCGCCGATCCTCTGGATTTATTATCCGGAGTATTATCCCGTGGCGACGCAAGTGGATTACGGCAAACTTGTGTATGACTGCATGGATCCGTTCGATCATTTCCGGCGAACCGGACGATCCATCGAACAAAACGAAAGCGCGCTGGCGAAACTCGCGGATTGCTTTTTCATCGGCGGCGAAAGCATGCATCGTGAAAAGCAACGCTTGAACTCGCGATGCGCAAGTTGTTTTCCCAGCGGCATCGACGTGGAGCACTTCCACCGCGCCATGCAACCGGAAACCGAAGTTCCGCCCGATATCGCCGCACTGGAAAAACCGGTGTTCGGCTACTTCGGCGCCATTGACGAGCGCATCGACTGGCGCGCATTGCGCACCTTGGCTGATCGTCTCGACACCGGCTCAATTGTCTTGCTGGGGCCGAAAGTCGGCGGCACGGAGCCGCCCTTTCAGCATCCGCGTTTGCATCTTCCCGGCGCGCGGCCCTACGCTGAACTCCCCGGCTGTCTGAAGGGCTTCGATGTCTGCCTGATTCCATTCGTGCTGAACGCGCTGACCGAGCGGCTCAGCCCAACCAAAACGCCGGAGTACCTGGCCGGCGGCAAGCCGGTGGTCTCCACTTCCCTGCCGGACGTGCGCGCGCAGTACGGCGACATCATCGCCATTGCGGAAAACGCTGAAAGTTTCGCCGACGCATGCCTGCTGATGGCGGCGAATCCGCCCGATCCAGAAATCCTCTTCGCAGGCGTCCGCAAACTCTCCTGGGACGCCATCGTGGATGAAATGGAACGCCTGATTCTCGAATCAAAGGAGGCGACATGATGCGTATTCAACATCAATCCAGCGGTTGTTTGGGATTTGTGATCTTAATATTCATGGGAGTGCTCTTCAGCGCAATCGGCGGAGGCTTGATCATCTTTGTCGGCTTGCCGACTGTGCATAAGGCCAAAGCCAGCCTGGAATGGCCGACGACCGATGGAGTCGTCACTTCCTCGGAAGTCGTCACAAGCCATGACGAAGATGGAACGACCTATGGCGCGAATATTATATATCGTTATACGATCGACGGTCAGGAACTCATCGGAGACACGGTGTGGTATGGCGGCAACTTCAAATCCAGCAGTAAAAAATTAGCGCTGAAAACCGTGGGGAAATACCCCAAGGATAAACAAGTCACGGTGCACTACGATCCTGACCGCCCCAATGAAGCGGTGCTTGAACCCGGCGCATTTAAGTCCACTTATTTCATGCTGATCTTCGGCGGCGTCTTTCTCGTCGTGGGACTGCTCATGTTAGCCGGTTCGCTCTTCAAGATCATCCTGGGCGGCGCGCTGCTCGGTATGCTGGCCGGACGAAATTGATTCATTCTACACGTGAAATGGAAAGGACATCATCATGCTGTTAGTCACCGGAGCGCCGGGATTTTTAGGTTCGGCGGTTGTGCGCGAAGTCGTACGGCGCGGACAGAAAGTGCGAGCCATGACGCGCGCGACGAGTTCGCTGGAACTGCTGGAGCCGCAGAAGGAATCCATCGAGATCGTGCAGGCGGACATGGCGGACGCGGCCTCGCTCGATGCGGCGCTGCAGGACGTCGATGCCGTGGTGCATTGCGCGGCCACGACCTCGTCCTCCGCGCCCGACCTGGAGATCAGCCGCAAGGTCAACGTGGAAGGCACGCGCGCGCTGATCGAAGCGATGCGGAAGCATGGCGCGCGGCGGTTGATCAACATCAGCAGCCAATCCGCGCATCCCGACAATCCCAGTGTGTACGGTCAGACAAAACTCGAGCAGGACGAAGTCGTTCAAGCCTCGGAGGGCATTGACTGGACCATCCTGCGCCCCAGCATCATCTACGGCCCGGAGGAAAAGGGCATCTTCCACAAAATGGTCCAGCATTGCCGCAAGCTCCCCGCGATCCCGATCATCGGCAGCGGCAAGGAGGAGATGCGGCCGGTGCATGTGGACGACGTGGCGATTGCATCGCTCGATTGCATCGCGCACGACGCGACCATCGGCCAGATTTACGACATCGGCGGCGCCGACGTGCTGGCGTTCAAGGACTTCATCGGCGAGCTGCTTAAGGCGCTGGACCAAAAGAAAATGCGCGTGCATCTGCCGATCCCCATCGCCATGCTGCTCGCCCGGACGCTCAGCCTGCTGATGAAAAATCCGCCGCTCACCCCGGACAACGTGACGGGCATCAGCACGGTCAAGCACGTTGACATCAGCGCCGCGCAACGCGACTTCAACTTCGCCCCGCGCAAATTCACGGACGGATTGAATGAGATTTTCAAATCATAGGTCGTGGTACTTGCCCCTTTAATCTGTACCATGGGAAATGAGAGAATCCATACCACGGAAAGGATGGGTTCTCAGGATGAAGAAACGGCGAT
>JAFGJS010000008.1 GCA_016928995.1 Candidatus Sumerlaeota bacterium | reverse complement strand
GCGAACGAATGGGGCAACCTGACAATCATGGGCAATGCGCTGATTTCCGACTCGCTGGAGACGGGCAACACGGCGACTCCGACGGGCCTCAATACGGCGCAGATGGAAGGTCTGACCGACGCTGCGGCGCTGTATGGCGGCGCGGATGACGATGACGACAGCGGCTCGATCAGCTATCTGTCGATCCGTTACGGCGGCAAGGTGATCGCGCTGGCCAACGAGCTCAACGGCCTGTCGATGGGCGGCATCGGCCGGGCGACCGACGTGGATCACGTCGAAATCATGAACAACGTGGACGACGGCATCGAGACGTGGGGCGGCACGGTCAACTATAAGTACGTTTCGATCTGGAACGTGGGCGATGACAGTTTTGACTTCGACCAGGGCTGGCGCGGCAAGGCGCAGTTCGGTCTGATCGTGCAGGGCTACAGCCTTGACGCGAGCCAGGGCTCCGGCGTTGGCGACAACTGCTTCGAGGGCGACGGCGCTGAGGATTCGGACGCTCAGCCGGTGACGACCACTGCGATCTACAACTTCACGGTTGTGGGCCAGCCGGTGGACGGCGACGGCGGCACGGCCTGGCGTGACAACCTTCGCGCGCAGTATCGCAACTGCATCTTCATGGAACTGGGCGAGCAGCTGGTACGTCCGGACAACCTGGACGGCGACGGCTCGCAGGGCTACGGCTACAACGGCACGCTGTCCTGGGAAGACACGTGGAACACGGCGTATTCGGTCACCTCGACAGTCAACATCGGCTCAGGTAATCCGGCGGCTCTGTATCAGGCTCAGACCTCGGGTATGCTCGCCGAGATCAGCGACTGCGTGTTCTACAACAACCTGGCCAGCAACGCCTACACCGAGGCTGACGCGCGCGGTGTGCGTGATGCGGCGAACAACAATGTCACTGCGGACGCGATGCCCATTAAGTATCTGAAACGCGGCGGCGCGGTGGTTAAAGGCGGCAAGGTGATGGTTCCAGTGTCGGTCATCAATCCATTGCCGGCGAACGACGCGTTGAACAGCGTGAACACCGCTCCGGATGACGGTTTCTTCACCCCGGCGCAATACCGCGGCGGTTTCAGCTCTCAAGAGGGTGAGAACTGGGTCGACATATGGACAGCCGCAGACGCCTTCGGCTTTATCAATCTCTCCTACGGCGCTCCGAACGCCGTGCCGAATGCGACATGGAATCAGTATCAGTAAAGGATCAAGCGGTAAAAACTGATGGCAGGGTTAAAAGCCCTGCCATCAGTTAAAACAAAAAACGAAGTCACTCGACGATGACATGAGCAGTTCTGTCATCAATTTTTCTTTAGGGCGGAAATATGAAAAATCTCAAGGTAAACTCAAGTATCTTTTATCTCTTATGCGGCTTCTATCTGCTCTGCGCATGCGTTCCGTTGTTGTTTTCATTCAGTTGCCGCGGAAATACAAGCGGACAAAAAAAATCATCCGGCGTTCTTGTCGATGCTTCGCTTGCGAAATATCAGGGTGATCTGCTTGATCTGGCTTTTTCCACCGCCACAAAAATCCCGGTCAATCCCCACATTAAGGATCGTTCGAAGGCACAGGAAGCGGTGGTTATGGCATGTTTGGAACTGGATCAGCCTATCAGGGCCGGCGGCTACGCGAAGCAGATTAAAAACTGGCGGCGGGGCGCCTGCTATGCGGATTTGGCGTTTTACTGCGCCCAGCATGGCTTTACGGAAAAAGCCCGGCATTATCTGACGCTGGCGGAAGAGGAGTCCGAAAAGGCCGAAGATTGGCGCCGGGATCGCATCCGGGTGAAGATCGCGCGCGCTTACACTTTATTGGGACAAAACACGCAGGCGGAAGAGTTCGCGTCGAATGTTGTGGAATCGGAAACTGGCAAAGCGGCCGATGCGAAGGCGATTGCTGGCAATAAAAAGTCCTTCGATGCGCAAATGGAGGAACTGGACCGGCTCATTGCGAAAGGCGATTTTGATATTCTGAAAAACGTCCACCATGCCTGTGCTCAGTTATTCAACCAGTATTACGAGGATCATGAGAAGCGCGATCAGGCGGAACAAAAGATCAAGACGACATGGAACAAACTACCGATCATTGTCCGGTTGCAGTCGTTGATGGAATTGGCCGAATTCGCGCTGGATCACGGCGATCAGGCCAAGGCGTTGGAACTCGTCGATGAAATCCAGCAACCGCTGGATGACTGTCAGTGGCCTTTAGAGCATTACCTTGCGCTGATTGGCAAAACGGAGCGTCTGCGCGGACTGGCTGGCGATCAGGATGGCGCACGCAAGATACTGGGTTCCGCGCTGGAGCGCTACGACGCTGACGGCGAAACAATCGTCAACATATTCCGTGCAGAGGCGCTTGTGCCTCTGGCCGAAGCCTATCAAGCCATGGGCGATGCTGAATCCGCCCAGACGGTTTACGCAAAGGCCATTGAAGCGGGGATGATCAATCCCAATTCGCGGCCGCGCGCCGAGGATCTGTCCGCCACGTGCGTGTCAATGGCGGCGAATGCATTTGAACCGAGCGAAGAGTTGCGAACACGGATTCATCAAATCAGCAGCGAGGAGTTAGGGAATCCATGGTGAGATGGAGCTTGGGTTGCTGGATGATATGCGCCGCATTGACATTGTCGTTGGCGCCGGCAGAGGCGCAGCAGGCAGGCAACATTCGAGGCGTGGTGTATGACAAGGATTTCGACGCGCCATTGGCCGCGGCGGAAATCACGATTGTCGAGACAGGGCAAAAAATCACGGCGTCAGAGGATGGCAATTACTCGTTTGGCGGGCTTGAACCGGGAAAATACACTGTGCTGTTTTCCAAAAACGGCTACGCCAATTTCGTCAAAACCGACGTCGTGGTTACGCAAGGGCAGTTGACCGAACTAAACGCATCGCTATCCGGAGAGTTCACGGAAATGGAAGAGTTCATAGTACAGGATGTGCAAATTGGCGGCGGAACGGAGGCGGCTCTGCTCGATCTCCGGCTGGAAAGCCCGGCGCTGATGGATTCGATCAGCGCCGATTTAATGAGTCAGGCTGGGGCGGGAGACGCGGCCAGCGCCTTGAAGTTGGTTTCCGGGGCGACGGTGCAGGATGGCAAATACGCCGTGATTCGCGGTTTGCCGGATCGATATGTGAGTTCTCAAATGAATAGCGTGCGTCTGCCCACTGCGGACGTGGATAAGCGCGCCGTCGAATTGGATCAGTTTCCCTCCGAGGCGATAGAGAGCATTCAAGTCAGCAAAACGTTCACGCCTGATCAACAAGGCGACGCATCCGGCGGCGCGGTGAATGTGGTGCTGAAGGGCGTGCCGGACAAGCGGATTTTCAAACTCAGCACACAAACGAGTTACAATGTCCAGGTCACGGATTTTCTCACCTATAAAGGCGGGGGTGTCCGCCAATGGGCCAAGGATGACGGCGGCCGGGATGTGCAGGAAGAAAACATCGGCGGCAATTGGGACGGCGCGGTGGGAGTGATGTATGGCGATGCGCCCATCGACTATAAATGGTCGCTGGCCATCGGCGACAAGTTTGATGTGTTCGACAACACTCGGATCGGCGGTTGGGGCAGTTTCTTCTGGCAGCGGGACTCGTCATACGTGGACGACATGATCGACGATAAATACTGGGTTGTCGATCCTGGCGAACCAATGACTCCGCAATACACCCAAGGCGCGCCCTCGAATACCGATCCGGAAAACGGCGATTTTAAAACTTCACTGTTCGATGTGGTGCAGGGGAGCGAGGAGATCAAACTGGGCTGGCTGACGGTGCTGGGCATTGAGGTTGCTGATCAAGAACTCAAGTGGGTCAACCTGTATACTCGCACCGCGGAAGACGAGGCGACGATGGCCGAGGATACGCGCGGAAAGGAATATTATTTTCCTGGATACAACGCCGATGATCCGACGGCGATCGGCAATCAAAATCGCGACTCGGCGCCCTATCTCAGGCTGGAGACGCTGACCTATACGGAGCGCGTGACGCGCTTGTCGCAATTCAGCGGTCACCACGTGATTCCGATTCCTGAATTCGGCATTGATGGTTTTTTCACCATTTTGCAGCCCGAAGTGGATTGGTATACCGCGAAAAGCATCGCTGAAATGTATCAGCCGGACAAACGGCAATTCGGCTCGTTATGGTGGCCGTCGTATTACTATCCGGGCCGCCCGCCATATGTGTCTGCTTACACGACCGACGAAACGTTTTATCCGTTCAAGCCGACGGCCAACTTCACCATCGGGAATTTGCAGCGTATATACAAAGAGATCATTGAGGAAAGCGATCAACATGCCGTTGACGTGAAGTTTCCTTTCGAACAGTGGACCGGCACGGAAGGCTACGTGAAGTTCGGCGTCTTCAAAGATGAAGTGACGCGTGAATACAACCAGGACTCCTACAGCAATTTCAACGACAGCGCTGCCAATTATGAGGG
The DNA here is from genome assembly GCA_016928995.1 of Candidatus Sumerlaeota bacterium. Lineage (GTDB taxonomy): Bacteria > Sumerlaeota > Sumerlaeia > JAFGJS01 > JAFGJS01 > JAFGJS01. The sequence continues at coordinate 7,628 of JAFGJS010000008.1, read as the reverse complement.
CGCCTGGGAAGAATTCTGGAGCGCATATTTTCCGGATGAAGATCATCCGATCACCGCCGCGGAAATCGATGTTGATTATTGCGGCGTACAAAACATCTCGGCCTGGTACTGGATGGCGGATTTTCCCCTGACATCCTTTTTCAAGGTCATCGGCGGCGCGCGTTATGAGGAGACGGAGCTCAGCATCGTCAACATCCCGGAAGACGATGTGAATTGGTTTCCGGAAGGCGCCAAGGGGCCGATCGACATGGAGCCTGGCGACGCGGATGTGAATTACGAGCAGCGCGACATGCTGCCCGCCATCGGCTTTGAACTGAAGCCGTTCAAGCAACTGAAATTGCGCGGCAATTACAGCGAGACCGTGGCACGGCAGACCTTCAAGGAACTCACCCCGATTCAGCAGCAGGAGTTTCTCGGCGCGGATGTCTTCATCGGCAATCCAGCGCTGCGGATGAGTGCATTGAAGAACTACGACCTGCGGCTTGATTACACGCCGTATGAAGGCGGTCTGATTTCCGCTTCCTGGTTCAGCAAGGACATCACGGACCCAATTGAGTACGTGCAGCGGCTGGGCAGTTATCCCTACACCACGCCGGTGAATTACCCCGAGGGCGAATTGAGCGGTTATGAATTTGAAATCCGGCAAGACATCGGGCGGCTTTGGGAGCGGCTGGAAGGGCTGAACGTTAGAGCCAATGCGACGTTCATCGAATCGGAGGTGACGCTGCCGGAAGACGAGGCCGAGGAATTCGCGGATGAAAATATCCTGGCGCCGATGCCGAAGCGCGACATGACCCAGGCGCCCGAGTATCTCTACAATGTTTTTCTCACGTATGATTTAAGCGCATGGAACATCGATTGGTTGGAAGGCACGGAACTTGGCGCATATTACACGGTGCAAGGCGATACGTTGATCGCCGGCGCCGGACAGTCCAAGGGCAACTATGTGCCCAATGTATACGCTAAGGAGTACGGCACGTTGAACCTGAGTGTGAAAAAGAAATTCGGCGATCATTTCTCGGTCAAACTCGCCGCCAAGAATGTCACGGATTCTCTGATCGAGACGGTGTATCGTTCGGAGTATATCGGCGAAGACGTGACGAAAACCTCTTTTCATAAAGGTGTGGAATACTCACTGGGAATGACCATTACATTTTAAGGAGTCTCGACTCATGAACATTACAATTGCTCAACGGCGGCGCGGGCGCCGTTTATGGGGATGCGCATTGATCTTGATTTGCACAGGCATGCTTCCGCTTTCTCCGGCAAGGGCCGCCGAGGAAGTCAAAGCCCAAATTGAACAGACACGCGAAGCGCTTTCCGAATGGGTGGAAACTCAACGCGTGATTGCCAAGGAAAAACGCGACTTGGCGCTGGCCAAGGAGACGCTCAATCAGCGCATTGAACTTGTGCAGCAGGAGATCGAAGCGCTGAAGGGGAAAATTCACAACGCGGAGGAAAGCATCGCCGAAGCGGACAAGAAGCGCGTTGAATTGCTGGAACAGAATGAAACGATGAAAACCGCGTCATCCGCGCTGGCTGGTATTCTGGCTGAGCTGGAGACTCAAACAAAAGACTTGCTCAACCGGCTGCCTGAGTCGCTTCAGGAACGCGTCAATCTCTTGAGCCAACAATTGCCCGACAATCCCGATGAGACGCAGCTGTCCTTGTCGCAGCGCTTTCAGAACGTCGTGGGAATCCTGAACTTTCTCAACAAAGCCAACCGCGAGATCACCGTCGCCAGCGAGGTGCGCGCATTGCCCGACGGAACATCGGCCGAGGTCGCCGTGCTGTATCTCGGCGTCAGTCAGGCGTATTATGTCGGCGCCAATGGGGCTGTTGCGGGAATCGGGCATGCGACAGACGAGGGATGGGTTTGGGAACAGCGCAATGAATTCGCGGAGCCAATCGCCAATGCGATTGCGATTCTAAAAAATGAACAAGCGGCATCTTTCGTTCAACTCCCGCTTGAAATCAACTGACCGGAGGGAACGAAGATCATGAAAACAAAAAAACACATTATTGCACTCGCGCTCGTTGGTGCTATGGCGCTTTTGGCATATCGTCCCATGCCATTGTCCGCCGCTGAAAAATCGTTCGATCAGGCGGCGGAGTCGGTGCAACAGCGGCTGGCGGACAGCCTGGCCGAACTGAAAAAACTCAACGAACAAACGGCCGCTGAAAAAATTCCGCTCAGCCGCAGGCTCAATGAATTGGAAGACGAGCTGAGCGACGTGCGGCTCAAGTATCAGCAGACGACACGTCTGCTCGACAGCCGCACGCTGGACCTGACCAATCTGAAAACCGAAATCGAGAAGCGCCGGGAAGAGGCGCTCTATCTCTCGAATCTGTTGAGCGAGTATACGCGCAATTTCGAATCGCGCCTGCACATTGCTGAGATCCAGCAGTATGAAGATGTGCTGGAAACCGCGAAACTTGCGCCGGAAAATAAAAGTCTTTCGCAGGAAGAAATCTATCAGGCGCAGGCCGGTCTCTTGACGGCTTCGCTGAATCGACTGCACGAAGCCTTGAGTGGTGCGGCGTTTCCTGGATCCGCTGTGGATGACAATGGGCTGATCCGACAAGGAGCCTTTGTGCTGGTCGGGCCTGCCGCGATTTTTCAATCCGCGGATGGAAAGCACGTCGGCAGCGTCGAGCAGCGCCTTGGTTCACTCGAACCTTCCATCGTGCCCTTTAATCTGCCCGAAGACGCTCTGGCCGCGGCGAATTTGATCCATGATAGCAGAGGGACTTTCCCGCTCGATCCGACCTTGGGCAATGCGCACAAGATCGAAACGACGCAAGAGACTTTGCTCGAGCACATTAAGAAGGGCGGCCTGGTGATGTATCCCATTTTCACGCTGGCCGGTCTTGCTTTGATCGTCGCGCTGTACAAGTTCCTCACTTTCCTCGTCCTGCGCATGCCGTCTAATCAACAAATTAAAGCATTGCTGGATGCAGTCGCGAAGAATGACGTCATTTCACTCAAAAAACACGCCGCGTCGATCATGAAAGCGCGTCCAAGGATATTCAGTGGCGCCGCGCGTGGGGCTGTCGCTGGATTGGCTTTTTGCGGCATCGCCTGTCTGATCTATCAATACGTTCCTGCAACGATCCTTTGGATTTGGCCGGATTATGAGGAATCCCAAATCGCAAGCATGCCGGTCGTGCAACTATTTCTGCTCAGCGGCTTGGGTTTCGGCGTGATCGGACTTGTGTGGAGCCTGTTGATCTATCTGCTTCAACAGACCTTTGGCTATTCGCCCGTGGGGCAGACCCTGGCCATTGGCGTGGAGCATATCGACGAACCACGCGATTTGATCGAGGAAGTGATGTATGAAAAAGTGCTGGCCACGCGCTTCAGGCTGAACAGCATGCTTTCCTTCATCTCGATCAGCGCCGCATCAGCGCCGTTGCTGGGATTGCTGGGCACCGTGACTGGCATCATTAACACGTTCAAACTGATCACGGTTTTCGGCTCGGGCGACGTGAAGACGCTTTCCGGCGGCATCTCCGAAGCGCTGATCACCACTGAATTCGGACTGATCGTGGCGATTCCCTCGCTCTTGCTGCATGCGTTTTTATCGCGCAAGGCTCGCGGCGTGATCGACCAGATGGAAAAAGCCGCCATCTCGCTGGCCAACCAAATCAGCAAAACGCACCGGCATGCGACGGCAGCGGTCAGCGCTGAAGATCTCGCAATCACGGATTCCGATAAACAAGACGTATCCGATGCTGTAGATGATGCGCTGGAAGATGAGGACGACTATGACATGGATTCGGGCGAGCTCGTTGAAGCGGGTTCGAACGGATCGAAAAAGCAATCCCGGCCGCAACGCGTGCCTGCGGCAGTCATGGAGCGATGAGCGCAATGATTACAGCGACCATGGATTATAAGATGCTGAGCGATCAGCTTGGTTCGCTCTGGAGCCAGGCGTTTGAAATCTGGCTTTCCGGCGGCTGGGCCATGATCGCCATCGCCTGCATCGCTCTGGCGATGTTCGGACTCGGCATGCATGTCCGGCTCAAACTCACCGGTAAAGGCTTTTCCAGCGTGCGCGAAAAAACTTGGCGTCATTGGATCAATCACCCGAACGAGCGGCGCGGTCCGATCGGCGATCTGCTGGATTTTGTTGTTGGCGCCGCGTCGCTCAAGGAAGCCGCAGTCAACTTCGAGGAGCTGCGCGCGACGGAAATCGCGCCTTTCGAGCGCGACCTGCGCGTGATGAAAATCTGCGTCGGGGCCGCGCCCTTGCTGGGATTGCTCGGAACCGTGACGGGCATGCTCGCTACGTTCGCCGCGCTGGCCGGCGGCGGGGGGGGCGATCAAACTATGGCGCTGGTCGCCGGAGGCATTTCCGAGGCCCTTGTGACCACAGAAACGGGTTTGGTGATCGCACTGCCGGGGCTGTTTTTCCAGTATCAGCTGGCCCGGAAACTAGAGCGCTATAAAGGCTTTCTGGCGCATCTGGAGACAGTCTGCGCACAGAAACTGTATAAAGAGCAAAGCCAGAAGAAAGCGAGGACATGATGGGACGATTTCGACAATCATCCGCCGATGACAATAACGAGACGGGCATCGATATCTCGCCGTTGATCGACTGCGTGTTTATCCTGCTGATCTTTTTCATCGTCACTACGACTTTTGTGGATGAGACCGGCGTGGAGGTGGACAAGCCCCAGGCCGCCTCATCCGTGCAACTCGAAAAGAACAGCATCATGATCGCCCTGACCGAGAAAGGCGAAGTGGTCTATGGCGGGCGCGAGATCGGCGTCAGCGGCGTGCAGCCTCTGGTCAAGCGCATGCTGCAAAAAGAAGACCTGCCCGTGATTGTGCAATCGGACACCGCCGCGCAATCCGGGATGCTCGTGCGCATCATCGACGAAGCCAAATTGGCGGGCGCGGTCAAGGTCAGCGTGGCCACGCGCCAAAGCAAAAACTGAGTGACAAAACTATGAGTTATCGCATCCACAACAAAGCATCCCGGCTGCTGCGAAACGTGTTGCACCGTTTTCTTGTCGTCGTCGGCGCGGCGGGATTGACGCTGATCTTTTTTATGGTCTTGCCGTTGATGCAGACGCTTAGCAAGCCGCCAGACACGGATTTGCAATTGCATACCATGGATACGGCTCAACTCGAACCTCCTCCTCCGCCGCCGGAAGAGGAGGAGCCGGAAGAAGAGCCGGAGCCGGAAGAGAAACCTCCCGAACTGGCCGAGGAGACGCAACCGCTCGATATTGCTCAGATGGAGATGCTTTTGAACCAGGGTTTGAGCGGCGGACTGGTCGCAGGCGATTTCGCCTTGAAATTGAACACGGCCATGGCGGAAAGCGAGGATTTGGAACAGCTTTTCTCCATCGCCGATCTCGATCAGAAGCCTCGTGTGGTTTATCAGCCCGGACCAATGATCGGCAAAGCCGTGCGCAAGAAGGCGCCTGGCACGGCTTACATTGTGTTCATCGTCAACAAGGACGGCCGGGTCGAAAATCCTATCGTGCAAAAATCGACGGACTCCGTCTTCAACAAACCGGCGTTGGACGCCGTTAAAAAATGGAAGTTCGAACCGGGTCAGCGCAACGGCAAGCCCGTGCGGTTTCGTATGCGCGTGCCCATCACTTTTCCAAAGGACAATTGATATGAAATCCGCATTCACTCTGCTGCTGATATTTTGGATCGCGGCAGGTATGATCGTATCCCGCGCATCCGAGGAGGTCGATCTGCCTAGCCGTCCCACGCTGAGCAAAACCGAACTGGTAATTTGGAATGATCCGTCATTTGAACGGAGTTTTGCGGAAAGTTACATCGCCGAAACCGAGATCGAGCCGCGGGTGACCGTCGATGAACGGGAGCAGCTGGAAAAAATATTTGAATACATCAAGTCGGACAAAATCGACAAGGCTGTTCAGCTCTTGGAAAAGGAACTCAAACGCAACGAGGCGGCAAGTCCTGTGTTTCATTTCACCTTGGCCAATCTCTATTTTCAGCAGGCCGACTTGCCGGAGCTCTCTGAACAGGAGGTGAAAGCCAAACTGGATCAGGCCGCGCAATATTATCAACAGGCGGTTGATGAATATCCCAAGTTCCGCCGCGCCTGGAAAAATCTGGCGCTGATCCATGTGCGCCGCGGCGAGATTCAACAAGCGCTGCCCGAGCTGATTCGCGTGATCGAACTCGGCGATCAGTCATCTATTTCCTACGGTCTGCTCGCATTCGCCTATTCCTCCCTCGACAACGATCTCTCCGCCGAATCCGCGTATCGCATGGCGATTTTGCTCGATCCAGATACGGTTGATTGGAAGATGGGATTGGCGCGCAGTTTCTTTAAGCAGGCACGATATCCCGAGGCCGTGGCGCTTTGCGACAAGCTGATCGAGCAATATCCCAACCGCGCCGATCTGTGGCTGCTTCAGGCGAATGCTTACATCGGCCAGAGCAAGCCGCTCAGGGCGGCGGAAATTCTCGAACTGGTCAATCAACTGGGGCAAGCGACTCCCGACACGCTTAACATGCTGGGCGACATCTACGTCAATGAAGAGTTGTATGATCAAGCGGTGGATTCCTACGTGCGTGCGATGGAACAGCAAGCGTCAGGCGCTCCTGTGCGCGCCATCAACGCCGCCAAGGCGCTGGCCGCCCGCAGCGCGTTGGAGCAAACCGAACACCTGATCTCCGGCATCGAAAAACTGCGCGGCGATGCGCTGGAAAACTCCAGCCGCGTTGAGCTGCTCAAAATCCGTTCCCGTCTCGCCGTCGCCAAGGGCGCGGGCGACGAGGAGATCAAAACGTTGGAGCAAATCGTCGAGTTGGATCCACTGGATGGCGAGGCGCTTATCCTGCTAGGCCAGCATTACAGCCGGCACGACGACATGGAAAAGGCCGTTTACTACTTCGAACGCGCCGCCAACATCGAAGGCTTCGAGGCTGACGCCAAAGTCCGCCACGCCCAAACCCTCGTACGCGTCGGAAAATACACCGAAGCCCTGCCGTTGCTCCGCCGCGCGCAGGATTTGAAGCCGCGCGAAAACATCCAGCAATACCTTAACCAAGTTGAACGCATCGCCCGCGGCAATTGAGCAGACTGAATGACATTTCCAGTTTACAGTCGTTCCGGATTTGTTGATATGAGCGTTTCTAGGATGTGATCAGCAATCAATTCTGAAGGCAGGATCTATTCAGTGTCTCTCCTGTCGCTTGTGGAGCGGGGGTTGGACATTATAAGAATTGAACGCATAAAGATTGTCGTTCAAAATTATTCAAAATTTTGATGTGTACTAAGCGTGTATTGAATGTGTCGTCAGCGTGTCCCGATTGTGCATAAATGCGTTTGATTCAATTTCTTGAACGCCGTAAGTCTAATGATTTCAAGGCCTCTAAATCGGTCTGGCAGTCAAGAGGTCAGGGATTCGATCCCCCTTACCTCCACCATTCCTTGATTTTACGGCACTTATGGTGCGATCTGTATTGACATGATCAATCAAATCACATCATATTTACATGCCTCAATTATTTATTCAATATTGCGCTTCACATTGATATCAAAGCGGGCGCATCTTGATCAAGCTACCAAGCGTTCGCTCCAGATTTCGTCCCAGTCGTCGTTTCTTCGCGCGAGTTCGAGCAGCAACAG
>JAFGJS010000136.1 GCA_016928995.1 Candidatus Sumerlaeota bacterium | reverse complement strand
TCCTTATCAGCGCTGAAAGCGCTGCGTATCAAAGCCCAGGCCAGAGCGTAGGCCGCTTGCGGCCGTGAGCGCCGGCCTGGGTAGACGCACAACAACACCCCCGGCTGGCGGGATTTTTGCCCCGCAAAAATCATGACAGCCGTTTTTTGCAGTTCGTCAATGAATTGGATGCGCCAGAAGAATCAATCCAGCATCAGCCAAACGGAGCCGCTGTTTGTCGGCGGCTGGCGTAATTCATCGGCGCCAATGTCCCAAGCCGCTCCCTCGGGACGGCGCTGGTTGTCAATGTCCAGGCTGAATTCCGTCAGACTCGCGCCCTGATCGACAACCTGCGGGATCGCCCCGGCGAGATGCAGATCGCCACCCGTCAGATCCACGAACCATGCCTCGTCCACGCTCTCCAGGTTGCTCAACATCACGGCCAGCGGCGCATCATTACGATCCCGGATCGCCAGGTTGACCAGATTGTTGCGATAGATCACCCCATTGCTGGTGAACCGGTATTCCATTGGCGCCCAGTACGTCGCGATATACACCGTGTTGTTGTCCACCTGCACATTGTCGGCGTATTCCAGCCCGATCCCCACGTCGGTGTTCGGTCCCGCGCCGTCGTTATAGACAAAATTATCGCGGATCGCGCTTGCTCCGCCGTTGTGTCCGCCGTCGTAGGAACTCAATCCGAAGCCGATCCCCCGGTCGCAATTGACAACCCAATTGCGCTCCACGATCACGTTCTGCTCCTGAGTGGGACAGCGATTCCAGAAATGAACCGCGTGCTCCGCGATGCCGGAGCCGGGATTGCGGATGTTGCGAAACAGATTGTCGCGCACGATCCAATTGACGCCTTTATGGATGTCGATGCCGCCGGTGTAATACTGATAAGCCCAGCCGCTGGTGAACTCGAACAGGCAGTTTTCGATGATCCCGTCCGTCGCGCCCACGGGATCGCCCGAGCTGGACGATCCCTTGATGAACTGCTCGTTGCAATTCACGATGCGGCAATTATGCACCCATAAGCCGGATGCGTCGCTGGGGCTTTCGCCTTGCAGCTGGATCCCATGCCAGCGGCACCAGCCAAAGGTGATGTCGGCGATCGTGACGTTCGACGCCGGAATGAGAAACGTGTGCGTGGCCGTCGCGGATGGCCCCTCGTCCGGACCGCGGATAATCACAGCGTCCCGGTTTCCGCTGGCGCTGCGGATAATCAGCCCGTCGCAAAGAATATGCAGCAGCGGAACGTTAAGCACGTAAACGCCGTCGGCGATCAGGATCGTAGCCGGTTCGCCGGCGTCATTGGCTTCGCTCACCGCGCTTTCCAATTCGGATATCGTCGAGACAGTGTAGGTCGTGCCGACCGTGATATTCAAAGGCCCGCCGGATCCCGGAACGGGCCAAACGCGTCCGGCGCCGAATAAAATCAGCGCGCTCCATCCCATCATTATGAAAACATGATGCCGTTGCATTGAGTCGCGTATTCACCCATGAATTTGATTCATTCCTATGATAATCAACGGCGCAAAATGGAAATATATTTCAACCGGTTTATATCAAATCACCAGGATTCCTTCAACCGCGCATGCTCCATTAATTTCTTGCGTTTATCCGACGTGACGCGCATCCTGAGAGCTACTCTAACAACAGCAAAGAACACAAGGCATGAACCAGGAACAATACAAATCTCAGATACAAGAAAACCTGCGGGAACTGAGCCGCCTGACGCAGGACATGGCCCAAAGCGCGATTCCCGAAAACATCGTCCGCGCCGCGGAAATCATCGTCGCCTCGCTCAAGGCCGGCGGCAAAGCGCTGGCCTGCGGCAACGGCGGCAGCGCTGCCGACGCGCAACACTTCATCGGCGAACTTGTCGGACGCTACCTCTACGACCGGCCGGCGGTCTGCGGCATGACGCTCAGCACCGACATCGCCGTCACCTCCGCCATCTGCAACGACTATGACTACTTTGCCGTGTTCGAGCGGCAGATCGAAGGGCTGGGCCGTCCGGGGGACGTGCTGATCGCCTTCAGCACCAGCGGCTCCTCGCCAAACATCCTGCGCGCCATCGAGAAGGCCCGCGCGATCGGCATGCGCACCGTCATGTTCGCCGGCGCCAAATCGAATCCGGCCATTGAGCAGTGCGACGCCTTGATCCAGGCGCCCTCCGAACACACCCCGCGCATCCAGGAGCTGCACACCGCGCTGTATCACGCCGTCTGCGAGATCGTGGAGCGTGAACTCTTTCCCCCGGAACAATACGCCAAGCAAGGATCGTAACAGCCATGACGGATACAAATAGCCAACCGCCGATTTTGATCATCAGTTGCTCGTTGAACACCAACAGCAACTCCCGCCGTCTGGCGTTGCATTGCGTCAAGCATATGCAGGAAAGCGGCGCGACCGTCGAACTGCTTGATCTGCGCGACTATCCGCTGCCGCTATGCGACGGCGGGGCGTGCTACGCCGATCCGCACGTCGAGAATATTAAGCGTAAGATCGATGTCGCCAAGGCGGTTCTCATTTGCTGTCCCATCTACGACTTTTCCGTCAGCGCGGCGACGAAAAATCTCATCGAACTCACCACCGTGGCCTGGAATGAAAAGATCGCCGGTTTCGCCTGCGCCGCCGGAGGGCACTTCGCATATATGGGCGTGATGGGATTCGCCAACAGCCTGATGCTCGACTTCCGCTGCCTGATCGTGCCGCGCTTCGTCTACGCCACAAGGGATGATTTCGAAAAGAACGGCCTGCCGAGTCACGCAATTACCGAGCGCCTGACGGAACTGGCCGATGCCGTCATGCGCCTTGCACAACAAGTCCATTCTGACTAATTGCTTCAATGGCCAAGATGCAATCATCAATCAGACAATTTGAATCTACGATACGCTTATGAACTATCGCGAAGCAATCGCCTTTATCGAAGGATTCATCGACTACGAAAAGATGCGCACGGGCGTCAAATATGACACCCAGCATTTTCATTTGGAACGCTTCGCGGGCTTCCTCGAACGGCTGGGCAATCCGCAAAATTCCTACAAGATCATCCACCTCGCTGGAACAAAGGGCAAAGGCTCCACGGCGGCGATGCTGCACTACATGCTCGCCGCAGCTGGCGTGCGCACGGGGATGTACACCTCGCCGCACCTTGCATCCTACTGCGAGCGCGTGATGATCGACGGTCAGCCCGTCAGCGAACAGGTCTTCGCCGGCGCCATGTCGCGCGTCAAGGCTTGCTGGGAAGATTCACGCTACGAGGCGGAGCGCAACTACCGCACAACATTCGAACTACTCACGGCCGCGGCGTTCTGCGCGTTCGAAGCGGTCGGCGTCGAGTGGTGCGTGCTGGAAACCGGACTGGGCGGACGGCTGGACGCGACTAACGTGGCGCAGTCCGCCATCGCCGTGATCACCTGCATCGGCCTCGATCACGCGGAAATCCTCGGTCCAGACGTCGAGCACATCGCGGCGGAAAAAGCAGGAATCATCAAGCCCGGCCGGCCCGTTGTGCTTGCGCCGCAGCTCGATCAGCACCGCGCCGCAGTGGAGCGCATCATCGGCCAGCGCTGCCTGGAGCTCGACTGCCGGCTTTGGCGCGTGGAGCGCGAATTGAAAATCGGCGAACGGCAGCCGCTGCCCGACAGCCAGGCCGTGGAGATCATCGAGCCTCGCCTCGCACGCGGCCGCGCGTATAAACTCGCCCTGACCGGCAAGCATCAGGCCGACAACATGCGCACCGCGCTAGTCGCATTGAAAGTGACGCGCCAGGGCGACGCCCAACTCGACGCGGCCTTCCGCGAACATCCGCATGCGGTCGAACAAGGTTTGAAGGATGTGAAATGGCCCGCGCGTTTTGAGACGATCCGCAGCGATCCGCCGTTGATCCTCGACGCCGCGCATTGCGAAATTTCCTTCGCCGCGCTCGCCGATACGCTGAGAGAACAATATCCCGGCTGCCAGCCCCGGTTGATCCTCGGTTTGATGCGCGAACGCAATCCGCTCACGTTGCTGCGGACGATGGTGGAACGCTTCCCGCAGCTTATCGTCGCCGCCGTGGACCTGCCCAGCCCTCGCGCCACACCCGCCGCGGATTTGGCCGCCGCCGTTCGAACCGCCTATCCCGGCCTGACTGTCGAGCAGCCCGGCGAGATGACGCTCGCGCTCCAACAAGCCCACAACGCGGCGCATTCGCCGCTGGACGTCACAATCGTCGCCGGATCGCTCTATCATCTATCCAGCGCAAGGCAAGCGGCGGAAAGCATTTGGGATATAGAGTCGTAGTTTGCTTGTTATACCTGCCGCGCATCGCGCGCTTCCTGGGCGAAATCAATCGTGAGGCGATCCCGGTCCGCCTGAAATGCCTCATATTCAACTCCCGCCATATCCAGCATGCGCCGGCTCGCCACGCTCGAATCGCTGTCGTGATATTTATCCGAAAGATACACAATCCGCCCCACGCCCTTTTGAATCAGCAGCTTGGTGCACTCATTGCACGGAAACAGCGTCACGTACACGATGGCGCCGCGCAGATCGGCGAAATTCGAATTCATCACGGCGTTCAGCTCCGCATGGCACACATACGGATACTTGGTCTCCAGAAACGCCCCCTCGCGCCCCCAGGGCAGCTCCTCGTCGCTGCAGCCGATCGGAAAACCGTTGTACCCCACGCCGAGGATTTTCTTATCCCGGCTTACGACGCAGCACCCGACCTGCGAATGTGGATCCTTGCTGCGATGCGCAGCCAGGATCGCCACGCCCATAAAGTAATCATTCCAGGAAATGTAATCATCGCGTTTTTTGACGTTCATCACGCTTATGCTCCCCGGCTTGAAGGCCGCCATCTTCCGATGTATCAGTTATTTGCCACTCTGCGTGCAGGAAAGGAATTTGTACAGTTTTTTTTGCTTGATCATATGGGAGCGATTTGGTACTATATCGCTCAATTACATTGACGAAAACGCCAATGAACAAGCACAAACCATTTCATATAAGGTGAACGCACCATGAAACAACACCCCAATTACGACCCGGAAGCCGTCCGGCCGATGTGGGAAGGACTCGTCGCCGCCGGTTTTGAATACCTCACGGAAGAAGCGCAGGTTCATGAGGCGCTCTCGAATCCCAAGGGCACGACGCTGCTCATCATCAATTCCGTCTGCGGCTGCGCGGCCGGCAATGCACGGCCCGGCGCTATTTCGAGCCTGTGGCATGACAAGATTCCCGACCGGCTCATCACGGTCTTTGCCGGCATGGATCACGAAGCCGTGGCCAGGGCGCGCAGCTTCCTGTATGGCGTCGCCCCTTCCTCACCTTGCATCGCCGTGTTTAAAGATGGCGAAGCGCACACGGTGCTGGAGCGGCGCCACCTCGAACAAATGACGGAAAAGGAAATCACCCGGCTGCTGACTCAAATCTACGACGCGATCTGCACACGGCCCGGTCCGGCCATTCCAGTCGCCGAATCCGAGCAAGCAAACCGCTGAACGCTGGCGCCGGAATATATTTAGACTGTTTCGCATTATTATCGCAGTTATCGATCAGTACCGCGACCGTTAGGGAGCGGCCTGTAATGCATTGCCGAAGCGCTGTCGGGGCCGCTCCTTCACAGTCGCGGTACTGATTGTAATGTCTTTCGAAAACAGCGTTAATTTTGCGGATCAGTATAAGCAAACCGCAAAGAAAAAACAGCAGGCGCGACTGCCGCGCCTGCTGTCCGATTTTGCTTGCCATATAAAGGGAATCAATTGCGATGATTATTCGCCGCTTGTTCCGGCATAACGATGAATGTCGCCTTCCGACACGGTTCCGTTCGACGGATCATACGTCGAAATCGTCAGGAAGTAGTCATAATTCTGCGGCGGATCATTGATGCATCCGCCATAAGCCATCTGCAAATTAGCATTACATACCGTCGGCAAACCCAGAACAGACGTATGGGGGCCGAAGACCGTGTCCGGACCGCGGGACAGCAAATGGTAGCCGGGAGCATCCATCACATCCCAGCCGGATTCAAGACGATACTGCTCGACATTCATGTAACGCAAATACGGAATATCAGTATCGAAGTCGGGATCCCTGGCAAACGGATCGATGTAACTAAGCGTATTGGAGATGTAAGCGATCGGCGTGGACAGCGAATGCACATTGCAAACGCCGCCGCGGTTCATTTGCGAACCGGAGCCCGCGAATGAGTTGTCCACCGGAGGATAAAAATTGGTGTCGACTCGATACGCCTCGAGCGCCGTCAACAGCGAACGAATGTCCGCCTTGACCCGGGACACTTTCGCCCGTGTCTGGAATTCCAGAAAGTTGGGCACTGCGATTGCCGCAAGAATGGCAATGATCAAAACGACAATCAGCAGCTCAATCAGGGTGAACGCTTTCTTTTGACCTCTCATTTCTTTCACACTCCTTCTTTTAAGAATATATTGCATCATGAATATGATGAAAACCCCTCTTAATAAACTGGACGCCGCATGAACGCATCTCTTCACGGGCCTTTCCAGCCGGCCGGACGCCGCATGAATTTTTCCGCTCAAGCGGTTTATCCAGTCGATGGTGTAAGTATATAATACACCAATAAAACACTGTCAACAACGCAGATTTCCTAAAATATATACAGATTGTCTATATTTGAACCAATCAACGTTTTGGCTTTTTAGCCAAATCCACCGGGAGGGGAAACACCCCTCCCGGCGAATCATTGAATCTGGGAATCTTGTTATTGCAGCAAGTCCCAGTTGTTATGAACCGCGGACGGATCTTCCCTCGGCGGAATATAACTATCCGGATCCGTGAATTCATAACCACGAATTCCCGCGCTGTAGATGTACGTCACTTCACCGGGTTCCAACGGACGATGCCAGACCGCAAATTCATCGAAGGCCACGACGGCATCGGAGGTCTGGATGCAGCGTCCGAACATCCATGCGACGGAAGCGCTATCCATACTGCCGCCCATGTTCGCCGTGAAGCTGCTCGTATTGACCACTACGCCGTCAACATAAACCTTCGCCAGGCCCGTGCCATTATCGCCGGCTCCGCGCTCCACAACCAGCGTCATCAAACGCCACTGACCTTGGGTGAAGTCATCCAAGGCGCCGCCATACAGATCAAGAGCGTCGCCCGTGCTGGGTTGAATGGTGTGAATGCGGAAACGCGTCGTCCTGTACTCGTTATCTTCTGGCGCAGGACCGTCGCACAGCATGCCAACGCCCGAACGAGTGCCCCAACCGCCTGTGAAGTTGACGTTGCCCATCAAGCGGACATTGCCTTCAGCCAGGCTGATCGGCTTGATCCAGCAGCTGATGCTGAAGTCCGTGCCCGTTGCATTGTCGCCGAACTGCAGTTGCGAAACGACAGCAGTCGTGGTGTAAATATCGTCAGCCACAGTGTCGATCGCCGCGAAGTTCGCCGTGCCTGTCGTGTCATGGAACGCCGAGCCAACAACGCCCGCCGTGGTCGCCAGATCCATCGCCCGGCCGATCACGGATGCGCTCTGCACGCCGTCGCTATCCGCAACGTCCTCGATGACATTGCCGCTCGTCTCATCAAAGTGGTAATAGATCACCAAGTCATTCTGCAATGTCAGGAAAGGCGTATCACTGGGAACCACAACGATATTGCCGACTTCGTTGTCATCGCCCGATGCCTCGACATTGCCTGCGGCGTCCGTGGCAATCGAGTAGAAATTATACACGCCGCCATCAACCGATGGAAGGGTGAAGGTGGTCGAGCCAGTGGCGCCATATGTGCCGATCGAAACGGCCGAACCGCCGTTTGCGATGTAGAACAGCTCAACCGAAGCCACGCCCGAACCGATATCGCTTGAGGTCCAGGAAAGAGTGATGACATCTCCGCCCTGGTAGGTGCTTTCAGCCAACGCATTCAGATTCGCCTCAGGAGCGATGCCGATGCCGCCGTCCGCATCCGTGGCGCTATTCAATGCGATCGGCGTGCCATTCGATTTCTCCACGCCAGTCGCAGTGATCGTGATGTCTCCGCCATCAAGCATCTCACCGCCAGTCCAGGTCAACGTGTATGTCGTGTTGCCGACATTGGACACGCTATCTGGGTTGGTTGCAAGCGTCCCAGCTCCCGAGCCGGTCACAGCGTAATTCGCAGCGACATCCGCTGTGGCATTCATTAGCTCGCTGAAAACAACCTGCACCGTCTGGCTCGTAAGTACCGTCACGTCCGTCAGATTCGGAGCCGTCGGATCGCCGAACATCATGCCGTTCGCCGGAAGGGCGACGCCGCTGATGCGCAGCTCGTCGATCAGACCTTCAAAGTTCTCGCCGCCATCGCCATCATTGCCGATGCGCGGACCATGATTATCAGCATGCCACCACTGACCCCATTCGTTGTCTTCCTGAATCAACAGATTGGCCTGCTGATCAGCAGCGCCTTGAATCAAGTCCGTCCAGTAGACTCGGAACGTGGAGACGTTTGTCGCAGTGCCTTCATGAGTGATCGCCACATGATACCAGCGACCCTTGACTGGCGCATGAGCGCCAGATGTCGGCAACGCCACCGTGACATCGCCCGGGCCCCAGTTGATGTTCTCAACATAAAGGTTCGTGCCCTGGATACGGAAATGCAGCCGGTTTGAACCATTTTGAATGCTGAAGATCTGCATATTATGCGACGCAGGAAGATCGACATCCAACCGGATCAACGCTTCAATCGTGAAGGCCTGATCCCATCCCTGATTCGTGCCGACAAAATACTGGAAGTCGATGCCATTGCCCAGGCTTGCAGCAGACAAGCTGTCCGTTCCGTTGTTCAAACATGTGCTGAATCCCGGGAAACTCGGTTCGCTCAGAGCCGCGTCGCCCAGCAATCCAACCACGTCATCCGGAGCGTTGCCGTCGTCCGTGGAAGTCGTGCCGGCGTCATCCAGGTGATACAGATGGAGCGTATCGCCAGTCGCGGTGTACGGTCCAAGGATGGAGCCAGCGTCGGCAAAGGTGAAGGTCGCCGTTTGCTCCGTAGCGAACGGCCCCGTCTCCACGTTATTCAGATCATCATAACCTGTCGCGTAAAATTCCCAATCACCAGGCGCGCTCGGCAACCAGGAAACATTCGCGTCATCCGAATCCGCCGTCGCGACCACGCGCGTCGAACCGCCGTCACGTGAACCGACGATCTGAACCGTGCCGCTGGTGCCGGTCGGATCGGAATAATTCCACGTAAAAACGACAGCTGTCGAAACATCACCGCCCGTGATCGATCCCGTCATCGTAATGGTCGGAGCATCGACATCGCCGATCGCGCCGCCCTCATCCGTTGCGAAATTCGGCGTGATCAGACCGCCGAAAACATCCGTCACGTTCGCTGTGATCGTGATGTCCGCGCCGCCGACCTGAATGCCGGAATTCCACGTCAGCTGATAAACGTTGTCGCCCAAATAGCTCACGGAATCCGGATTGTCAGCCAATGTGCCCTGACCATCGCCAGAAACTGTGTAATTCGCCGCGTTCAACGCGCTCGTGCTGACTGCGCCTGTGAATGTGACCGTCATGTCATTGGGACCGATCACCGTCACATTGTTCAATCCAATCGGACTGGCCGGGAAGATCATGTTCTGCGCAGAACGCGCGGTGCTGCTGATGCGCAGCTCATCGATGTAGCCCTGGAAGTTTTCCGTCGAGCCTTCGCGGCCTTCGTTGCCGATGATCGGATCGCGAGCATCGGTG
>JAFGJS010000135.1 GCA_016928995.1 Candidatus Sumerlaeota bacterium | reverse complement strand
TCGGGATTGTAGTTCGCCAGCGTTTGCCGCAAAGACTCAATCGCGGAGTGCATGGCGGGCATGCTGTTGGCTAAAAGAAACACCTGCGCCGGCAGCGCCCGCTCTACGTCGATCGGCGCCGTCATGAGAACGTACGCCTGGCGCCGGTTGCGATCTGGCGCATCGCCGAATCCACGCTTGCGCATCGACGCCAGCGTCGGACAGCGCGGATAGTGCATGCCGATGTAAAACACGCAGTCATGCTTGAAAATTGGAGCGTCCTCGCTCAGAACCGGAATGTCAGCCATGCCGAATTCCGCCAGCGCTTGCTTCATCCGCTCCGCCGCCAGCGTGCCGGCCAAATCAATCGGAACCACCAATGCCGGATTGGCGAACTCGGCTGTGCGGCCATTCATATGAATCGTACGCGGCGCCGGATGAATCCCGGCGGCCGGCGCTGCGCTCTCCGCAGCTGCGCCGTCGCCAAATAATGCAAAGACGGGAGAGTCCAGGGAAGATGCGATCAGAAGAAGCCCCGTCAATACACAAATAATCGTTCGCATAAAAAAACCGCCCCCTGCCAAAGTCTAACGATAAGCGATATACATCAGCAAAAATTCTCCGTTTCCAGACATCCTTTGACAAGCTGTTTTTTGCTCCTGGCGATTCTGGCCGGCCCAGCGGATTCGACTTCACGTGTCCTGCTCGGATCAAGCGGAAAAAATAAGCGCCGCCGGCTGCGAAGATGCAACCGGCGGCTGTTTCTTTCTAGCGACGATAGACTTTTATTTGCGGACGCGCTCGAGTTTTTCGATCAGCTTGGGCAAGCCGTTGTGAATCGCGCGCTCCGTGGCCGTGCCAAAGGCGCTGCTGCGGAAATTCTGCCCGCCGTTGAAGATGCTGCTGATGTCCTGCACCGGCACGTTGCCCGTGCCCGATGCGACTGCCAGCAGATTAAAACTGCCCTCCGAAAGCAATGGAAAGACCTCGTAGCTCACACGCACTTCGCAGGAGCCGGTGAATTTTTTCACTCCGCCGCGCACGCTCTCGTTGCCGATCTGACTCACACGGGTGATATTGACCATCACGATATACTCCGGCATGGCAGACTCGTGAATTTTGCCTTCATCGATTTCGCCGTGATAGTAATATTCTTGCAAGTTCATCATCTGTTTCAGCACCTGAGTATCCACGGTGCAGATCTGGAACCAATCGGAGTCCAGCATCTGCTCGTTCACCAGCGACTTCAGCCCCAGGCCGATGTTGTTCTCCTTCAACTGCGGATAACGCTCGATGTCCTCGTTCTTGATGGCGAGGATCACGCCGACGGGAATCTTCTCCACTCCCGCGGGACGGCTGGGAATCGAAGCCGCAACATAATTATCCGCCTGCGCCGCGCCGCTGTCGTATTCCACCGAGCGATTGGCCACGCAGCCGCTCAAGATACACGCCGCCGCAAGCAGGGCCAGACTATGAATCCAGATCTCTTTCATGATGCTCCCTCTCTTCCTATGAATCATCTGCTTATATATTCAAATCATCTTTTGCGGACTCGCGCCGCGCCATGTTTCCCGCTCAGCGCATCGTTGACCCGGCGCTCTGAATGATCAGCGTCTGATCGTGCGTCATCGGATCGTTCAAGGGACTCACCCGCTGATGCACCGCCGGCTCGCCGGCCATCGCCGGTTCCGGCCGCGTCGCGGAGCATCCGGTCAAGGCCAGCATCGTAAACGCCGCCAGAGCCGTCATGCTCAACGCCGCGGTCATTATGTTTGCATCCCAATGCATTTTGCGCTCCTCACTCGCCGCGCTGGCGCTCCGCCGCTCTCATCGGCCGCCTTCAGCGCTCATCGGAAGCGGTAGTTTCTGCCCGCTGTGCCGATTCTTTCCGCGCTCAAGGTGGCATTGAGCTGATCTGCGGCTTCTCTCGAATTTGCATATTTTGTCATATAAAGCGCTTGCGAAAGCCTCTGCCGTTTCAATTCCGGAACCGAATAGTAATACTCATAAACGCGGTCCGTGTTGATCTTCGAATCCACAATCGCCATTTGCATGGCCTGGCGGTTCACCCAGATTTTCCGGCCCTGCGACCGGGCCGCCTCAATGCTCGTTCGCGGGTGATTCAGAGAATCGTGCTCATGATCTCTGTTTTTCACTGCTTTTCGCGTCATCCCCTCGCTGGTGACCAGAATAACTTCTTTTTTCTCCGTCTCAAAAATCCCCCAAACTGAATCGGCGCTCGTGACAACCAGAAACGCCGCTGCCGCGGCTAAAATCCCAATACCATTTTTCATCAACCACTCCTTACATTATATTGTTCTGTTAAATAAATTTTTCACCGCCTGTTGCAGAGCGTCCTGCGACGCCGAGTTCGCCGCGCTGAGATCGAAGTCCGTAATCACCGCAGTGGGCGTCACCATCAGCCCCATCGAACTCACCGAGTACTCCACCTTGGCGACGTTGCGCAGCAGCGTTTTGGCCTTGATGTCGTACAGCGCGATATTCGCGATGATCCGGCAGTCGCGGCTTTGACTGTTCGCGGGGCCGATGTATGTCTTCGTCGTGCCCATCACGCTGAACGTGGAGATCCAGCCGGCCATCACGTAGTCCGCCTCGACCAGCGGCGCCAGTTTCGGCAAGTTCTCCTCGATCACGGCCGACAACCGGCGCGAGGCTTTCGGCGCGCTGCTCACGGCGTCGCTGAATTCCTTCACGCGCTCCATGCGGGCTTTGTTTTCGGCGGAGATCGCCGCATTCACCACGCGACCGGTCAGCACTTGCGCTTCCGTCTTATCCATCAGCGTCTCGATCATCGCGCTCTCCAGGCCGAAGTCGGCCATCGAGCGAGACCAGAGTTCCTTGGACACCGTCGGCGGCTTCTCCGGCAACTGAACCACGATGATCCGCGCATCGCGCAATGTGGACGGCGAAATCACATCCATCGCCTTTTGTCCGCTTGTCAAACAACCTTGTAACAACAACCCCATCGCCAATAGCCCGAACGGGCCAAACCAGCGTTTTTGCATGTTTTATTTCTCCAGGCTCTGTTTGAACTCCGCGAATCTTTCGTCGATCTTGTTCGAAATCACCTGCATGTTTTCCGCGAATCCAGCCTCGAACTTCGCCACTTTATCCTTGTAAGCCTTCTGATAACGCTGGCTCGAGGCATATCCGACTAAATTCACACTGTCGCTCAAGGTGTCCAGCACCTGTTTGCCGTTTTTCAGTTTGATTTCGTAGTAGTGATACCAGTCGCTAACCTCGCCGACCGCGCCCTCGTGTTTGTTTTTCTGTTGCGCCTTGAAGGTGATCTCGATGTTGAAGATTGCGTCATTCTCCACATCCTCGTCAATCAGAAGATATTTGTCGTTGATAAACGCTTGTTTCAGCGCGGCCTTCTCAGCCTCGAAGTCGTAGTCGATTTCCACGGCGCTATCGTTGATCGCGGTTGTGATGATCGGCTTCTGGTACAGCGCCTTGCGCACCGCCTGATATTCGCTGTAAAGCTCCTTCAGCGCGTTGTTATGCTCTTCGATGGCGGTCTTGCTGTAGTCCTCCGGCTGCAGCTGCAGCATGCGCGAACGGTCTTTCACATCCGCTTCCATCAACGTGATCCGGTCGTATTGCGGCTTGAGTTCAGCCTGGCCCGCGAGCGGTTCGCCGAGTTTCGCCAGTTCGCCCACTTCTTTGTCCAGCGACTGATACTCGCCGCGAAGCCGCGCCAGTTCCTCGTTCCGGCGCTTGCTGGACGAAGCCTCCACTTTGCCGATAATCTCCGCCAAGCCCTCCAGTTCCTTTTCCGCCGAGGCATACAGCGCATCCTGTCCCGCGCTGTACGGCTCGCTGAGCAGGGCCTTCAGCGAATCCGCCTTCCAGCTGCTGTCGGATGGCAACGGCGAAGCCTCGATGCTGTCCACCCAGTCGCTCTTGCGCAACTCAAGGCCGCGCTCCACGAGTTCCTTGTTCTTGGTTAACAGGTCTCCCACGACTCTGTTTTTCTCGCGCAGAGCGTCCTGATTCGAGTAGTATTCCTTGATCAGTTCCTGCGTCGATGCGTCAATGCTCTGCTCCGCCTTCCAGGAAGCATCGGCTTCGGCCAGAGCCACCTTCACCTTTTCTCGTTCCAAACTCAGGCTATCCAGCGAGTCCATCACGATCTTAAGCCCGGCCATTTCCTTCGTCACCGGATTCACCGCAACCTGAACCGGGGGTTGCGTGACTTGGCCGCCGGCGCCCGTTTCCGGAGTCGATATTCCGCTGGTTTCGCCGCCAGCCGGCTTGACGCCGCCGCTTTGCGCAATTTGCTGCGATCCCGCGCCGCTGTCGCTTACCTTATCCGGACCTGGGCTCATCATCAGCATCAGGCCGATGGCGATGATCGCGACCGCCGCGACGCCAAGGCCGATCTTGATCAACGGGCTCTTCTTCGCCACATCGAGCACCGTCTTCTGCCCATGCATCGTCGTCTTCTTCGTCTCGCCCGCGCGCATCGTCAAGGGCACCGTCGCGCCGACCAGCTCATCGTCCGACATTTCCCGCTGCGGTCCTTTCTCCAGGAACTCCGTCAACGGCTGCTCGATGCAGTGGATCAGACTGGCGCGCAAGGCCTGATAGAAATTCGTGCAGGTCGGATAGCGGTCCGCCGCGTTCTTGGACAGCGCCTTCAGGACGCAGTCGTTCAAGGTCTTCGGCAATTTCGCATTATGTGTCTGGAGCGGCGGCGGCGGCTCGTTCACGTGCTGATAGCCCAGCGCGTCCGAGGTCTCCGCGGCAAACACCGGATGACCGGCGAAAATGTGATACACGATGACGCCAAGAGAATACTGGTCGGTCTGGCGCGTGGAATCGAGTCCGCGGAACTGCTCCGGCGCCATGTAGCGTGGAGTGCCCGCCGACTTCAGCGTGAAATCGGCCATCGTCTTGCCCGAAATCCGCGCGATGCCGAAATCGAGAACCTTCACCCGCTCCTCGTCCACAGTCACCATGATGTTGTTCGGCTTGATATCGCGGTGAATGATCCCCTGGTCATGGGCGTAATCCAGCGCCTGGCAAATCTGCTCCAGCAAATTCAACACGCTGTTCACCGTCAGCTGTTCCCGGTTTTTGTTCAGGTACTCGCTGACTTCGATGCCCTTGATAAACTCCATTGCGATGTACATCTTGTCGGGCTTGTTCACCACGTCATAAACACGGGCGATGTTCGGATGGCTCAAACGCTCGACAGCCTGGGCCTCCCGGACAAACATCCGCCGGCCGATCTCATCGTCCAAGAGCGATGGATCGGGGATCTTCAACGCTCGAATGCTGTCGAGTTCGATGTGCCGGGCGGAATAG
Source organism: Candidatus Sumerlaeota bacterium (assembly GCA_016928995.1). Taxonomy (GTDB): domain Bacteria; phylum Sumerlaeota; class Sumerlaeia; order JAFGJS01; family JAFGJS01; genus JAFGJS01. The sequence continues at coordinate 26,381 of JAFGJS010000135.1, read as the reverse complement.
ACCGCTCCCATGCCGCCCTGACCCAGAACGTGAAGTATTTCATACTTCTCATCAACAATGTCGCCGACTTTGATAGCCTTCATTTTATTTCACCCCGTGTTTTACGAGATTTTCCATGCGCTTTCTCTCGATAATTATTCCAAATGACTATGACGCCTGTCAATCGCTTTCCAGGCCGCGCTGCTTCTATATGTTACAAAACACGTGCCAAAAATATAAATTGTGCTAAAATTGAAGCAACTCTTCCGCAATCAAGGTCTTGCGCACCTTTTTTCGAACGGAATAAGTCCGTATTTCCGGAAAATCCATCGCAGACTTCAGTACGATGTGTTTGAAATATGAACAGGCCTATTGTCCGAATTTCAAACAGTGCTGATCCAGTATCATACCCTCGTGGTGATGATCACAATGAACGGATTCATGATCCAATATCCCACACTTTCACGTATCAGACCTTAAAAAAACAGCATTATCTTCCTTCGTTTCCGGCTTCCTTATCTGCTCTTTCATGATTTCTGGCTTGCATCCGGGCGGCGCAACGGCTATTTGAATCGGCGGCATCGGAAGCGGATTCAAAAACCGCGATTGATTGAATCGCTTGGAATCAACCGGCGTTTTCACCGGAATACCCGCGACAAAGGAATGGCATTTTCGTGATCGACCACAACTCTCAACATCACATCGCGCTCATCGGATTAGGCTACGTTGGTCTGCCATTGGCCGTGGCGCTGGCGCGCGCCTATCCTGTCATCGGCTACGACGCATCCGCGCAACGCGTGCAGGAACTCCGCGCCGGATGTGATCGCACCAAGGAAATCGAGGCTGAGGCGTTGCGGAATGAACGCCTCGTCTTCACCGGCGATGCCGCTGAAATCAAAAACGCTGATGTCATTATTGTCGCCGTGCCCACGCCCGTGGACTCCGCCAAGCGCCCCGATCTCAGCCCGCTGGAAAACGCCTGCCGCGTGATCGGCGAAAATATGAGCCGCGGCGCCATCGTCGTCTTTGAATCGACCGTCTATCCCGGTCTCACCGAGGAGATTTGCGGTCCGTTGCTCGAAAGCCATTCGGGCATGAAATGCGGCGAGGATTTCTTCCTGGGCTATTCGCCGGAGCGGATCAATCCCGGCGACAAGCAGCATACGCTGGAAAACGTGGTGAAGGTCGTCGCCGCCCAGACGCCTGAAACGCTGGAAATCATCGCCGCCATTTACGAAACCGTTGTCGCCGCCGGCGTCCATCGCGCTCCCAGCATCATGACCGCCGAAGCGGCCAAGGTGATCGAAAACACCCAGCGCGATCTGAATATCGCCCTGATCAACGAACTGGCGATGATCTTCAACTGCCTGGGTCTCGACACCCTGGAAGTGCTGGAAGCCGCCGGCACGAAATGGAACTTTCTGCCATTTCGCCCCGGGCTCGTAGGCGGCCACTGCATCGGCGTGGATCCCTATTATCTGACTTACAAAGCCGAGCAGATCGGCTACCATCCGCAAATCATTCTGGCCGGCCGCCGCATCAACGACGGCATGGGCGAGTTCATCGCACGGAAACTGCTGGAGCTGATGATCCAAAGCGACATCCGCCCCAAAAATGCGCGTATTGGCGTGCTGGGGCTTACCTTCAAGGAAAACCTGCCCGACCTGCGCAACACCCGCGTCGTGGACATTCTCGCCGAATGCCATCGCTACGGCATGCAGCCGCTGGTGCACGATCCCTGGGCGCTGCCGAAGGAAGCGCGGGAGTTATATCAAGTCGAATTGAGCGCGAACGGAGAGCTCAACGACCTCAACGGCGTCATCGTCGCCGTGGCGCATCGCGAATACGTCGAACGGGGCGCGCAATGGATCGAACAGATCCTCAAACCCAACGCTCCCGTGGTCGACGTCAAGGGCATCTTCAATAAAGACCAGTTCCCCAACCGTCCGTACTGGCGGCTGTAACTTGGCAGGATTAATGGAATGGCATCAATTGCCATTCTAATGCGCCGGTGCGCCGTCGCCTTATACGATATATTATCGCTTCAAAACATCCCCATTGGCGTCAATATAGACGACCCGTTCCTTGCCGTTGCCGGCATGCCCGCTCGAACGCAGAGTGAGACGCAATGAGCCGTTCGGGGCGAACTCGAAAGCAACCACTTCCATCGCCGTGCCATCCTCCCCATGCTCATCATAAAGCAAGCGCCGCTGGATGCCGTCATGATCCACCCAATACAACGAACCGCCCTCGGATTGCGTGCCCAGCGCAAAGCCCTCGATGTAATACAATCGCCCATCTTTCCATTTCGCATCTTTCACCGACGTCTGCGAATCGGGCTCGTTCTGCGTCAAGGGGCGCAATGATTTCTTGGTAAAATCGAAGATGTATAAATTCCCGACCTGCTCGAATACAGCTGGCTCGATGAACGCCAGGCACTGCCGGTTGTCCGAAAGGCCCACGATCTTCGGCGCCCCATGCACGAGCACCGGGTAATATTTCGGCCCTTCCTGATAGAAAATGTCATGGTTCGAGATATACAGCCGTTGCGTCAGGCTGACTTCCATCTCATGCGCCAGCCCCACATCCGGCTGAAAGAACAGTGGATACACGCGCTCCGGTCCTTCGCCCGTATTTGAACCGGACAAGCCCAGCAAACGGCACCCCATCAGAAAAATGCACGGAGATACGCGTAACAACCTCACTGCAGCACGAAATTTCATTCGTCCGTCCTTTTCTCAAATCGCCCTTGCCTGACGCCTTCGGATAATATTAGAAATACCGTTGCGTTGAATTCAAGGCAATTACGAACAGCGCTGAATTTATCGCAGCGCGCCTGGCATGAGGAACTTGCATGAACCGTCCCGATCTGAATGCGATGAACTGCCTGGAACTTCGCGGTCTGAAAGGCTGCGCCTGCCTGGGCGTGACGAGCGAAGAACGCCGCCGCCGGCAGCCGATTCGCATCAACGTCAAACTCTATTTCGACTCCGCCAAGGCGCAGCGTTCGGACTGCCTGGATGACACCATCGACTACGTCCGCGCGCAATCGCTGATCGAGGAGCGCCTCGCGCAACACGAGTACAACCTTATCGAAGCTCTGGCCGAAGATCTCGCCGCCACGCTATTCCAACACTTTCCGCAACTGCTGGCGCTCAGGCTCAAATTGAAAAAACCCAAGGCCTTGAAATCCGCGCGATACTCCGCCTTTATCAGCACACATTACCGGAACGATTACACCGGCGACGCCCGGCAAAACGGAAACGACTAATGACAAACACACCCCAATCCAAGCGCGCCCCGCGCAACCGCACACTCACCCTCTCGGATGACGACCGGCGGCGATTGAAACCGCGTCTGCAAACATTGGATGCTCCCGCGAAACTCGATGCGATTGTGAATACCACCATCCATCAGGATGTGTTCAAGGCTCTCCCACTCCTGCCGGATGCCTGCGCCGACTTGGTCTTCGCCGATCCGCCGTACAATCTCAAGCAGCCCTTCAACAGCGTCAATTTCAACCCGGATGAACTCCAGCAATACCAGGAGTGGCTCGAATCCTGGCTGGCGTTGCTTCAGCGCATCATGAAACCCGGCGCGTCGATTTATATCTGCGGCGACTGGCGCTCCTCCCCTGCGATCTACCACGCCGCGTCGAAATTCTTCAAGGTGCGCAACCGCATCACCTGGGAACGCGAAAAAGGCCGCGGCGCCAAGGCCAACTGGAAAAACAGCCATGAAGACGTCTGGTTTTGCACGGCCTCGAACGATTACTGCTTCAACGTGGACGCCGTGAAACTCAAACGCCGCGTCATCGCGCCGTACAAACACGATGACGGCCAGCCCAAGGATTGGAACGCCGGCGATGATGGCAACTTCCGCCTGACGCATCCCTCCAATCTCTGGACTGACCTCAGCGTTCCGTTCTGGTCCATGCCGGAAAACACCGATCATCCCACGCAAAAGCCGGAAAAATTGCTGGCCAAGGTCATCCTCGCCAGTTCCCATCCGGACGATCTCGTGCTTGATCCCTTCCTCGGCTCCGGCGCCGCGTCCGTCGTAGCCAAAAAACTCGGCCGCCGCTACATCGGCATCGAGCAGAATGAGGAATACTGTCTGCTCGCCGAACGCCGTCTTGAACTCGTCGAAACCGATCCCACAATTCAGGGCTACACCGGCGGCGTCTTCTGGGAACGCAACACCCTCGCCCAGCAGCAGAACCAATCTTCATCCAAAACTCGATAAAAGACCGCCTGCGATCCGCCGTTTCAATCGGATTATGTTAAATAGCTGATGTTACGCGCCCTTGACGCCTTGGACTGCGGCGGCCATGCCGCCGCCTTGCGTTGTGTTGAAATTTCGCCCGGATGATCGATAAAATCGCGCTGATTAAAGGCGCAGGCATGGCCTGCGCACTCCAAAGAAACAGCACCCGCGTAACATCAGTTAAATAGATTGCATCAGCGAATTTGTATGCGATAATTACACTCATGACTGAAGAGCAGATTGCATGGCTGCGCGCTAAGTTTGAGGCTGTGATGGATCGCTATCCCGATGCGGATCCGCATACAGTGCAGCGCACCCTGCGCAACCTGCTGGATCCCCCGGGCGTCCGTCTGAGGAGGCTGTTGAAGCTTGGACGACATTCTCTTTTCCGCAAATTCGATTCAATTTCTTCGCGCAATGACTGAATATCATGCGCGATTCATGATTGTCGGCCTGTCTGCCGCTGGTCTGCGTTGAGTCTGCAACGGATACTGATGAATATACGCGCGACACGGCGTCCAAAAGACAAAGCTGTCATTCCACTATTAGAAGTCGTTTTCGCCGCTAGCTGAGCGGTAACACTTTGGAGGACAAAAAGATGATCAACATACTCGGCGTCCATTCGGTCGAAGCTCCTGAACCGTGCTGTCTCATCGAGGTAGAACTCAATCCCCCATATCTCGATTACGATTGGGGTGGAATAACCCAGGAAGATCCCGGACAATCCAAAGACAACTGGCAAGTGCCTTGGGATGAGCGCCCCTTGGATGCCATGGGCGGTCGGTGGGCCTTTTTTTTCCATTATCTCGATTGCAGTCGACCGCTGCTAACCCCTGACGGTCCCATGACGCTGCCGATTTCGTCGCCTGTACCAGAACATCTGGCCGAGATCGAATACGAAGAACCATAAAACAGACTCCAACAGGACAAGAGGCGCCGACGTTCATTGCTAGCACGGCATCTTACCCGCACATTACGTTTAATTCGGCCTATTCCCCCGCCTTGCGCGGATGCGCTACGTTGTAATGCATCCAGGGCGCGCGGATCAGGGAGAAATTGCACAGCGCGGCGTGGGGCAAATCGGGATTGGCCGGATCGGGACGCAGCCGCGCACGATTATCCGTAGGCATGATCAGATGATCCCCCTTCAGATTCAGCGCCTCGTAACCATGTATCGCAAGCCTGTTGTGGATCGACCGAAGCAGCGCATTGTATTTCTTCTTGGAAATCAAGCCATAAAGTAAAGCGTAGGTCCCATTCACGGTGATGGTGACTTGTAGCCGCCCGTCTTTGTCGCGAGCCAGGTGACCATCCTCAAAGTGCAGGGAGATCCGGTCGTTGCGGATGCGCCCCTTGTCGATGATGGTTTTGAGTTCCGGCCGCATGTTCTGCCAGAAACGCTGATACTCATCCTCGCTGATCACATGTTTCTCCACGGCCTGCTCCAGGTCGATCAAACCCCAATGACCGGCGTGCCGGTAGCCCTGCAGCGGATCATGTCCGCGCCAATGCCCCCAAAGCGTGAAGTAATCATGCACGTGGCTGAGCAGCGGCTCCCCGTCCGGCGCGCGCAGATTCTTATGGCTCTCGTAGCGCGATTCATCCAGCAGCCATTCCGCCGGCAGCGATTCATGCGACGTGCGGTAAATCGCCCGCGGATAAATCGTCGGAATGCCCAGCGCGCGCAGCTGCTCGGCGAGCGCCACGACCTCGAAGGGGCTGTTATAGCCGAATTGGCGGATGCGCCGGCCCTCCGCGCGATTGAGATTCACATCCGGAAAAATGCCGCAACGCGAAATCCGGTAGATGATCTGAACATTGTCCTGGCTGCAGGTGCGAAAGCAGATGCTGGAGAGCTGTACGCGCGGCTGGCTCCTCCAGCGCGACGGCTCGAAGAAATCCACCAGATCGGGCTGGCTGCCCACGATCCATAGTCGTCCGTTGTTCGCCGCGTGCGTAAAGGTGTAGTCCACGCCGAAAACATTCTGATACTCGCAAAGCGGCGGCAGACTCTTGACCTTGACGTCCTTGATGCTTTGGATGCGGAAATATTTGTGCCGCTGCGCGCTACGGAACTTGTTTTCATAATCCGGCGTCCGGGAAAGCAGCTCAAAATCGATCAGCGCGAATTGCGGACGGCCATGCTCGTCGCGCAGCACGTCCTTGCCGTTCTGCCGCAGGATGAAATGCGCCGGTTTGGTGTCCGCCACTTCGTAGCCGCGTTGCAGCAACAGTTGGTAATAGACGTGCTCTGTAAACTCCTCTAACTCCTCGGCCGAAAGTTCCAACTTCGGAAAAAGCTTCGCGGCATCCTCGCCTTTCACCCAGCCGTAGATCACGGCGTAAACCCGCTGGATGTCGAACTCGATCGCCTCCTCGGCGCAAAGGCCGTATTGATCCTGCGCCAGTTTGCGCTGATGATGCTTCCAGGACGAGTGCTCCCGGCCCAGCTGCCACAACGGGAACGTATCCTTGGGCGAATAAATCGCGAACGGCCGTTGAGTCAAGATCCGCGGCTGATAGTAATGGTTGCTGTCGCGCAGCTCCTTCAGTAGGCCGAATTCCTCAAACGGACTGTTCCAGCGGATGGATGACAAATCCGCCTCGGGCAGATGGTCCGCGCGATGCGATTGATAAATCTGCACCTGGCTCCCCACCCGGCACCATTTCACCACAATGTCGATGGCCTTGCCATCCACGGGCTTGGTGCGGATCTTGAACGGATTGGCCGATCCTTCCAGACGGACGCGATTTTCGCGGTTATCCGGCTTTTGATAATAAGCGAGATCATTCCACTGGTCCGGCATCAGCCAATGCATAAACGGCTGGCCGAATTCCGTAAGATAGAGATCCCCTTCAGGCAGATCCAAATGCAGATAATCCACCCCAAAAACTCGCACATTGCGTTGCACGGCCTGCTGTGATGCGGCGGCGGAAAGATCGGACGGTGCTTTCATAAAACTTTAAGCCTTTGCGGTAAATCCGGCGGCGCCGGAAAATTGTGCGATATCGATTCGATGTAACAGAAACAGCCGTTCTATTGTCGCTAAACGACGCATTTCCGTCAATTGCTTTTCAGCATCGCCACTTGATAGCAACGCAACTTGATAAGGCCGCAATTCATACAAGAGGCGATTTTTTTTGACAATCCCGGCCGGGCTCTCCATAAACGCTTGGTCGTCGAAAAGGACGATTTATCGACATTTTTTTATAATCACGCGCATTGCGGAAAAGCGTCGTCGAGAGATCCTGCGCAGGGAGTCGAGCATGAGTCCGGAAAAATCGGAAAGCAACGCCCAGGCGGTTCAGCTCAGCCCGGTGGATTGGAGTGGCCGCACATGGCTGGTGCTGACGATGTTCGTCGCCTCCGGCGCCAGCGGATTGATCTATGAGGTGGTCTGGAGCCGGATGCTCACCTACCTCTTCGGCGCCACGCTGATGGCCATCGTCACGGTGCTGGCGGCCTACATGGGCGGACTGGCGCTGGGCAGCTGGCTGATCGGTAAACGCGCGGACCATTCGCCGAATCCGCTGAAGCTTTACGCCCTGCTGGAACTCATCGTCGGCGTATCGGCGGCGCTGTCGCCCGCGCTGATCAAAGCCATGAACCCGCTGCTGGGCGCGCTCTACGGCGCGCCGCTGGTTTTCCCGCTCGTGCGTTTTGCGCTGGCCTTTCTCGTGCTGCTGATCCCGACCACCTGCATGGGCGCCACGCTGCCCGTGCTTTCGCGCTGGGCCGCGCGCAAGCAGGACGTGATCGGCGTCTCCATCGGCCGCTTGTATGCCGCCAACACCATCGGCGCCGTGGCGGGTGTGCTGTTCGCCGGATTCCTTGGCCTGTCCCATCTCACCATGCTGGGCACGCTTGGCGCAGCGGCCGCGATCAATCTGCTCGTGGCGGCGCTGGCTTTTGGGCTATCCAAGGGCGAGGCGCCTCTCGATGCAAAGTCCTTGCCTGATGAACCGCTGACCAGCGGCGCAGTGATCGAACCGATCACGCCGAAACTCCAGCGGCTCGTTACGTGGGTGTATTGCGGCTCGGGATTCGTCGCGCTGGCCTATCAAGTCGTCTGGTTCCGCTCGCTGGTTTTCTCATTCCAAGACCTGAAAAACACGACCTACGCTTTTTCCGCGATGCTGGCGGTGTTTCTGATTGGATTGGCGCTCGGTTCGTCCATCGGCTCCAAGGTCGTGGACACCCTGACGCATCCCGTGCGCACCTTCGCCATCATCCAGTTCGGCATCGGCGTTTGCGGCATCTTGTCCTTTTACATGATCTTCAGCATCGTGCCGGGCTGGCAGCCCTTTGTGCCGATTGATGCGCAAGGCGGCACGTTCTTCGGCTCCGTGATGAATATGCTGGCGCAAACCGCAGGCGGCATCCTGCTGCCCACTTTCCTGATGGGTCTGGCGTATCCCGTGGCGGTGAAATGCGTCGTCACCACGCGCGACGCGGGCCGCGCCGTCGCCCGGCTCTACGCCCTGAACACCATTGGCGCGATCGCCGGGGCGATCATCGGCGGACTGGTCATCGTGCGTCTCTTCGGCCTGACCTTTTCCTTATATGTCCTGGCTCTGATCAACTGCGGATTCGGCCTCTGGCTGATGATGAACCTGGAGGAAGTGACGCCGCAGCAGAAGAACCTGCTGGCCGTGCTGATCGTTGTGGCTGCGGCGCTCGTATGGTGGCGCATGCCCGATCCTTACCAGATTCACTCGCAACTCTCGATTAAATCGCCGACCGAGTCGCTCGCGGATATGCCGCCTCAGCGCTTGCGGCAGTTCACCAGCGACGTCGCGGGATTCCTGCATCGCGTGCAAAAAACGTTGCCAAACGGCCGTAAAACTCCGCCTCAACAGCTGGCCGTGGCGTATCTGGAAGGCCCGATGGCCACGGTGGCCGTGGTGCAAAACAGCATCGGCGACCGTACGCTGGAGATCGACAACGTCGGCGTGGCCGGCACGGATAAGATTCTGTTGACCGATCAAAAGAGCCTGGCGCATGTGCCGGCGCTCTTCATCGACGAGCCGAAAAGCGCCCTGACCGTCGGCTTCGGCAGCGGCGGCGCCTCATGGTCGTACCTGACGCACCCGTATCTGAAAAGAGTGCACTGCGTGGAGATCTGCCGCACAGCGCCGCGCATGGCGCCGTTCCTGCGCGCATCGAACCACGGCTTGCTGGACGAAACGCCGGAGATGGAAAAGTTGCGGAAACGCTATGCGTTAATCATCGAAGACGCCCGCAGCTACCTCCGCTTCACGGACGAGCAGTATGACATCATCGCCACGGATTGCACCGATCTGCGCTACAAGACCAACGCCAACCTGTACGACGTGGAGTACTTCGAACTTTGCCGCGACCACATCACCCCCAAAGGCATGGTGGTCGTCTGGATGCCGCTGGCTGGTCTGAGCCGGGAGGCGTTCCTCGTAGCGCTGCGCACGTTCAACCATGTGTTCGCCAACATGCAAATCTACTACATGAACAATTACTCAACACACTACATCCTGCTGCTGGGAACGCACGATGATAATCCGCTGAAGATCAACGTGAACCGGATGGCGGAAAAACTGGCGATCCCGAGCGTGAAAGCGGATCTGGCTGAGATCGAACTGGACAGTGTGGAGAAGCTGCTGAGCTGCTTCATCACGGACGCCGGGGCGCTGCACGATGCGCTGTATGGCGATCCCGCCGAAGCGGAACTGCTGAATACGGAAAACAATCCGTACCTGGAGTTCAAATCGCCGCTCTTCGGCTATGGCGACCAGGCCATGCTCGACAACCTGCGGCTGCTGGCCGATCACCGCAAAGACGCCATGAGTTGCGTGGATCCTGCGCACGCCCCGGCGGACCTTGCTGAGCGCATGAAGCCTTACGCGGAGGCGTTGCCGCATATCATTCAGGGACATGAGCATTACCGTCACAATGAGATGATCGAGGCGCATCAGGAGTACGCCAAAGCCCGTGAAATCAATCCGGACGACCGGTCCGTGCAGGAACTGCTGCGATTCGATGAGCTCCGGCGCAAAATTAAAAGTCAACCGGACAACTATTGGGCGCTGACGATGATGGGAGAAATCCTGAGTCTGGAAAATAAACGCGATGAGGCGTTCGATTATTACCGGCGCGCCCTTGCCGCGCTGGCGCCGCAGCTGCGCAGTTTAGGTTCCATGCCCACGTTCAATCTTGAACGGCAGAAGGGCATTTTACGAATTTACGCATTGTCGTCGCTGGGAATGGCGGAATATCTGGCGGAAAAAACACCCGAGGCGGATCTTCAGCCGTACCTGAAGGCGGTGGAAGAAATCGTGAAGCTCATCCCCGGTCTGGACGATATCGAACGGCGGCTGGCGAAATTGAAACCGGAAACGAACGCTGCCGAACAACCATAAAACGCGGAGTGAAGCAAGACTCGCGATCAAAGAAAGAGTTTGCGTTTCCTGCCTCGGCGGGATACGAATATTCGCCAATACATCACCGGTTCAACATCTTCGAATTGAAGGAAAAGCAATATGTGCGGCATCGTGGGATACGTTGGCAAACGCCAGGCGTCCGGAATCTGTCTCGACGGCCTGAAACGCTTGGAATATCGCGGCTATGACTCGGCCGGCATCTCCGTGTTGACCGAAGACGGCCAATTAAACAGCCTCAAAACCGTAGGCAAATTATCCATCCTGTGCGAAGCGCTGCAGCAAAAGCCGCTCTCCGGCGCGCTGGGCATCGGCCATACGCGCTGGGCCACTCACGGCCGCCCGTCGCAGGAAAATTCGCATCCGCATATTTCGGGCAACAGCCGCATCGCCGTCGTGCATAACGGCATCATCGAAAATTACCAGGAGTTGCGCGAAGGATTGATCCGGGACGGCGTGAAATTCGCCTCCCAGACCGACTCGGAAACCATGGCGCACCTGGTGCAGAAGCACTACGATGGCGACCTGCGCGAGGCCGTTTGCCGCGCCGTGCGCGAGTTGCACGGAGCCTTCGCCTTCGGCGTGATCTGCGCGGACAGCCCGGGCCAGCTCGTGGCCGTGCGGCGATTCTCCCCGCTGGTCGTCGGCATCGGCGAAGGGGAAAACTTCATCGCCTCGGACATGGGCGCGATCCGCAAAGAGACCGATAAAGTCTACGTGATCGATGACAATGAAGTGGCTTCGTTGACCGCCGAGGGAGTTGAGCTGACCGGCCTGGATGGCGCCGCCATCGAACGCGAAGTCTTTGTCATCCCCTGGCCCGCCGAAGCGGCGGAAAAAGGCGGACATAAGCACTTCATGCACAAGGAAATCCATGAACAGCCCGACACGATCCGCGCCTGCCTCACCGGCCGCGTGGCTTCGCCCGACAGACCGATCATGCTGGACGGACTGGGGCTGTCCGAGGACGAAATCCGGAACATGCGGCGGGTAGTCTTCACCGCATGCGGCACGGCGTACCACGCGGGCATGACGGGCCGTTTCCTGATGGAAAAACTTGCCCGCATTCCTTCCGAGGTCGATCTGGCCGCCGAACTGCGCGACCGCGATCCCATGGTGCTGGATCACACGCTGTGCGTCGTGATCAGCCAGTCCGGCGAGACGGCCGACACACTGGCCGCGCTACGCAGCATGAAGGAAAAAGGCGCGAAAATCCTGGCCGTGCTGAACGTGGTGGACAGCTCCATCGCCCGTGAATCGGACGGTGTGATTTACATCCAAGCCGGCCCGGAAATCGGCGTCGCCTCCACCAAATGTTACACCTCGCAAACATTGACGCTGACCATGCTGGCGCTTTACTTCTCCCAGGTTCGCGGCACGCTGACGGAAGACGAATTGCGATCCTACCGGCAAGAACTGCTGCGGCTGCCGGAATCCGCGAAGGTGTTATTGGCGCGCGAGGATGCGATCCGTGAGGTGGCCCTGAAGCACTACGAGCGCACCGACGCGCTGTACCTTGCGCGCGGTGTGAACGTGCCTTCGGCGATGGAAGGCGCGCTGAAAATGAAAGAAATCAGCTACATCCACGCAGAAGGCTACAGCGCAGGCGAGATGAAACACGGCCCGATCGCCCTGATCGAACCCAAATGTTTCACTGTGGCCATCGCCATCGCCGGCGAGGTCTATGAGAAGATGATCGGCAACATCATGGAAATCAAAGCGCGCTCCGGACCGATGATCGTCGTCGCCACGGACGGGGACGCAAGAATTCCTGACGCGGGCGTGGATCCTCACGCTGAATCGGATGATTTTTCCGCCCAACCGAACGATATGGTATGGGTTCCGCCGATGCCTGAGATGCTTTCGCCGATCCTGCTGGGCATTCCGCTGCAGCTGCTTTCGTACCATACGGCTGATTTACGGGGCAAGGACATCGATCAACCCCGCAACCTGGCGAAAACCGTCACTGTTGAGTAACATCAGTAATCAAAGTCATCCACATTCGAATCAAGCCGTGTAATGCAAATCGGCTTGACAGCGAACAATTATTGAAAATCGCACAAAACAATCAGTTTCTTATTGCCAAACGCGCACTCTTCTGCTTAACCTTCGTAGTATTCAGAGGCATATCTTTAAACTATTCCACCGCAAGGATGTATAATGGCTGTGTCCAAAAAAACCACGAAGAAGCGGCCGGCGAAAAAAGCGGCGTCAAAAACCAAAGCTGTCGCATCGAAATCCTTGCGAGCAAAAGCGAAACCGCAAAAGGCCAAACACAAGAGCGTCTCCGTAAAATCCAAAACAGCGGCAAAAAAAACAGCGCGTACAAAAGCCAAAACTCCGCCAAAAACCAAAACGCCAATAAAATCCAAAGCTAAAACACAAACGCCGTCGAAATTAAAAAAGCCCGTGAAATCGAAAAAACCATCAACGCCTAAAACAGCAGCGAAGCAGAAAAAAACATCCGTCAAACAAATATCTTCCAGACGCAGCGTAAAAGCGAAAGCGCCCGCGCGATGCAACCTTGCCGAAAAAATCATGCGTGATCACATACGGCATGGCGAATTGATGCCAGGCGTGGAGATCGGCATCAAGATCGATCAGACATTGACTCAGGACGCCATGGGGCCGATGGCCTATTTGCAATTCGAGGCCATGGGGCTCTCACGCGTGCAAACGGAAATCTCCGCAAGTTATGTGGACATCAACACGTTGCAGACCGGACACGAAAGCACGGACGACCAGATCTACCTGCAAACCGTGGCGGCCCGGTATGGCGTGCAGTTTTCAAAAGCGGGAAACGGCAATTGTCATCATGTCCATATGCAGCGCTTCGGCAAGGCCGGACGGACGCTGTTGGGAACGGATCCGCTGGCCTCAATGGCCGGCGCGCTGGGCATGCTGGCCTTCAGCTGCGGCGGACTGGATGTGGCCCTGGCGATGTGCGGACGGCCCTATCACCTGCTGATGCCAAGCGTCTGCAATGTCATTCTCAAGGGCAAGATGCGCAAATGGGTATCAGCCAAAGACCTGGCGCTGGAATTGCTGCGCCGGCTCGGCAGCAACGGCGGCGCCGGCAAGATTTTCGAGTTCACCGGCGAAGGAGTCCGGTCGTTGAACGTTGAAGAGCGGGCCGCCATCGCCGGCATGACCGCCGAACTGGGCGCGGTGAGCGCGATATTCCCCAGCGATCAGCAGACCAAGGCCTATCTCGCCGCGCATGGCCGAGGGCGAGACTGGAAGGCGCTCGCGCCGGATAAACAATGCCATTACGACGAAAAAATGGAAATCAGCCTGCACCAGTTGGAGCCGATGGCGGCGCAAGCCGGCGGCGCCGAGCCCGCCTGTCCAGTGCGGAAACTGCCCGCCAGTCCCGTGCATCAGGTCGTCATCGGCGGCGCCGTCAACGGCGGCTACCACGACCTATCCATCGCCGCGCGCATTCTAAAAGGCCGCACGGCGCATCCCGACGTCAGCCTTGTGATCGCTCCAGCGTCGCTCACGGCGCTGACCGCCTTGCAGGAAACCGGCGAATTGAAATATCTGCTCGATGCAGGTGCGCGGATCCTGGAGCCTGGCAACGGCATCAGCGTCGGCATTGGACAAGTACCGGGCTGCGAACAATTCTCGCTGCGCACAACGCATCGCAACCTGCAGGAACTTAATGGCGCCAGGGGCATCCGGATGTGCATCTGCAGCGTGGAAACCGCCGCGCAAAGCGCGATCCGGGGAGCGTTGACCAGCGCGAAAGCAATCTCCTCGACTGCTCCGGCGAAACACCCCAAAACCGCAAAACCTTCCAATGCCCTGATAGTCGTTCCGCCGGCGAAGGGCGCAACAGTACAGATTATACGAGGACCGAACATCCGTCCCGTCCCCACGAACGATGTGCTGCCGGATGACTTGAAGGGCGAAGTGCTGGTGCAAACCGGCGATTTTTTCTCCGTGGATCAAATCCTGGCGCAAAACGCCGACAATCAACTGCAGCGCAGCAACATACCGGCGCTGGCGCGATATCTGTTCCACTCGCTGGACCCCCATTTCATCCAGCACGCGCGCGAAGCAGGCGGCGGCTTCATTCTGGCCGGAGAAAATTACGGGCAGGGCGCCAGCGGCGAATACGCCGCGATGGCGATGATGTATCTCAAAATCCGCGCCGTACTGGCCAAATCCTTCTCACGCACACACGGCATCAGCCTGATCAACTTCGGCATTCTGCCCCTGACTTTCACCGATCCCACTCAGGCCGAATCGATCCATCCCGGCGACCGGCTGGAAGTGCCGTTTGTGCGGCACATGCTGCAAAACGACAAGCCGCTGGTGCTGCAGAACCGCACCAAGCATCGCGATTATCACGTGTCGCACAACTTGACTCACCGGCAAGTTGAAATCATTTTGGCTGGCGGCTTGCTCAACTACATCCGCGCCCGCCAAAAACCACGCTGATCGGGTCGCGCCGGCCTTGATCGATCGCATTCACGCGCCAAAGCGATCCCGCATTTTCTGATTGCGCCTTGCATCAGCCGCATGATAATTATCTTTGCGCTTTACACGCATTAAAACGTGAAAGGCGATCGCTGGCAATGATGATTCCAATGGAATTGCGGGAAATCCAGATTCAAATCGGGAACGATCCCTTTGAATCGCCGGTTGTGGTGTTGTGTGAGCGTGAAGGCACGCGCACCCTGCCGATTTTCATCGGACACCGCGAAGCGTGGGCGCTGGATTCAGCGGTGCACGGTGAAATCAGCATCCGGCCCATGACGCATGATCTGCTGATCAACGCCATCGAAGACCTGGGAGCGTCGCTGGAAGAAATCCAGGTCGATGCGCTCCGGGACAACACCTTCTTCGGCAAGCTTGTGCTGCGCACCGCCTCCGGCTCGGAAGTCCGCGTGGATAGCCGGCCAAGCGATGCATTAGTGCTGGCGATGAAGAAAGGCGTGCCGGTTTATGTGGACGACTCCGTGTTAAGCGAAGTCAATCCACCCTCGCCGGACGAGGAGCCGGAAATCTAAAACGGCAGACCGCGAGATTATATTTGCCGATTGTCAAGGAATGGGCGTGGGGAATATGGGTTATGTCGCCGCGGTGAAATTTCATCGTTTGGATATGCCAAGATACTATCGGTATGCCGGCGATGTGGAAATAGATGATTTCTATCTTTGCGAGGATCTGGAAAACAGCATCGAGCGCGTCGGCTATATCGCTGCGCTGGAAAGCCGTTGTGACTGTCAGCTTCAACGCCAGGAGCTGCCGCGCATCCTGCGCGAGGCGCGCCCGGATGAGATCGTCCAATGGCGCCAGACCAAAGACCGCGAAGACGAGTATCTGCGCATTTGCCGCGAAAAAGTGCGCAAGCACGGCCTGGAGATGAAAGTCACGTTGTGCCGGATCGACAAGAAGAACAATAAAATCGTGTTCAATTTCACCGCCGATCAACGCGTCGACTTTCGCGAATTGGTGCGCGACCTGGCTGGAGCGTTGCGTTCGCGGATCGAGCTGTGGCAGATCGGCGTACGCGACGAAGCGAAGCTGATCGACGGAGTCGATGTTTGCGGCAACCAGATCTGCTGCGCGTCGTGGATGAGAAAATTCGATCCCGTGACGATCAAGCACGCTCGCGATCAGGACATCATGCGCGCCCCGGCCAAACTGGCCGGATTATGCGGACGCCTGCGGTGCTGCCTGACATTCGAGCATAACTCCTATCTGAACGGCGCGGCGGAAAAGAAAGAGACCGCCGCGGAAAAACAGCGCGCGCAGGACGATGACGGGCAAAGCCCGCAAGACGAAGAGGAAGTCGAACAAACCGCGGCGAACGATTAAGGCAAATCCCGGTAAAAACGCGGACAGGCTCGGATAAATGCGCTGGTGGTCCAAACTCATCGTCATTCTCGCAATCGCCCTTGCCGGTTATACGTTTTATCTCGGCATGTGGAATTGGCGCGACGCACGGCGCGAAACCCGCCAAGCCCTGCGCAAATCGCAAGCCGCCGTGAATAAAGCCGCAGGAGTCAAGCGTCAGCCCGACAGCGGATCCTTGGAATTCGCCCGGCAATGCCGCTCAAACCTGCAGGCGATCGAGACGGCTAAAAGAAAATTCGCTCAGGAATCCGGACGCGTCGCGGGAAATGTGACCTGGGAGGAGATTATGCCGTATTTGCCGCAAAAGGGGCCGTTGGCTTGCCCCTCGGTCGGGAAATACACCCTGAATCCCCTGGGAACCGTGTGCTCCTGCTCGATCGGCGCTAATTATGGGCATGGCACGGACGACGATCACATCATCCAGGGATTCTGATCAACGATGGAAAAACGCAGTCATTCCCGCGCAAGAGATTGACACTATCCAGGAGGCAACACGATCCACATGGCACGAAGACGCACAAAATCCAACGCGCAGCCGTCGCCGGCCCAGCATCAATCCTCCAGCCCCACACCGCAAAATCTGCCCGGTCATTCCGGCGCGCTGGATGATTACCTGGAATTCATCCGGCGCTACGACAAGTGGGTTCTCATAACTCTGTTCGCATTGCTCAATGTGATCATTCTCCTGATCACTGTGCCGAAATATCAAATGAACACGGAAAAATACAAGATCCGGCAATACACCCGGCAAAACAATAATGCGGGCCTGGCGGTTATTTATGAAAAACGCTGGCTGCGAAATCCAGCAACCAGGTACTATATGCATCTGCTCAACGCTGTCAAATACGCATACCTGGCCGGTTCGCAGGATAAAATACTGACGTTGCTGGATGACAAAACCATTGATCGATTGGCCGGCAACAAAGACGCGCTGAAAATCGTCCATGCCTACCTGGCAATGGTCTATTATGAGAAGGGCGAAATCGAGGAGTTCGAAAAGCATGTGAACCTGACGCTCAATTATGCGAACACCACCAGCGCGCTGAATTCCTGTCCGGATGAATTCAAACGCGACTTGGGCGAATACCTGATAACCAGAGGACGAGAGGTGGAGGGCGGCGAGTGGTTTGAGGTCGGCCTCGGTGAGAATGAAATGACCGCAGAAGAGAAACATGAATTGGATGAAGCGCAAAAACGCGTGCTTGGCAAGTTGGCGCTGAACCTGGAAAACGGCTCTGCAGAAGACTCGCAAGCCTTTCAACGCATGATGGATTATATGCTCAATAAGGAATAGAACCGGATGATCGACGGTCTCCGGCGTTTGCTCCAGCGCAAATGCAACGCATCAGATCCTGAATCCCGGCGGCATCAATAAGGGAAAATCATGAGCCCGACTAACGTGGCGGACAAGCCGTTGTTTCGCGATCCCGTGTTCGACGGAGCGACGGATCCAGTGGTGTGCTGGAACCGCGCCGAAAAGCAATGGGTGATGTTCTATACGAACCGGCGCGCAAATGTTGAGGACGCGCCCGGAGTGACATGGGTGCATGGCAGCGAAATCGGCATGGCGGAATCGCCCGACGGCGTCTCATGGAAATACCGCGGAACCGCCCGGATTCATTATGCGGAGGATCGCGAGCACACCTATTGGGCGCCGGACGTCATCTGCCACGCGGACGTTTATCACATGTACTTGACCTATGTGCCGGGCATCTTTGAAACCTGGGATCACCCGCGAGACATTCTGCATCTGACCAGCCAGGACATGCTGGACTGGGAATATCAATCAACGCTCAACCTGTCATCCGGCCGAACGATCGACGCCTCGGTCTGGCCGTTGCCGGACGGCGGCTGGCGCTTGTGGTACAACAATGAAGAAGATCGTAAATCGATTTATTTCGCCGATAGCCCGGACCTCTATCATTGGACGGATCGGGGCAAGGCGGTGGATGATCAACAGGGCGAAGGTCCGGCGGTCTTCGCCTGGCAGGGACGCTATTGGATGATTACGGACGTCTGGGACGGCCTTGGCGTCTATCAGTCCGATGATCTTTTGACCTGGATCCGTCAGCCGGGAAACCTGCTGCAGACTCCCGGCAAAGGTCCGGATGATCAGGGAAAGGGCCATCATGCCAGCGTTGTCGTCAGCGGAGATCGCGCTTACCTGTTCTACTTCACGCATCCCGGCCGTCATCAACAAATGCCGGGGCAGAGCGACGCACACGCCCAGCGCCGCAGTTCCATCCAGGTCGCGGAGCTGGAAATCCATCATGGCTTGCTCAGCTGCGACAGAGACCGCCCCGTTCAGATCCAGCTGCTCCCTCCGGCGGATTAGTCCGAATTTCTCACCACTCAGTATATTTTTGGCAGTGAATAATTGCTTCACTTGCTCTTGGTCGTGCTCTTGCTCTTCATGCCCAGCCACACACTGTTTTTTTTGATCGAGAGCAAAAGCACGAGCAAGAGCAAGAATACTCGGTCTCAACCACGATATAATTACAATCTTATTCATCGTGGTGAGAAGGTCGGGGCAGAACATTTCTCGCAAGTTCATGCCGCGTCGCCACATGAATTGCCTGATCGTGAGGAAGAGCTGGTATACGGTATAAACTTGATGAGATGCTATAAGAGTGCAGAAAGTCTTTCGAGAGTCGCATGAACAGTCGCCTGAAAGGCGATAAGTTAGTAGCCGAGGGCAACGCCCTCGGAAGGAAGACCACATTTGCCAAGCCCTGCAAGGGCGGCACAAGCGGCGCTATATCGATCCATACGCGGTCATTTGTCATGCCCCTGCAGGGCATGAATAAGATCAACGATTTTTCCGAGGGCGTTGCCCTCGGCTAAGAAAGATCAGCCTTTCAGGCTGAAAAAATATAGAACTGGTTGCTCTGTTGAAATCCTTTGGAAATCACACTCGTTCTCGTCTTCGTTCTCGAAAATCAGTTTCAAACAAGCGAAGTAGCGATTCAATCGAGTACAAGCATCGCTACGCTGAGTACGAGTACGAAAAAAGTTATCTACAGAGCAAGAACCGCTCTCAACTTTTCGGCGTCAGGAACAGCTCATCTCGCGCGTCGCCAAATCTATCTTTTGTCCCGCATGGGCATCGCGCAATAAAACGCGGCCGTCCCGAATATATCAGGACGGCCGCATTGTTATTCATGCCATGTTTCATTCAAGCCAGACTGAAACTTACCACTGGCTGATGCTGCGGCAAGTGAAGGAGGCGCTGGTCGGTCCCGGAGAACCGGAATCGCCTTCCATCTGCAGGTTGCGGATCAACCAGAAGTTTTTGTTCCTGAAACTGCTGCCCGTATGGGTCGCGGTCCACGAGCCGTTGATATACAGCCAAACCCACGCGTCATTCGAACCGTCCGCGGTGCTTTTCAGCGCCATGCTGACCTTATAGTACGTATTGTTCGAGCTTGTGAGTTTGTTTTCCCAGCTGCCATCGTAGGTGTTCTGCCAAACCGTGCCGCTGCCCTTCCATTCAGCCATGTCCACTTCGCCGGTCCACGCGCCTTCGGTCGTGATCCAGAAAGCCGGCCAGGTGCCGGTGGCCGTCGGAGCGCTGCAGTATGCCTCGGCGCCCGCGGAGGCGTCGCCGGACCACATGTAAAGTTTCGTGGTGCTATAGGAGGCGCCGGAGTTGTATTTGTAGCCGTTGGCGCCCGGTTGAACCGCGACCATCGTGTCGCCGCACCAGGCCATGTAGACGGTGCCGTTGTGTGTGCGGCCCCATGGATAGCCAATGTTCCAGCCCGTGCCGCAATCGGTGCTGCCTTCATAGCTGCCGCTCGCGATCTTCCATTGCTGGTTGGTGCCGCCCCAGTAGGACCACGTGCCAACGTTCGAGCCGCTGCTCGTGCCGTAAGCATCGATGCACTGGCCGGTGGAGATCGACGGTGTGATGCGATAATAACCGCTGCCCACGTCTTGAATCAAGAAGGTCTGGGCGCCGTTGCCATAGTAGGTATACACGGCGATGTTGGTTCCATTGCCCGTGCCCCAGTTCCAAGTGTCCATCGCCAGATTGGCTTTTTTCTCACGGAGAGTGTAACCACTGCCATTGGCAGCGATAGCCCAACGTTGATTGGAACTGCCATAGTCGGTGTAGATGCCGACGTTGGAGCCGGCCGTGGAGCCGAAAGCGTCCAGCACCTTGTTGGCTTTGCGGTTGGTGACGATCATGTTGCTTCCGGTTTGGGCTTGCGCGATTTCACTCAGAGCAAGACACACAAAAGAGACTACTACAGCAAGTGCTACTAGCTTTTTCATAATCTTCTTCTCCCCATAAATTGAGTAGGCGGCTAGCGCCATCTTACCTCATCGACTCTCGCGAATCCCTTCCGCCTATCGGCGGATGGGTTGGAAACGCATTCATCTTGATCCATCAAGTCCGTTTGAATGATCGCATTCCCATCTTCGCTTATTGGCACACAATCACATCTTACGCTGACGATCAAAGTCATGACATAGGAAACATCCTTGCTAAGGATGCTGCGCCGTTGACCGGCGCATCGCGCAACTACACACCACCTCCTTTGACCATGTATTTCATCGTTCTCATCGGCACATCAAAAAAATCAAACGTTTGAATACAACGTCCTATTGGCTTGAACCGCCCATGATCCATCGCAGTCGAACATATAGAAGATGCCATCTTTCAGTTGCATGAGAATCGTTTGGACGATTCTATCCGCAAGCAAAAGAAACTCTTGGCGCACTTCGTCTTGTTCGTACCGCGTCTTCTGGTCAAAAATACAATGCAAGGAAAAAAAAACAGCACTAGGGAAAGGACATCCGTATAAAATGGCGTCTTCCGGTGGCTGCTGAGACTTTCTCGGTCGGACCTCACCCTCTTGCCCGCTGCTTTAACGAGCAATTCTTCCCAGATAAAAGAGGATTTCCAAGTTTCCGATTTATACTCTAATCCCAAATAATAGAATTAGCAAGCTTAAAGTGTGTGTATATACTCAAATTTCATCACATATATCTCATTCTATTAAAAATCATGAATCAATAATTGATATATGTATGCGGCCTGGAATAAAATAGTGCCTTTCGATGTATCTTATGATCAATTGAAAATAAACGTGTTATAGCGACATTTTGCGGTACACAAGCTCACAAACGTATGGAAGAGGCATGGACAAGCTGTTATATATCACATAATCACTCGAAGTATGTATCACGTATAATATGTATAATAAACAGCCGCCTCGGTTGAAAGAGGCGGCTGTCATTTTCTCATTCCACGACATCAATATGATCAAGCCAGCAATAACTACCACTGCGAGATGCTGCGGCAGGTATAAGAGGCGCTGGTTGGCCCCGGCGAACCGGAGGAGCCTTCCATCTGAAGGTTCCGGATCAGCCAGAAGTTTTTGTTCCGAAAATCGCTGCCCGTATGGGTCGCGGTCCAGGAACCGTTGATGTACAGCCAAACCCACGCGTCGGTCTCGCCGTCCGCCGTGCTCTTCAGCTGCATGTGAACTTTATAATACGTGTTATTTGAACTTGTCGTTTTGGTTTCCCAGCTGCCGTCATAGGTGTTCTGCCACACCGTGCCGCTGCCTTTCCATTCGGCGATGTCCACCTCGCCGGTCCAGGCGCCTTCCGTCGTAATCCAGAAGGCCGGCCAGGTGCCGGTGGCCGTCGGAGCGCTGCAGTAAGCCTGGGCGCCCGCGGAGGAGTCGCCGGACCACATGTAGAGCTTCGTAGTGCTATAGGAAGCGCCGGAATTATACTTGTAGCCGTTGGCGCCGGGCTGAACCGCGACCATCGTGTCGCCGCACCAGGCCATGTAGACCGTGCCGTTGTGCGTACGGCCCCATGGATAGCCGATGCTCCAGCCGCTGCCACAGTCCGTGCTGCCCTCGTAAGGGGCTTCAATGGACCACTGCTGGTTCGTGCCGCCCCAGTAGGACCACGTGCCGACGTTCGAGCCGCTGCTCGTGCCGTAGGCGTCCACGCACTGGCCGGTGGAGATCGATGGCGTGATGCGATAATAATCGCCGACAGCCGTCAGCAGATAGGTCTGCGGAGAGCCGCCCCAATACGTATAGACGGCGATGTTGGTGCCATTAGCCGTGCCCCAGTTCCAGGTGTCCATCGCCAAGTTCGCTTTCTGCTCACGGAAGGTGTAGCCGCTGCCGTTCGCGGCGATGGTCCAGCGCTGATTGGAATTGCCATAATCGGTGTAAATGCCGACGTTGGAGCCGGCTGTGGAGCCGAAAGCGTCCAGCACCTTGCCGGCTTTGCGGTTGGTGACGGTCATATTGCTTCCGGTCTGGGCTTGCGCGATTTCAGTCATCAGCAGACAAACGCAAGAGACTACCACAACGAGTTCGATTAACCTTTTCATCATCTTCTTCTCCCCATTTTGATTGTGTTTGTGGTTTGAGTCTTCTTCCCCATTGTTTCAGTGAATACATTCCACTGGGCAGCGAAAAGGACGAGAACGCCATCAATCGCATCATTTTGAACGCGTTTATTTGATTGGGATTCCCGCCTTAACAATCTGACACACGATCACAATTTAACAATCCATCAATCACATTCCTTACTGACCGCAAGGCATCCAGAGAATGAGAAAAAAGATGCCCTTTCCTCGATGCATTACGTCGTTGCACACCACCTCCTTTATTCTGATGTGTTCATCGTCAAGCGCTCTATGTTAAGCAATTTCAATCACCCTACTGATAGTAAAAAAACATCGCAAAAAAAAAGCAATCCTTTGGGATCTGACATCAAAACCAAATTTTTCTTTCGTCAGCTGTTGTGATTTTTACGGTTGGACTTCGTCCCTTTGCCACTTCCCACTCGAAGAATAAATTCTCAGCATTCGTTTTTTAACGTAAGCTCAATATGTGTAAATAGCAAGCAAAAAATATGCGGACGCGCCTTGAGGGGCGCAACTCTCTTCAGCTACGAACGCCCCAAACGGCTGTCATGATTTTTGCGGGGCAAAAATCCCGCCAGCCTGGGATGCTTTGACCTTTGACCCAGGCCGGCGCTCACGTCCGCTTCGCGGCCTACGCTCTGGCCTGGGCTATGATACTCAGCACTTTCAGCGCTGATAAGGAGCCATGATCGAAGAGATTGATACCTCCGAAGCTGAAGAGAGTTGCGCCCCGCCTTGAGATAAAAGGACGCGATGATAAAAGGACATCGATAATGGATCGCACGATCCCAATCAAACAGCATCACACAAAAACCGCCGCCTCTTTCCACAGAGACGGCGGCTTTGTTTTTGTGATACGCGCAGAATCCGCGAAGGATTCATCTTCGGATGATTTTTTCCTGAAATCAGTTCCTGTTATATGTCACTGCATCGCTGATCCGAAATTTCATTGGCGTCAATGATCGCTGTTCTTACATTTTCGTCCTGTTCGTGTCTATCAGTGTTATTGCTCATCCTTCTGGTATTCGCCGCCTCGCGCGAATCAACGCGCCAAGCGGCGCCCAATCGCATGCTTCTACCTCGAATCGCCCGCCTCCTTAAAAGTCCGGGCATGCTCCCCCACGGCCTTACTCCACCCTGTCCTTTCCGAGAACGAAACTTGATCGTGTTGCCGGCGCTTGATCACGTTTAGAACAAGGACGTCCTTGCTGCAACCAACTACATTCACCCCACACGCGAAACACGAAAAACTCAATGGATCCAATGAACCATGCACGCTTTGAGCGCTCCGCGGTCTCTCCCCCCTTTCGAAAGGCAACCTCACGTTAAGCAGAACCAGTCATGATGCACATTCAGGGACTCTCCCCTATTCACATAGCCAGATTCGCTGACTCATCGCTTCCCTTGATGA
This sequence comes from Candidatus Sumerlaeota bacterium, assembly GCA_016928995.1. GTDB lineage: Bacteria > Sumerlaeota > Sumerlaeia > JAFGJS01 > JAFGJS01 > JAFGJS01. The sequence goes on along the minus strand of JAFGJS010000135.1, from coordinate 2,040 downwards.
TGCTCGATCTGGATCTCTCAACGCTTACTTTCTTTATCGTCCGCAACGCCGTTTTCATGAGAACAAAATGATGCTTGAGCAAAATTTTTGTATCCCCTATCAATCGCCGGATTTGAGGCAGCTCATAAAACGATGGGCGCTGCTTTTTGATGCGTATAAAATATCGTTAACAGCTTGAATGTCAATTCTTCGCATTTTGTCATATACGATCACATTTTGATAGCTCCATAGCTCAATAAATTTGTGATATTGAGGTGGGTTTTTGTTTGGTTGTATAAACCGATATATGGTCGCAATGTCCAAAAATGTGCATCGGATTATTTCTATGATGGATAACCGGCGTAAGTTCATGACAGCCAATGCGACTACTCTCCTAATGAAGCGATCCGGTATGACCGGTCGTTCAAACCCGCTATTGGTTTGACAGGGATTCCCGCGTTATGATTAGCTGCGCCAAAACCGCCGGATCAACAGGCGCATAGAATAAAGGTCTTGAAAATGCATCGAGTCATTCCGGCTGCCATCCTCATGACCGTCATGGTCTGCGTCGCAACAGGACCGGCGGAAGAAAAGGAGAATCGCGTGAACGAACCTGAGATCGCAATGTCGCTCCCTATCGCCAGAGTTCCGGCGGGATTTCCCGTGGGCTTTTGCCTGCTGACCGCTGGCGAACGGCAATATGCTGCGTACTACGACGAGGAGCGCCGCATGACCGTGGCCTGTCGCGCGCTCGACGCGGAGGAATGGCAATATCAGACGCTTCCCACCGAAGTGGGATGGGACAGCCATAACTCCATCGCGATGGCCGCGGATGACGATGGCTGTCTGCATCTCAGCGGCAACATGCACAATGTGCCGTTGATTTATTTTCGCACGTCGCAGCCGTGGGACATCGCGACGTTTGAAAAGATCGAAAGCATGACCGGCGAGAATGAGCAGAGCTGCACTTATCCGCAATTCATGCGCGGCGCGAACAGCGAACTGATCTTTCACTATCGCGACGGCGGCAGCGGACATGGCAATGAGATTTATAATGTGTACGACACGAAGACAAAAACATGGAAGCGGCTGCTCGACACTCCACTCACCGATGGCAAGGACTTGATGAACGCGTATATGCATGGTCCGTTAAAAGGTCCGGACGGGCGTTTTCATCTCTGCTGGGTTTGGCGCGACACGCCGGATTGTCAGACTAATCATGATCCGTCCTATGCGCGCAGCAGCGATCTGATCCACTGGGAAACGATCGACGGGAAGCCGGTTACCTTGCCGATCACGCTGGAGACTTCAGGCGTCTTGATCGACAACGTCACCACGCAGGGGGGTATCATCAACGGCTGCCTGCGTATCGGCTTCGACAGCGCGGCGCAGGCGCTGGCGTCGTATCATAAGTTCGACGAAAACGGAAACACGCAGGCCTATGTGGCGCGCTTCGAGGATGGGCGCTGGATTCCGCGGCAAGTCAGCGATTGGGATTACCGCTGGTCGTTCGAAGGCTGGGGATCGATCATCTTTGAAATTCGGCTCGGCGCCGTGCGTCCGCATGACGAGGGACGTTTGGCGCTTCCATTTACGCATGTGAAGTATGGCGATGGACTGCTGATCCTGGATGAAAAGACGCTGGAGCCGCTGGGCGTGGAGGCGAAACCGCCACGCTATCCGGCGGGGTTGTGGAAACTGGAATCGGCATACGAAGGCATGGAGGTTCGTTGGGCCGAGGACATGGGCGAAGACAATGATCCCGCCTCGCGTTACGTTCTGCGTTGGGAAACCTTGCCGCAGCATCGCGACCGTCCTCGCGAAGGCGAGTTGCCCGAGCCGGCCATGTTGAGGCTGTACAAGCTAACGGCGCCTTAATCAAGTGGGAATCATGACCGAGAACGGCAACGCACATTTACGGCTGTCATGATTTTTGCGGGGCAAAAATCCCGCCAGCCTGGGGATTGTTTTAACCGTCTACCCAGGCCGGCGCTCACGGCCGCAAGCGGCCTACGCTCTGGCCTGGGCTTTGATACGCAGCGCTTTCAGCGCTGATAAGGA
>JAFGJS010000007.1 GCA_016928995.1 Candidatus Sumerlaeota bacterium | reverse complement strand
GGCCTCGCTTGAAAAGGAATGGGAGTCATTTCTCGTCTCCAGATGTACTTTCGCATAACTTTGGGAGCTCCGTCAAGATGCGCCCTTTAACGCAAAGACGCTAAGAACGCGATGGAAATCTTAGCGCCTTTGCGTCTTTGCGTTAAATTAAAGATAGAGCGTTATTGGATGTTTGAGTTCTTCGACAGATCGCTCTGCGCTTTTTCGATTACGAAATCGGTCCATTCGTCGGGGACTCTGAGATTGTCACCGCGGCCGGAGCCCATCTGGATGTGCGGCTTGACGGAATGCCCGTGGTAATCCGAGCCGCCGGTGCGGACCAGCCCGAACTCGCGCGCCAGCTGGGAATATTGATCCTCCTGCGCCACGGAGTGGAAGGAATATTTCACTTCGATTCCCAGCAGGCCGTAGTCCGCCAATTGATGCACGAGCTGCCGCAGCTCGTCGAACGATTCGATGTGGATCAAACACGGATGCGCCAGCACCGGCACGCCGCCCGCCGCGCGGATCAGTTCGATGCCGTCTTTCAACGACAGACGGAAGCGGTCCACATAAGCCTTTGCTCCGCTGGCCAGGTATTCGTCAAAGGCCTGCTGATTGGATTGCACGACGCCTTTTTCGACCATCGCCTTGGCGATGTGCGGCCGCGCAACGACATTGTCCCCGGCGTGTTTTTTGACCTCGTCGATCGTGATGTCGATGCCCGCCGCCTGCAATTTTTCGATGATCCGGTCGTTGCGCCAATGCCGCCCGTCCACGATGTTCGCCAGCGCCTCCTTCAGCGGCGCGTAATCCGGATCCGGCAAGTACGCCAGCATGTGCAGGGAATGCTCCCGGTATTCCAGGCTGAGCTCCACACCGCCAAGCACGCGGAGTTTCGAATCCTGCGCCGCCTCAAGCAGCGAGGAAAAGCCGTTCACCGTATCATGATCGGTCAGCGCGATGGCCGTCAATCCGATGCGTTTCGCTTGTTCGATAAGCTCAGCCGGAGTGTCGCTGCCGTCGGAATATTTGCTGTGCAAATGCAAATCAATCATGCAATCGCTCCTGAAGCTACGCAGCCCGGCCATAGGGGAGGGCTTGATTCATCGCCGCTTTTATCATCCCGTATGGCCGGGCTACACTCGGTGGTTCAATTGAAGTTCACTCGTACGCGCCCCAGTGCTCCTTGGCCAGCGTGACGAAACGCGTTTGCTGACCGAGAAAAAGCACCTTGATCACGCCCGTGGCGCCGTTGCGCTGCTTGCCGACGACGATCTCGGCCTCTTCCGGCTGCTGTTCGCCGTCGAGTCCGCGCATCGCCTCGGAGTCCAGATTTTGCGCGGGTTTGCCTTTATCCGGCCGGTGCACGAACAGCACCACGTCGGCGTCCTGTTCAATGGCGCCCGACTCGCGCAGATCGGAGAGCATGGGCCGCCCGGCCGCGCCGCGTCCGCGCTGATCCGGGCTGCGATTCACCTGCGCCATGGCCAGCACGGGGATGTTCAACTCGCCCGCCAGAATCTTGAGTGAACGCGAAATTTCCGCCACCTCCACCTGCCGCGACTCGTTGCGGCCCAGGTTCGTGTGGCGCATCAGCTGCAAATAGTCCACGGCCACGAGCGAGAGCTCGGGAATCTGCGCCTTGAGGCGCCGCGCGCGGGCGCGCAGCTGCATCGTGGTCAGCGCGGATGAATCGTCGATGTAGATCGGCGCCTGCGCCAGCCGTTCATTCGCCTCCTCCGCGCGACTCAGCTCCTGCTTGCTGCGGATGCCGCTGCGGATGTGACCCATGGGCACCTGTGCCATTTGCGAAAGCAGCCGGTTATGCAGCGACTGCGCGTTCATCTCCAGGCTGAAAAAGGCGACTGGACGATTGTCCTTCACCGCCACGTTGCAGACCATGTTCAGCGCGAGCGCCGTCTTGCCCATCGACGTGCGTCCGGCGAGAATGATTAACTCGCCCTTCTGCAAACCGGCGGTCATCTCATCCAGATATTTATAATGCGTGCGCAAACCCGTGATGTCGTTCGGATCGGAGCTGCGCCGCTTGAGCTCCTCCAGCGCCTCCTCCGCCACATGCGCCATCAACTGGAATTCTTTGCTGCTTTTATGCTGCGTGATGTCGGAGATGCGCTTTTCCGTGCGGTCGAAGAGCGACTCGCCCTCCATCTCCGCGTTGTGGCAGTCGTCGATGATCTCCATCGACGCGCTGATCAGCTCGCGTTTTTGCCAGGCCGTCTTGACCAGCGCGCAGTAATGCTCGATGTTCTGCGTGGTCAATACTTCATCTTCGAGGTCGGCCAGGTACGCGCGCCCGCCCACGAGCTCCAGCTTCTGCTGCCGCTCCAGCGCCTCGGCCACGGAGATGTAATCGACCGGCCGATGCTCCTTGTGCAATTCCAGGACGCAGCGGAAGATCTCCTGATGCGCCGCGCTGTAGAACGATACCGGCGTCAGGTAATCGAGCGCGATGTCAATGGTGGAATTGTCGATCATCGCTGCGCCCAGCACGGTCCGCTCCGCGCTTTCATTCCGCGGCGGTTCGCGCAATTCCGTCTCCATCTGCTGATGCGTGGCCATGATCGAACTCATTCTTATGTGGAAAAATTGTGATCAAAATGTGGTCAAATTGTGACCAAAATGTGGATATCTCACCGCGCTGTAAACATCCGGCCATAACAAAATCGTCTATAATTCATACTTGTTTTTTAAAAGCAATCATAAAATAAAACTCGCGAAAAAATATCATGTTTCACCGTTCTTTCTATGTCTCAGCGCCTAGTTTTGCTTGAAGTCGCGCCAACCTCGCATTAGCTTATGGCAATCAAAAAAAATTCCAGCGCCGAAGGCCTTTGCGCCTTCGCGTCTTCGCGTGAGGCAATCATGGAACAATTTTTTCTCGGCATCGACAGTGGCACTCAATCAACCAAGGCTTTGCTTGTGAATGAATGCGGCGAAACCCTCGGGCGCGGACAATGCGCCCATGACATGATCGAGGGTCTGCCGCCCGGATACAAAGAGCAACATCCGCAACGCTGGATCGAAGCTCTGATTGACTCCGTACATCAAGCCATGGCCGGCGCATGCGCCCAGCCCGAACAGATCGTTGCTATCGGCGTGTCGGGCCAGCAGCATGGCTTCGTGCCGCTCGATGCGGCGGGCGAGGTGATCCGCCCCGCCAAACTCTGGTGCGACACCAGCACCGCGGCGCAATGCGAGACGATCCTGGCGCGCGCTGGCGGACTGGAACGTTGCGTCGCGCTCATCGGCAACGGTATGCCCGCCGGATTCACCGCGTCGAAAATATTATGGCTCAAGGAAAACGAGTCGCAGAATTTCGCGCGACTGCATACGGTGCTGCTGCCGCATGACTACCTGAACTTCTGGCTCACCGGCGAGCGGCACATGGAGTGGGGCGACGCGAGCGGCACGGCGTTGCTCGACGTGCGTACGCGCGAATGGCGGCCGGAGTTGCTCGCGGCGATTGACGACGGCTTGGCCGGAATGCTGCCGCCGCTGACGCCTTCATGGGAGCCTTGCGGAACGTTGCGGCAGGAAGCCGCCGAAGCGCTTGGCCTTGCATCCGGCGCGCTGGTGGCGTCCGGCGGCGGCGACAACATGATGGGCGCGATCGGCACAGGCTGCGTGGCGCCGGGCCGCGTCACGGCCAGCCTCGGCACCTCCGGCACGATCTACGCCTGCATGGATCAGCCGCTGGTCGATCCGCGGGGCGAGATCGCCGCGTTCTGCGACAGCACGGGCAAATGGCTGCCGCTGCTTTGCACGATGAACGTCACCGTGGCCACGGAACTGATGAAGGAGCTGCTTGCGCTCGACACCGCCGCGCTGAATGAACGCGCCAACGCCGCGCCCGCCGGATGTGACGGCTTGCTGCTGATTCCATACTTCGAAGGCGAGCGTACGCCGAATGTGCCAGACGGCACGGGCACGCTGTTCGGCCTCAACGCCCGCACGATGACTCCGGCGCACTTCGCCCGCGCCGCGATGGAGGGCGCCACGCTGGGCATGTACTACGGCTTCAATCGCATGAAGGCGCTCGGTCTCGCGCCCACGGAAGTCCGCCTGACCGGCGGCGGCGGCAAGAGTCCGCTCTGGCGGCAGATCTGCGCCGACGTGTTCAACGTGCCGGTGGTCTGCTCCATCGAACCCGAAGGCGCCGCGCTGGGCGGCGCGCTGCAGGCCCTCTGGCAATATCGCCGCCAGCAAGATCCCAACGCATCGATCGAATCCATCGCCGCCGCATGCGTCCAACTCGACGAATCAACGCGCTGCGAACCCAATCCGGAAAACGCCGCGTTATACGCCGCGCTTCAAAAACAACATGACGCCCTTTCCCTCGATTTGCGTCAATCATTCCAGCGTCATAAAGGGTAACGTGATGAAAAACCATCCTCTTCGACGTAAAAAGAATCGATCACTCGTTAAAAGAAGTCCGGAAGGACATAATGAGATTCGCGTGTTTCATCGAAAGGGAACCAACAAGCGAGAGCCACGTTATCTATTCAAATGCGGTTGCTGTGACGAGAAGGTTGAGATTTATTATTGCGATACCGATTTGGAGATCAACGGAGTCCTTGGTTCGATTGAGAATTGGCGGGAACTGCTTTTGCCTTTATTGCAATTAGATAACTGATGTTACGCGCGTGCTGTTTCTTTGGAGTGCGCAGGCCATGCCTGCGCCTTTAAACAGCGCGATTTTGTCGATCATCCGGGCGAAATTTCAACACAACGCAAGGCGGCGGCATGGCCGCCACGCCTTCGCGCGCTTCGGCGGCGCAAGCGCAGTCCAAGGCGTCAAGGGCGCGTAACATCAGTTAGATAAAAATAAATTATAAAATACACCGATATTGATCGCGCTTCGGATTTGCCGGTTGTTTTACTTGAAGCCGCGACTTGCCTTGGATAAATTATCCCCAGACTAAACTACAGGACATGTTTGATGTCGTCTGATGAGATGAATTCTGAATCGCCCTCGCCGGCTCCGCCGCCGGAGCCGGTCATGGCGCAGCCTGCCGAGGATTGGCAAAAGCAGTTCGTCACGACCTTGCCGAAAGAAGCTCGCAGCGACGCGGCGGCATCCTCTAAAAAAATCGACGCAGCTGGCCGCAGCGTGGACGAAGACAAAGGCCGCGTGTTTCCCTGCGACCAATGCGGAGCGGATCTGGTCTTCCATATTGGCGTGCAATGTCTCAAGTGCCCCTTTTGCGGTTTCGAAAAAAGCATCGAAATCGCCGAAGACGCGCAGATTGTGGAGCGCGATCTGCAGGCGATGCTGGACAAAATCGCCGAAAACCGCAAGGAGCGCGTGGACTGGGACGCTCCAGAGGAATCCGAGGTCAAGGAGGTGCGCTGCTCTTCCTGCGGCGCGAATGTTGAATTCGCCGGGACGATCACCAGCACGCACTGCCCGTACTGCGCGACGCCGATTCAGAAAGAGCAGATCAAGAGCAAAGAGAAAAACCGCATTCCGGCGGACGCCGTGCTGCCGTTCTTCATCGAAGACAAGGAGGCGCGCGTCAGGATCGACCACTGGATCAAATCGCTCTGGTTCGCGCCGAATGATTTCGTTAAGTCCGAGGTGGGAGGCCGCCTGACCGGCGTGTATATGCCGTACTGGACGTACGACAGCATGACCTTCACGCGCTACACCGGCCAGCGCGGCGAGCACTACTGGGTCGCCGTGGGCAGCGGCAAGAACCGCCGCCGTGAGCGGAGAACGAGATGGTATCCGGCGTCGGGATCGTTTCAGCGTTTCTTCGACGACGTGCTGATCATCGCCTCCGAAGGGCTGCCGGAAAAAGTAGTGCGGAATTTAGAGCCGTGGCCGCTGATCAAATCCCTGCCCTTCAATCAGCAGGTGCTCGCAGGGCACCTTGCGCGAACGTACGACGTGGAACTGGCCACGGGCTTCGTCCGCGCCAAGGAGCGAATGGATGACGCGCTATACCAGGATGTGCGGGAGCGCATCGGCGGCGACGAGCAACGCGTGCACAGCGTGGACACGCGCTACGACGCCTGCACCTACAAGCATCTGCTGCTGCCAGTGTATCTCTATCCGCATCGCTTCAAGGCGAAGGTGTACCAGATCATCGTGAACGCCGGCACCGGCGAGGTGCAGGGCGAACGCCCGTGGAGCGTGTGGAAAATCGCATTCGCTGTGCTGGGCGTCCTGCTCGTTCTATTGGCCATCGGCGCAGGCATCGGCTTTGAAAACATCGCGCAAGCGATCTTCGGCAGCGATCTCAGTCTTATTTATTGATCTCTTGATGAATTGAAGTTGAATCTTGCGGCAAAAAATCGGAAACATTATGTCATAATTTATTGTCCAATAAACGCTATGATTCCGGATGCTAACATATATATAAAATCTCTGCGCCTCAACGGCTCTGCGCGTGAACATAAAATTGAGCAACAGGAAACTCATGCACGAGAATGAAATAGGAACAATTGTTATTGAGGAATGCATCGCGCTGCATCGGGAACTAGGGCCGGGATTGCTGGAATCCGTGTATGAGATTGTGCTTGCTCATGCTCTAGAGCAACGCGGCCTTGATGTGGCACGGCAAATTCCAATTGCGATTGAATATCGCGGCATGAAGTTCGACAAAGGCTTTCTAGCGGATCTAATTGTGAATCAAAAGGTGATTCTTGAATTAAAATCAGTGGAGCAAACGACAAAGGCGCATCGTAAGCAAGTCCAGACATACTTACGCTTGACCGGCTGCAAGTTGGGTTACTTGTTGAATTTTGGCGAAGCGCTGATGAAAGATGGCATTACACGTATCGTAAACGGGCTTGAGGAATGACGATAATAGTCTCGCGCAGAGACGCGGAGACGCAGAGTTTTTTTATGAGAAATCATTAATGGAGTTCAGTTTTGCTTTAAGATCACACGAATCTATTGGGCATCAGGATATATGTATAAAATTTATGGTTCTTCCCCTTTTGGTGTGGATTTAATACGTACCCCTGGTTTGGCACTCAATCGATGAAAGGAATTCAGGTATGAATCAAGATCG
>JAFGJS010000134.1 GCA_016928995.1 Candidatus Sumerlaeota bacterium | reverse complement strand
CAACAAGAGCAGGAGCTTGAGCAATGTATACAAAATTGTCGCCAAGGACGATCACGGCGTCAAGATTAATTGACGACACGCCCTAGAGCCTAAAATGCTATACGACGAAGAATAAAAAGTCAAACAAAATGATTATTAATTATTGAACATTGAGGTTTTTGCGGTTAAACTGTGTCGAATAAAAGTGGCGTTATTTGGAGAATTTAAGTGACTACTGGAAAATCGTATTTACGAAGAACAGCTTGATCTTTGATGTGAAAATAGATATCGAAGTATAACAACGATCGAAATACAGTATAAAGGTAAGATCTTCCTATGACAGATAGAATAGGCAAGATATTTTAATAGCCACTTCCCGATTCCGATTGACTGCGGAAATGTCCAATAAAAAAAGACAAAAGCTCTTTTCGGAGCAAGCTCAAAGTCAACGATTTGTTTCCGAGTGTAATCTCTCGAAATCACTGCATGTAGACTCGCCGCCTTGGACCGACTTAACGAGTGTGATCCTATTGAGCGTGTTAACAATCCTAGCTTACCTGCCAGCGTTAAAGGGCGGCTTTGTTTGGGATGATACTCTCGCGTTGCATGAGAATACTTTGCTCAAGAAACCAGGCGGATTATGGGAAATCTGGACGACGCATGGACGTATTCCGAATGAGGAACACTACTGGCCGGCAGTCTATACGATGTATTGGATCGAAGTTCACCTTTGGGGCTTCAATGCGTTTGCTTTTCATTTGATCAACGTTCTGCTGCACGCGCTCAACTCGATCCTGCTCTGGGTGGTGTTGCGAAAAATGAAATTGCCCGGCGCATGGCTGGCCGCGGTGATATTCGCCGTGCATCCAGTGCATGCTGAATCCGTCGCCTGGGTGCATGAACGGAAAGATGTGCTCTCGGCGACATTTTATTTCAGCGCGTTTTTGTTGTTTCTCGAATTCCGGAAGCGGCGTCGCAAAACGATCATCACGATCAGCATGATCTTTTTTGCGCTGGCGATGTGGAGCAAGACCGTCGCTGTGACGTTGCCCATTGCGATGGCGCTGTGGCTTTGGAAGGGTAGCCAATCAACGGAGAAAAAGGATTGGCTGTCGCTGATCCCATTTTTGGTCGTGGGCGCAGCATTGGCGCTGCTGGATGTTTATCTGACCCGGCAACTGAGCTCCTATCAGCCCGTTGAAAAAGCCGTTGCGGCGTAAAATCGTAGCGCCGGCGTCTCGCCGGCATGAATAAAATCAATGCTTTGCATTTCACATAATGCCAGCGGGACGCTGGCGCTACCCTTTTTCAACGGGCTGCTATCAATCCGGTTTGAACTATGGCGGTAAATTCATTCTCTCAGGACGAGCCTTCTGGTTTTATTTGGCAAAGCTCATCCTGCCGCTGCAACTCGCTCCTATTTATCCTAAATGGGAAATTAATACACATCTCGCGCGACAATACATATACCCGCTTGCCATGCTTGCGTTTTACGCCGTTCTTTGGCTCGCGCGCAAACGCATTGGACATGGCCCGTTATTAACGATGCTCTTTTTTGCTGTCACGCTGAGTCCGATGTTAGGCTTGATCGATTTCTCTTTTATGAATATCGCCTATGTCGCGGACCGCTTTCAATACCTGGCCAGCATCGGACCGATTGCGCTGGCCGCCGCGGTTTGGACGCGCGGCTGGGAAAAGCGCCCGGTAAACAGCATGAGCGCGATGCGAACCGCATCTACTGTGATTTGCATTCTTCTGGCGGTCTTGACTTGGCGGCAAGCGGCGCTGTACCAGGACGATGAGACTTTGTTTCGTCGCGCCGTGGAACGAAACCCACAATCCGCAGTCGCTCATCTCAACTTGGGAGCTGCCTTGACGAAACACAATCGGCTTGACGAAGCAAGACACGAGTTCGAAAAAGCGATAGAACTCGCGCCCCATGATCCCATGGTGCATAATAATCTAGGGGTGGTGCTGGCCAAACAAGGGGACGTTGCCGGAGCGATTCGCCACTACCGTGCAGCCATGGAACATGGCGGCTCATGGATTAAAATGGTCAATGACTTGGCTTGGTTTCTCGCGACGAACTCCGATTCGAATTTGCGCGATGGCATGGAAGCAGTTCGTCTGGCCGAGGTCGCATGTAGCCAAACCGGCTATCGTGATCCGGCGATTCTTGATACGCTCGCGGCCGCCTATGCAGAAGTTGGAAAATTTCAAGAAGCCGTACAAACCGCAAACATGGCCGCTGAAAAGGCCAGGAAGAACGGCTCAGTTGCACTCATTCGCGAAATCGAAAAACATGCATGGCTTTACCAACAAAGACGCCCATTGCGAGAACCACGATCGGATGAAATGGTTTCCCAATAAAGCCGGAAAATAGAAATCGGCTATAAGTCAACTGAATTTATAAACTTATTGAAATCAGAGTGTTTGATTGGAGCTGGCGGAGGGACTCGAACCCACGACCTGCTGATTACAAATCAGCTGCTCTACCAACTGAGCTACGCCAGCTCGGTTTTGCGACGGGATGCCGTCGTTATTGGGCGCGCGAAATCTCTCTCTTCTTGCGCCGTCTGGTGCGCGCACAACGGCGGCATGGTGGGCTGCGGTGTTACCCCTGACCCGTTGCCACGCGCCGTTGCCGCGCATATGTGGGAGAACGTGCGTCAGGTCGCTTAAGAATGTCCGCGCGCTTGATCCGCTGATGGTTATCGCGTTTTAGCGCAATGCGTTCATTCGCCGAACTTGCCGCAAGAGAGCGGGGATAATTGCGGTTGGACGCAGGAAAGTCAACCGGATTTTTCAATCAGTTCCCGGGCGTGTTTCAGCCCCGTTTGGGTGATGGTTTCACCGCTGATCAGGCGGGCGAGTTCGTTCAGCCGGGCGTCTTTGCCCAGTGTGCGCACCGCCACGGTGGCGCGCTGGCCGTCGTCGCTCTTGGCCACCTGGAAATGCGTCTGGGCGCAGGCGGCGATCTGCGGCAGATGGGTGATGCAGATCACCTGGCTGTGGCGGGCCAGCGCGGCCATTTTCTGTCCAACCTTGCCGCCGGTGGCGCCGCTGATGCCGACGTCGATCTCATCGAAGACCATCGTAGGGATTTGCTCGCGGGCGGCGGTCATGGATTTGAGCGCGAGCATGATGCGTGAAATCTCTCCGCCCGAGGCGATCTTGCGCAGGGGCTTAAGTTCCTCGCCGGTGTTGGTGGAAAGCATGAATTCGCCATAGTCCCAGCCACGTTCATGAACGCGACGCCGCTCCCCTTGCAGTTCAATGGCGCACTCCTCAGCGACCGCCATTTGTGTTTCCATGCGGAAGTCAAAGCGACAATTGGGCATGTTCAGCTCGGCCAATATCGCAATCAATGCGCGCGAAAATTTCTTCGCGGACTGTGTGCGCTTTTTCGTGAGCTCTTCGCAGATTGAGCGAAGCGTTTGGCTCTGCTTTTCAAGTTGCTTGCGCGTCCGCTCGATTTCTGCTTCGCAGTTTTCCAAGGCATTGAGTTCATTCTCATAACGATCGCGCGCTTCAAGCACTTCCTCCAGCGTCGCGCCGTATTTACGCTTGAGCCGCCGGAGCAATTCGCAACGGTTATCCACTTCCGTCAACCGTTGCGGATCGCCGTCGATACCGTCGCGGTAATCGCGTAATTCCGCGCCAAGATCCTCGATTGCCGAAGCCAATTCCTGTTGCCGTTCGTACAGCTTCCTCGCCTGCGGTTCGATGTCCGCGATGGCGCCCAGTTCGTCGTCGATCCGCCCCAGCAGCGCCGCGATGGAAACCTCGTTCGCTTCCCCTTCATAGAGCAAGTCATACGCCGCCTGCGCCGCCAGTTGCAGCCGTTCGGCATGCTGCAAGCGCTGGCGCAGGCTCTCCAGATCATTGTCAAGGCCAGGATCAATCGCGGCTTCGTCAATCTCGCGGATTTGATAGCGCAGATTATCCTTCAACCGCTCGGTTTCGCGCTCGTCGGTCAACAGACGTTTGAGCGCCTGATTCAGCCGCATCCATTCCGCGTAATTCGCGCCGGCCTGACTTAGCAAATCGTGGTAGTCGCCGAATTGGTCGAGCGCCTCGATATGACGTTCGGCGTCAAGCAGCGATTGATGTTGATGCTGGCCATGCAGATCGGCCAGCCGGTCGCCAAGCTCCTTGAGTTGCGCCAGCGTGGCGCCGCGGCCGTTGATGAAGCAACGATTGCGGCCAGCACGCGTGATTTCGCGCCGCACGAGCAGTTCGCCGTTTGCATCAAGCCAATCCTGCTCCGCCAGCCAGCGGGACGCCGCGCTGTCCTTGCGCAATTCAAACGCCGCCTCGACCCAGGCCTTATCCGCGCCGGTGCGGATGTCATCATTGCTCGCGCGCTCGCCCAGAATCAGGTTCAGCGACGCCAAAATAATCGACTTTCCCGCGCCGGTCTCGCCGGTCAGGATATTCAGCCCCTCGCTGAAGGCGATCTCGCAATGTTCGATGATCGCTATGTTTTCGATGCGCAGTTCACGCAGCATGGTTCGTTCTCACCGGGCGCTGAAATAGCACTGACATCATATCCGTGAATACAGGCTGTGAATCAATGCCGCCTGGACGCACAGCCGGAGGCGGCTGTGCCACATTTCCACCGTATATATTAGAACTCAGGCGTCGATTTTCAATAAGAGTAGGGCGGCGGTCAACTAAAGATGCAATTGACATCCGGCGCGGCGACGCGCATGCTGGAGCCATGAAGCTCAAGGACCGCGAAATGGCTGTGCTGGCGTATCTCTTCGCCATCGTGCCGCTGTGGGGTGTGCTGGCCGCGTTCATGATCTGGATGGCCTACCGCGACACCAACCGCAAGGTGGTGTATCACGCCCACCAGGCTCTTTCGTTGCATTTCCTGATGCTGATGGTCTTTGTGCTCTTCTCGATCTTCCTGCTCGTTGTGCGCGTGCTGCGCATGGTCGATCCACGACTTGCAGAATGGCTCAGTGCGGGCAACTATTACGCCCTGATCGGCGCATTTGTGATCTACTGCCTGGCCTGCCTGCTGGCGGCAATCAAGGTGCTCGGCGGCAAAGCCGACTTTGAAATCCCGTTGATCGGCCGGATCCTCAAGAACTCCAACAACGATTATCGCTGAACGACAGCTAAGAGTTTTATTAACGCATCGTACCGTCGCGCCAAACGCTCATTGGGATTCCGTTCTGCTCAAGAGCAACCACCTGCCGAATTCGCGGAAGCCCAGACCGTGATAGATTCGGCCGGCTGATGGATTATCGTAAAACAAGCAGGCTCGCTTGCCTTCGTCGTGCAATGCGCGGCACAACGCCGCCATGCACGCCGTGGCATAGCCTCGCTTGCGCCATTCGGGCAATGTCGCAACGCCGACAATCATCGCGCCATAGGCGCATTCCGCCGTGGATTGGGCCACGGAGACAATCCGTCCGTTTTCTTCAATTTTGAAAATCTTGCGGATTGCGTTCGTGTCGAAGCGTTGCTCCATTTGCTCCAGCGACGGCGTATGTTTAAATTCTTCGATCTGGCTGTATAGCTCGTGAATTTGCGGCAAATCGCTACGCGCCGCGAGGCAGGCTCGCTCTATCAAAGCCGGATTGCCGATGCGCGGCTCGCCCTCCATCGCGGTAATCGTCAATTCCTGCCGTTGATCGTAATCCAGATGTTGCGCGAAAACGTCGATCAGGCCGGCCTTGCCCGCAAGCCGCCGGGGATTCGCCTGGCGCATCACCTCGAGAACGCCCGATAAATCGAAATCGCCGCGAGCGTAAAAGAGAAAATCCTCAAAGAAACGCAAGAGCGCCGCGCGGATGTTGTTCGCGCCATTGAAATCCCCCCGGAACTCGACGCACTCATGTTCGAAGCCGAAGTTCTCCATGTCGCCGAGCATGAATAAATTCATTTCGGTTTCAATCCGCAAGAACCGCGTGAGGATGTCACGATCCTCTTCACATAGTTTACGGATCATATGCGAACGAAATTCACTTTCGCTGAAGTGGCGGAGCAGACAGCGTCATCGACAAATCGCAAAGCGCTCAGTCGAGCGTCATTTTTTTCGCGCCAGGTTCACTTCGCAGGGGTAGGAGCCCAGCACCTTGAGGTAAATGCACTGCGGCTCCATTTGCTTGATGGCGTTCTGCACTTTTGTGTCCGTGATGTGTCCCAGCAGATCGCAAAAGAAGACATACTCCCATGCTTTGCGTTTGGTGGGACGCGATTCGATCTTGGTCAGGCTGATGTGCCGGCGCGACACTGGTTGCAAAATTTGATGCAGCGCGCCGGGCCGATCCTTGACGGAAAACATCAGCGAGGTTTTGTCGTTGCCGCTCGGTTCCGCGATGCGATGCGACAGAACCCAGAAGCGCGTCGTGTTGTCTTTGGTGTCCTCGATATCGCGATAAAGCAATTTGATGCCGTAACAACGGGAGGCCAATTCGCTGCCGATCGCCGCCGCGTCCTTCTCCTTCGCGGCCATCTTGATGCCTTCCACGGTCGAAGCCACTTCGATGCACTGCACCTGCGGCAGGTTGCGGCTGAGCCACGTCTGGCATTGCAGAAAGCTTTGCGGATGGCTGTAGATGCGCTTGATCTTGCTCTTGGCGCAGTTCGCCAGCAGGCTCATACTGATCGGCAGCATGATTTCGTTGCAGATGCACACGTCGTAATCCAGGAACATGTCCAGTGTGCGGTGCACCACGCCGCCGGTGCTGTTTTCAATCGGCACCACGCTATAGTCGGTCTGGTTTTTCCCGATCGCCTGGAACAGCGACGGGATGTCCGGCATCGAGATATACTCCGCTCCCCGGCCAAACTCGCAGATCGCCGCCTGATGGGTGAATGTGGCTTCCGCGCCGAGATAGCCCACTCGGATGCGGTTTTCCAGCGCCAGGCAGCTCGACATGATCTCGGTGAAAACGGCCTTCAGCCCCGGAGCGGGAAACAGCCCTTTGTTGGAGTTGATGACTTTCTGCAGCACGCGGCGCTGGCGGCCGGGATCGTAGAACTCCAGCCCTTTATTCGCTTTTTGCTCGCCGATGATGCGCGCATTCTCCGCGCGTTCGTTCAACAGTTTGACAAGTTGCCGGTCGATTGCATCGATCCGCTCGCGGCTGCTTTCAATAATCGTTTTTCGCTTGGCCATAGGAGAACTCTCATTATCGCCGTGTCCGCCGGGCGATGCGGCGAGATGATAGGATTCAGTTTGCGTCTTCCATGCTGCGCTCGTTTGGAACTTCTGTCTGCTTTGCATCGCTCTCCGGAGCATCCGCCGGTTCCTCGGGTATGCTTGCGGTCCAATCGAGTTGCGCGGATTCGCGCTCGTTCGGATTTTTCGGCGGCTTGAACCGGAAGTAGTCGCGCGGCTGATCGACATCGACGATCTCGCCGTCGTAGCGGATCACCGTGCCGCGCAGCAAATAGGTGTAGGACGTCCCTTGCCGCCACGAACGGAAAGGCGTGTTTTCATCCGTGACGTAACTGCGCACCTCGCGTGGCAGCAAGCGAATATCCTCCACCGCGTCGCCGCCCAGTTTGCGCGCCTGTTTACGCAGGTTTTCCACCATGTTCGCCTTGGCGATCGTATCTTTCTCCGGCAGGCTGACGCTGTTCACCACGGCCAGCGGGATCCGTTCGCCGGGATAACGTCCGATATACACGTCAATCGGAGCGCTTTTTGATTTGCTCGGATATTCTTTATGGGTCAAGAGCGCGCGCCCAGGGCGCGCGCATCCGGTCAGTCCCGCCATCGCGACGAGCGCCGTCATGACGGCCCAGATTCTGATTAGCGGCATCCACTCGTTTCGGCTCATGCTTCTGTCGTTTCCTTCCTCATTTCATTGGCATGCCATGCGTCCACGTCGTGAATAAACCATTCGCTATGCGGCAACATGCCACGCAGTTCCTTGAACAGGTAATTGCGGATCGCCTTCCCGGTCTTCATATGCAGCGCTTCACCGGCCAGTTCATGAATGTCGGACAGACGCATATGCCGGATCACTTCCTTGATGATCGGGGCGTGTATCGGGCTCATGCTGAGTTCATCGACTCCCAGACCGACAAGCAACGCGGCCATCAGCGGATCGCCGGCCGCCTCTCCGCAAACCGCAACCCAAATGCCGGCGCGTTGCGCGGCGCGGATGACATTATGAATCAGGCGCAGCACCGCCGGATGAAAAGGATCATACAGATGCGCCACGCGCTCATTGCCGCGATCCACGGCCAGCGTGTATTGAATCAGATCGTTCGTGCCGATAGAAAAGAAATCGACTTCCTCGGCCAGCTGATCGGCGACCACCGCGGCAGCCGGGGTTTCGATCATGATTCCGATATCGATTTTGCGCTTAAACGCGATTTTGTGTTTGCGCAGTTCAGCGCGGCATTCCTCGTAAATCTGCTTGGCCCAGCGCACTTCGTCCAGACTGCAGATCATGGGGAACAAGATGCGGATCTTGCCGAACATGCTGGCGCGCAGCATCGCGCGCAATTGCTGTTTGAACAGTTCGGGATATTGCAGACACAGCCGGATCGCGCGCATGCCAAGATATGGATTAATCTCGTGCGCCATCGGCATGGTTGAAACGAACTTATCGCCGCCCAGATCAAGCGTGCGGATGATCACGGGATGAGGTTGAACCGCCGCTGCCGCGCTACGATAGACTTCGAACTGTTCATCCTCGCTCGGCAGCGAATCGGGGCGGTTCAGATACAAAAATTCCGTGCGGAACAAGCCGATGCTGTCTATGCCGTGCGAGCGGATGTTCTTCACTTCTTCCGGCAACTCGATGTTCGCGGCCAGCCCGACTTCATATCCATCCATTGTTTCCGCCGGCAGTTCCTCATGTTTCGAGAGCCCCGAGATGAAAGCCTGATAGGCGTAAATCGCGTGTTGCGCCTCGGACAGCGTCTTGCGGCTCGGTTGAATCGTCACGATGCCCTTGATGCCGTCCACAATGATCTGATCGCCGGTGCTGACCTTGGAGACCAGATTTTCACAGCCGACCACTGCCGGAATCTCGATGGCGTTCGCCATGATCGCCGTGTGCGACGTCGGACCGCCTCTATCCGTGGCAAAGCCGATCACGTTCTGCGGAGTCATGTTCGCCGTATCCGACGGAGCGATGTCATGCGCCACGACAATCACCGGCTCCTGCAGGTTCGCCAGCGGATCGTCCTCGGTTTCCATCAAGTTATTAATCACGCGCCGTGCCACGTCATCGATATCCGAGCAGCGTTCCCGAATATATGCGTCAGGGATTTGCCGTAGCTTGTCGCCGATTCGCTGCACATTGGAGCGAAAGATATATTCCGCGTTCATCTGCTTTTCACGGATGTCGTCGATGGTCTTGCCGATGATTTCAGGATCGGCGAGAATGCTCAGATGGCTGTCGAAGATCTTGGCTTCGGCGTTGCCGACTTCATGCAACACGCGATTGCGGAAGGAGCGGATCTTATCCCGCGCCTTTTCAACGGCATCGCGGAAACGCGCGGTTTCCCGCTCCACATTCTCCGGATTGATCTGCACGGGATCAATTGTGCTATGCAGGAAGTCATCCAGCACAAATGCGCGGCCGATCACGATTCCGGGAGAAACCGGGATGCCCTGAAGCGTAATCTGTCTTTTCTTACGCATAATTCCCCATCATAAACGCGCGCCGGGCGTCGTTCCGCTCCGGCTCTTATGTTCCGTTCGTTGAGATATCAAACCGGCGCCGCACAAGGTCGATCAAAGCATCAACAAGCTCCTGCGCTTTTTCGCCATTCGCCTCGATGATCAATTCGCTGCCGCATCCGGCGCCCAGAGTTAAGAGGCTCATGATGCTTTTGCCGTTCACGGTATCTTCGTTGCAGGTCACTTTGACGTCGCAATGGTTATACGACGACGCTAAATGCGCAAATGCCGCGGCCGGACGGGCATGCAGCCCTTCCTCGTATTCAATCTGAATCTTTCCGGTTGCTGTTGCCATTATTGACGACGTTCCATGTTGTGCGATTGTCCCTGCCGGCAAGTTCAGTTTTGCCAGCAGAATCCAGCATGTGTCTCAGGTTGTATACAAGCTGTGTTACACCTGACTATGTACTATGATTGATGCAGGAAATCAAGAAATACAAGCATTTAGTGAATCGCAAGTGTTTTTCCTTGTTTCTGCGGAAAAAAAACAGCGCCGGCTCCATCCGAAAAGCTCTTGACGCCCTTCCTGGGCCAGCCTATGAAAACGAACTCGATGATGCAATTCACTCGCAAATTCCCAGGCGAATCGTTCGCATGATAAAAAAATGGCTCATCGCCGGACTCGGCAATCCAGGAAAACGCTACGAAGGCACTCCGCACAACGTGGGTTTCGACGTTGTTAGCAAGCTGGCTCAACGCTGGAACGCGCCATTGACGCCCTCCCGGCAAGTGCTGGCGTTGACCGGTTGCTGCTCGCTCAATGGAAGTCCGATCCATCTGATGCAGCCCACGACTTATATGAATCTAAGCGGCACGGCCATCGCTCCTTTTATGAAGCGCCAGAATATCCCTCTTGATGGTCTGATCGTGGTCTACGATGACATCGACCTGCCGCTGGGAAGCCTGCGTCTGCGGGAAAGCGGCAGCCACGGCGGTCATAAGGGGATGCTTTCGATCATCAACACATTCGGCGCACGCGAAATCAAACGCATCCGTATTGGCGTAAGGCCCACTGGACCAGTAGCCGATACTGCGGACTATGTGCTCGCAAAACTGCCCCCCAATGAGCGAATCGAATTGGTCGACGCAGTGGATCGAGCGGTTCAAGCCGTGGAAAAAGCCGTTGAGGCGGACTTTCAGGCGGCGATGAACGCTTTCAATCAAAATGCGCGCGATTCCAAGGATTAACCGCAAAAAAACATCTTTTTTAACTGGACTTTGCCAAACGGCGCTCGCTTAATGAGGCCGTTTGGGCGAAAAACCCGTGAAGGAGCAAAGCCCAACAACAAAACTTATCGCTAATATAAACAAAATTTCACCTGTCCTTGGCGAAAAACTGCAAGATCGAATTCGTATTTAGAAAAAAAACGATAGATTTCCAAAATCTCAAAGAAGGAAAGGATAGAAGATGGATCCACTAACACTGACTGCGCCTGCCCTGGCCAGCATGTTTGCGATCGGCTTTGTGCTTTACCTCATCAATGATGTGATGAAGAAAAGCCCGGGCAACAAGACTATGCGCGACATTTCCGGCTACGTGCAGGAAGGCGCCGCTGCGTTCCTCAAACGCGAGTACACTTACGTCTCGATTTTCGTCATTGTCATCGCCGCGCTCATCCTGATTTTCGGCGGCGAGAAGATCAATCTGCCGCGCGCCACAGCCCTCGCCTTCGTTGCCGGAGCGGTCGCTTCGGCGCTGGCCGGTTTCACGGGCATGTGGATCGCCACTCGCTGCAATGCCCGCACCACGCAGGGCGCCGTGAGCGGCGGCTTGCAGGAAGCTCTGAGCATCGCCGTTTCCGGCGGCGCCGTGATGGGCATGAGCGTCGTCGGGATTTCGATCCTGGGACTTTGCATTATCTGCATGCTCACGGACAACATCGCCATCATCAACGGCTACGCCATGGGCGCATCGCTCGTGGCGCTGTTTGGACGCTCCGGCGGCGGCATCTTCACCAAGGGCGCCGACATGGGCGCCGACTTGGTGGGCAAGGTTGAAGCCGGCATCCCGGAAGACGATCCGCGCAACCCCGCCACCATCGCGGACAACGTCGGCGACAACGTCGGCGACGTCGCGGGCCTCGGCGCCGACTTGCTGGAATCCTATGTTGAGTCGATCATCGCCGCCATGGCCATCGCCTACACCGTCGGCACGCTTTCTGGAAACGGCGACGCCGTGCGGATGTCGCTGATCCAGATTCCGCTGTGGATCGCCGCCATCGGCATCATCGCCTCCATCATCGGCGTGTTTGTGGTCAAGGCCATCGGCAAAACCGACGCGCAGAAATCGCTGATGATCGGCACTTACGCCGCCGCGGGAATCACCTTCATCGGCTCGATCCTGGTTATCGGCGCCGTGGGCACGCCGTACGGCAACGTTGACGCGGCCGGCGTTTATCAGTTCGGCAAATGGGGTCCGCTTTGGGCCTCGCTCGCCGGCATCGTCTCCGGCATCCTCGTCGGCTTCATGAGCGAGTATTACACCTCCAGCAAGTACAATCCGGTTAAAAATATGGCCCAAAACAGCCAATACGGCCCGGCGATCACCGTCACCGACGGCATCGCGATCGGCATGAAATCAACCGGCATCCCGGTGATCGTGCTGGCCATCGCCGTTCTGGTCGCCTTCGGCACGGCGGGCTTCTACGGCGTGGCCATCGCCGCGCTGGGCATGCTGGCCACCACGGGAATCATCGTCACAGTCGATTCTTACGGACCGATCGCGGACAACGCGGGCGGCATCGCCGAAATGGCTCATCTTGAGCCTGGGATCCGCAAGATCACCGACAACCTGGACTCCGTGGGCAACACCACAGCGGCGATCGGCAAGGGCTTCGCGATTGGCTCAGCCGCCTTCGCGGCCATGGCGCTGCTTTCCGCCTTCATGCAAACGGCTCATATCCGGACCGCCGAGCTGCAAGACGCTTACGTGATCGCTGGTCTGCTGATTGGCGCCATGCTGCCGTACTTCTTCTCCTCGATGCTGTTCAAGGCTGTCAGCAACTGCGCCTTCCGCATGATCGCCGAGGTGCGCCGCCAGATTCGAGAAATTCCGGGAATCATGGAAGGGACCGGCAAACCGGAATACGCCACATGCGTGGACATCTCCACCAAGTACGCCATTCAAGGCATGCTGCTTCCCGGCCTGATGGCCATTTTGGTTCCTGTTGTTTTCGGCGTCATCCCCTTCTTGCTGGGTTTTGAAGATGCGAGCCATAAATTGCTCTCTGGCGTGCTCGTGGGATCGCTGGTTTCAGGCGTGATGCTCGGCTTGCAATGCGCCAATTCCGGCGGCGCCATGGACAACGCCAAGAAATACATCGAGGAAGGCAAGGTCACGGACGACGATGGCGTAGTGCAGGGCAAAGGATCTGCCTGCCATAAAGCCGCTGTTATCGGCGACACTGTCGGCGATCCGCTCAAAGACACCGTCGGCCCGTCGATCAATATTCTGATCAAGCTGATGGCTGTGATTTCGCTGGTGTTGGCCCCGATCATGGCCAGCGCGATGTAACACTGAATATCACATAAAAGCACTCAATCCCCGCCGTTTCCACGGCGGGGATTGTTTTTTTTTATTCGCCTCAGTATTTTTCCACACATGTAAACTGTTGAAATTAAAGAATATATTAACCAAATGTGAAAAAGTTATTTTTTTGGGAACCGCTTCACAGCTTTATACGTCATATATCTTTAGGTAAGCAATGCAAGACGACAAAAGTTGGGTGACCCTTTCTACTCGAAACTATCCAACTTCCTTCTGGTCTAGGGAGATCCTTAATGGATCTCCCTTTTTTTTAGTCTTTCACAGGCAATCCGCCTTTCCGTGAAAATAATTGTACCGAACAAGTAAGCTTGCGCCAATCCGCACGACTCATGGGTATCGAATGAAAGGCGAACTTTTATGTTCGCATCGATTGGAGGATTCCAATGAAACTTCAAAACCTTTCAATAAATCAGTTGAGTATGGCTCTGATTGCCGTTCTTTGCATGACCACGGTTGGTTGGTCGCAGGAGCAAGCGCCGAAGCCGGATGAAGCATCCGCTCCAGGCAAGATTGAATTCACCGGGACGAATTCCATGTTCACCAATACGGGGATTTTTCCTTCGTGGAAATTCACCAAGGTGGAAATCCCCAATGGCGACGTTGAAAAAGGCGTAGTGGAATTAGAGATCGATTTAAACGAGATCGAAACAAACCGCGGCGAACGTCTGATCAAGCATTTGAAATCCGCGGATTTCTTTGATGTGGCCAAGTTTCCCACGGCCAAGCTGACCATCCGGGAGGCCAAGCCTGTTGAGGATCAACCCAGCCAGTACATCGCCAAGGCGACCATGGAAATTCGCAAAGCGAAGGTGGATTTCGATATTCCGTTTATCTATCTGGCCAATACGCATCGAGTGCGTGGCGAAGTCACGCTCAGCCGCACGGCGCTCACGGTCGGCGAACCTGAGAAGAAGTTAGATCCTCTCTCGATTGATGACGCTGTCAAAGTCGTCTTTGAAGCCCAATTGCCGCGCGCCGCTTTCCAAACAACCAGCGCCGAAGCGCAGGACGATCCAGTTCAAGCGCCATAAACAACTGACAGAGCGACTCGAAATAGAAAAGGGGAACGGCGATGCCGCTCCCCTTTGATTGTTTGAAATTGATCCTGCGGTTGAAACGATGTCCAACCGGCGCGCTTATTACAAATCAAAAAATGAAATCTCACGCGTCAGGATCGTCTGGTCGCGCTCGGCGCCGACAGAGACCGCCGTCACGTGCGTGCGAACCAGTTGTTCGATCCGCTGCACGTAGTCCATCGTTTCGCGCGGAAGATCCGCGGCGTTGCGAATATCGCACAGCGAGGTCTGCCATCCCGGCAACGTCTCATAAATTGGTTCGACTTTGTCTTCCTTGCTTAAACCGCATGGAAAAATATCGTGCTCTTTTCCGTTGACCTTGTAGCCCGTGCAAATCTTGATCTCTTCCAGCGTATCCAGCACGTCCAGTTTGGTGATGATCAAGTCCGTCGCGCCGGTGATCTGCACCGTGCGGCGCAGCAACGCCGCGTCAAACCAGCCGCAGCGCCGTGGACGTCCGGTCGTCGCGCCGAACTCGGAGCCCAGCGTGCGCACCTTCAGTCCAAACACATCGTCGTATTCCGTAGGGAACGGCCCCTCGCCGACGCGCGTCGTGTAAGCCTTGGCCACGCCGACCACGCGTTTGATCTGCATCGGCGGGATGCCCAGGCCGGTGCATACGCCGCCGGTGGAGGGATTCGAAGACGTGACGTAGGGATAGGTGCCGAAGTCGATGTCCAGCATGATTCCCTGCGCTCCTTCGCACAGCACGCGCTCGTCGGCCTGGATCGCGTCATTGATCATGCTGACGCCGTCTACGATGTATGGTTTAATAAACTCCTTGAATTCCGCCAGCAGGGCCTTGAATTCGCCTACCTCGAGCCGGTCCTCCGCTTGCAGCGCGGCGTATTGCTGATTGATATGCGGCAGCACGCGTTCCGCCAGCCAATCCCAGCGGCGCTCATTGACGATGTCGCAGAAACGCAAGCCATCGCGTCCTACTTTATCGGAATACGCCACTCCGATGCCGCGGCCGGTCGTGCCGATCTTGCCGGCGCCGCGTCCGCTTTCCTGCAACTGGTCGATGCGTTCATGGTAAGGCATCAGGCAATGCGCATTTTCGCTGACGAACAGACGGCCGGCGACTTCGATGCCCAGCCCTTCCATCTCCTCGATTTCTTTCTTCAGCGCGCGGGGATTCACCACGACACCGTTGCCGATCAGGCAGCGTGTGCCCGGCACGATGATCCCCGAGGGAATCAAGTGCAGAATATATTGCTGGCCTTTGACCAGGACCGTATGGCCTGCGTTGTTTCCGCCTTGATAACGCGCGACCAGGTCGGCTTTGGAACTCAGCCAGTCAATCACTTTGCCTTTGCCTTCATCGCCCCATTGAAGGCCTAATACGACCACTACGCTCACGGTGCAGCTCCCTTCCCGCCGGTGTGGCGGATGGCAAAATCTGCCTGTTCATGAAAAATGCCGCTTCGCAGCGGCTCGACAAAACCGGATGAGCTTGCACAACCCCGGTCTAAACCTCAAGCATTTTTGTGAAAATTTTCCCGAAATATACCGGCGCCCTTGCGAAATATTAAACCATGCTTCGAGCAAATACGATCCGCTGCTTGTATCAACAGGCTTTTGATTATTGCCTGCTACTCGGAAGAAGCTCTTTGGTTGTGGAGGAAATCGAGGTAGTTTTGCAGCAGAATGGTGGCGGCGACCTGATCGACCTTTTTCTTGCGGCCTGTGCGGGTGACGCCAGCCTCAATCATAACGCGCTCAGCCTGCATTGTCGTCAGGCGTTCATCCCACGGTGTCAATTCCACAGAATCATCAAGGCTGCTCAGTTGCTCCTCGAGCAGATCCATGAAATCTTGAGTCATCTGTGCTTGTGGGCCATAAGAACCGTCCATATTACGCGGCATGCCGACCACCAAGCGGCCCACTTCGTGCTTTTGCACCAATGCGCGAATCTCTTCCGCCGCCTGCAAGTCATTCTTGCGTTCCAGCACACCCAATGGCTGTGCGGATACGCCCAGTGAATCGCTGAGCGCCAAGCCGATCCGCGCCCGGCCATAGTCGATCCCAAGGCAGCGCCTGGGATTGGAGTCAAGTGATGATTGTTCGCTCATATCGACAATGATTATCCTGCCATCCGCGACAATGTCAATACGTGTTTAGCAGCTGGAAATTACAAGATTGGCAATTAAACACTTGATTGTTATTCAACAGGCGCTCGTTCGGACTTGCCAAACGCGATTCGTGGGGCCATGATCCGCCGCATGCAACTTTCGGATTTCAATTATGAACTGCCGCCCGAACTCGTGGCGCGTCATCCCGCGAAGCAACGCGACGCTTCGCGGCTGATGGTGCTGAATCGCGCCCGACAGACCATTGAGCATCGCCATTTTCGCGACTTGCCGGAACTTCTGCGCTCCGGTGACCTGCTGGTGATGAATGACAGCCGGGTGATCCCTGCGCGTCTCTTTGCGCGACGGGCTGGCGGGGGGCGCGCTGAAATCCTCCTGGTCGAGGCTATCGAACCATCGCTCTGGATCGCGATCGTGCGGCCCGGCAAGGCGCTTAAACCCGGCGTTCGCGTGACGCTGGAAGGCGCTGGCATCGAGTTAGAGATCATCGAAGCCCGCGAAGCCGGCGAGCGCGTCGTGCGGATTCATACGGATAACATCGATGACTGCCTCAAACACTGCGGTCATGTGCCGCTGCCGCCATATATCCTCAGTGCCCGTAAGGAATTCGAAAACGCCGTGGATCCTGCCGCGGAGGACGGCCCCGATGATCGCGAGCGATATCAAACAGTTTATGCGCATGCACCGGGGAGCGTCGCCGCACCGACCGCGGGTTTGCATTTCACGGATGCGCTGCTGGAAAAATTGCGCGCGCAAGGAATCGCCGCGGCGCACTGCACGCTGCATGTCGGTCCGGGCACGTTCATGCCGATCAAGACCGAACGCATCGAGGATCATCGCATGCACAACGAGCGCTATTCGCTGTCCGAGGAAACATGCCGTTCCATTGAGCAATGCCGTTCGGACAGCGGCCGGATCGTCTGCGTGGGAACCACGGCCGTCCGTACGCTGGAGTCGGCGGCGCTGAAAAATGAGCGTCTGCGCGCCATCGAGCAAGGTCAGACCGATTTGATGATCGCGCCCGGTTTTCAGTTTCGCGTCACGGACGCGCTGATCACCAATTTCCATCTGCCCCGCTCGACGCTGCTGATGCTGGTTAGCGCCTTTGCCGGACGCGAATTCATCATGCGCGCCTACGCCGAAGCGACGCGCGAGGAGTACCGTTTTTACAGCTATGGCGATGCGATGCTGATTCTTTGAGGGAGAACATGGAGCAGATGTTAAAATCGAAAGAGATGCGGTTTGAATTGTTTCACGGATCGGAGGGACCGCGACGCGGACGGATTCAACTCATGCGCGGGGCCATCGAAACGCCGGTCTTCATGCCCGTCGGCACGCGCGCCACGGTGAAGGCCATGACCACGGACGAAGTGCGCGACATCGGCTATCGCATCATCCTGGCCAACACCTTCCATCTCGACTTGCGCCCCACCTCCGAGCGGATCCGCGATCTGGGCGGGCTGCATCAATTCATGCACTGGGAGCATCCGATCCTCACCGACAGCGGAGGCTACCAGGTCTTTTCACTCAGCGAACTGCGCAAGATCACCGAGGAAGGCGTCAAGTTCCTCTCCCCTGTCGATGGCTCGCATGTGACGCTCACGCCGGAACGAAGCGTTGAAATTCAACAGAACCTTGGTTCGGACATCATCATGGCCTTTGACGAGTGCATTCCGTATCCTTGCGAGGAGCCACGCTGCCGCGAATCGACTGAGCGCACGATCCGCTGGGAGGAGCGCTGCCTGCGGCAATGGGAGCGCGGCGAAAGCGGCGTGCTTTTCGGCATCGTGCAGGGCGGCGGCAACGCCGGTCTGCGCCGTTGGTCCACGCGGCGCACCGTGGAACTGGATTTCCCTGGCTATGCCATCGGCGGACTCAGCGTCGGCGAGCCGAAGGACGTCATGAAGGCCATGCTCGAGGCCAGCGTCGAGGATCTGCCCGTGGACAAGCCGCGCTACATGATGGGCGTCGGCACGCCGATTGACATTGTCAACGCCGTGGAGATGGGCGTGGATCTGTTTGATTGCGTGATGCCCACGCGCAACGCGCGCAACGGCCGCGCCTATACCTGGCAGGGCGAGGTGAATATTCGCAATGCGCGTCATGCGGACGATGCCGCGCCGCTCAGCGAGACCTGCGCGTGTCCCGCCTGCGCCCATTACAGCCGCGCTTACCTGCGGCATCTGCACCTGAGCAATGAAATCCTCGGCGCGCGATTGATGACCTGGCACAATCTATTTTTTTATCACGAGTTGATGGAAGAATGCCGGCAGGCGATCGAAGACGGCTCATGGGACGGTTTCGCTGCCCGTGTGCGAGCCACGTTTAAAACATAATCGACCGATATTATTTCAGCTCCTGATCTTTCTCTGAAACATCCACCTTAAGTTCTTCCACGCTGTCCGCTTGATCTTGCTCTGAGTCATCCGCTTCGGCTTCATCGATAGCGTCTGCCTCAATGTTCTCTATACTGCCCGCATTATCTTCCTCAGTGTTGTCCGCTTCGAGTTCCTGCGAACGATCCTCTTCGGTATTCTCTACGCTATTCGCTTCGATCTCCTCGGGGCTTTCCATATCAGCCTCGTCTGGATTTTCCAATTGGGTTTTTTCAGCGCTGTCCGTTTGAGCCTCCTCCAGAAGATCCTCCGTTGTTTCGCTTTCATCAGCAAGCGCCGCTCCGGCGGATTCTTCCGGTTTCGGCAGACCCGCGATCAAGATCTGCATCAGTTCCAATTGACGCTCTAAAGCCTGTTTGAGTTTGCGAATCCGTTCAACGATATCACTCTCAAGCTGATCATCCTGGATTTGAGCGTTCATGTTATCGATTCTGCTCTGAAGATTGTCCAGGGGCGATTCACCTTGAGCGGTTGCGGATTCCAAAATCTCCTGCACATCCTCGCACACCTTCTCAAAAAACCAATCATCCGGCGGAGCGGGAGCATCCTGAGCGTTGTCTTCGCGGACCAGTTGCCGCGGATCGCTCTCCGCTTCATCCACACTCGCTGACTCTTCAATTGTTCCTTCCGGCTGCTCTGCAACGGCTGCATCAGCCGCGTTTTCGGGTTCTGAAACTGCTGGCGTAACGGCGCTTGATGTGTCGTTTTTTTTGCTGGAGTTGGATGCTTGCATCTCCAGCAACCGCATGCCCAGAGATTGAATCGTCGAATCCGCAGAATCGGCAGACGCCATTAAATAATCCAGCAAGGCGTCCATGCCGGCTTTGTCTTCCATCTCTTCCAGAAAAACACTTAGCCGGTCCTTGTAGGTTACAATCATGTCTCCGGCGATGCGCAAGTTTTCCGCGCCCATCCCATCCGCTTCACGTTTCAATTTGCGGGCCACGCTGCGCACATCTTCGCTCTGCTCGATATGCCCCGCCAGCCATTCCGCTCCATGATGAAGGCGCGCTTCATCAACCGATTCGATCACGCCGCCGCGTTTCACCAGCCAAAGCGCCAAAGCCAGCAGCAGCGTCGCTATCGATACGGCGCACAACGTCGCCCATTCCCAAAGGGTCAATGCCAATGCGATCATGACGCATCGCCTCCCTCTTTTTGATCGTCCGGATCTTCCGTTTGTTCGTTGTGAATCTGTCCGGTATCCAAGTGTTCAGCATGCTCAAATCCTGCGTCCATCAGGCTGCCATCGATCAACGGAATATCATCGTCGGTTAAATCCTCGATGCCATAATCATCCGATTCGGCCGATGATTTCGGCGCTTGCTGCCCGGCCGCCGAGTTTCGCAGAAAGTTTTTATCATATTGCTTGGGCTTGTCCTGATCTTTTTGATCCATCTTTTGAAATTCACGTTTGAATTCCCTCTCAGATGGATGAAAACCAATGGAAGATTTCCGTTGAATCGGCTGTTGTACGTTCTTTTCACTGCTCGCCGGTTTTGCTGAACTTTCCACCAACAGTAGGTAATCATCTCCCAGCAATTCCGCCAAGAACTTCTTGAGCGGCGTAGGCTCCGGAGGCTCGCGGCGCGCGCGTTGCGTCAGCACGAGCAAAGCGGCGCATTGCAGCAACACGACGATTAACGCCGCCGATACGCCGATCCGAATCAGAAGATTGCCTTCCTTATTTTCGAATTGCACCGGAGCGGTCTGTCCGCCTGGTTTTGGCGTCGCGACGAGTGGAGCGGTCAATTTTTCGTCGCGCGTGACAGTGTAGGATTTCCAGGGAGATTCATCCCGGAATACGATGCCGTCGGATCGTTTTCCTGCCACTACGATCCGCAGGCGATACTCCCCTGTTTCGTGAAAAAGATCCAGCGACTCGGCAAATTCGCCGCGGCCGATAGGGCTCAGTTCCATCGGCGCGATGTCATCCGAGGGAGTTTTTACTTCGACCTGAACGCGTATTTCGTTAAAATGCATGTTGTCCGAAAGCAAGCGTGCGCGGACAGACAGCGGCTTGTTCGTCTCACCGCTGTCTCGCTCCAACTGAAACGTCAGCGATTGCGGACGCACATTCGTATATACCTTCTGTGACAGTTGAAATACGCGGCCATCCGCCTTGATGTGCAGGATCGGCTCGCCCGGCTTATCCCGGGGCGCCAGGATCGCCCGCCAGCACAATTCCCCGGTTTGTTCCGCATCAGGGAAATCCACGATTTCACTGGTCAGGACTTCCTCATCGTACAATTGTCCGTCTTGGATTTTCTGCCAGCCGATGCGCCATTGCATGGCTTCATACAGCGTGCGATCCGGCGAACGACCGGAGCTTTTCAATCGGGCGCAAAGCGGTATCTCGTGCCCAACGCGCAACGATACTGGCGGATCGATCAATTCCAGCGATAAATTCGGATAAAATATTACGGCTTCAGCCGGCGATTCAACGGTCTCGATGCGCCATTTGCCGGATTCCGGCTGTTCAATGCGCAGCATCGCCAATTCATCCGTCAGGCTCCATTTCAAGGCGCGTTTTCCGGACTCGTCTTTCTCTGGCGCCACGCTCGACCATTGCCAGCCATGCGGGCCGGTCAGAAAAAATCCATCACGCGGCGTGTTCTTGCGCAGAATGAAAAGAATGTCCTGTGTATCCTGCGGCACAGTGCAATCGGTCCGGCGCGGCTGATAGTCCATCGGCTCCGGCGCCACGCCCATAATACGCAGATAAATATGCTCCAACACACGATCTGGCTGCCGGTCCGCGGAAAAAACATTTCCGCCGGTCGCGCGAGTCAGCCGCCCCAGCAGTTGTAAATTCGCCTGTGTCGAGAGCGTCAACGCATGCGCGACCACGCCGGATTCCGTCATGCGCGGCGCGTCCTCGCGCAACAGCAATTCCTCCGCCTGGCGGTCGCGCGCGGTCTGCTCCTTGCCAATCATCCTGATACGGCCTTCGCTGAGCAACACGATCACCTTCTGCCTGGCTTCCTCTGGATACGTCTCTACAGCGGTATGCAGCGCCAGGCGCAAGTCGCATTCTGGTTGACCGTAAGTTAAATCCGAAAAATCCGCCAGCCAATCCAAACGCTGTTCTTCTGTTTGCAGAATCGTAAAAGGCTTGATGAGTTCGAAACGCGAATCAAACACAGCGATGCCGAAGGCATGCTTGTTTAACGGCATGCTCTGCGCCCATTGACGCAATAGATCGCAACGCCTTTGCAGCGCGGAGCTGTCATCGCCAGAGCTGCGTTCAACGAGAAATAAAATATAGGGCTGAGAGCCGTCCGTTTGCGCCGTCAGGCGCGGTGCGCATAGCGCCATCAGCAGCACAGGCGCCCACAGCCACGAATATCGTACATATCCGGGCATGCATTTCTCCTTCTACTATCTATCGGCAGCGGATCAGCAAAAACCAAGCCTCTCTTTGGAGTTTTTTGATTTTTCTGGCCTTCTTGCCTTTATATCGCAAGCCTTGTCATGTACGGCCGGCATTGATCTTATATTGACTTTCCCTGCTCTCGCGGACCATCATCACGGCCATGAGCGCTCGCAAAATCCTGATACTGTCGCATAACTTCCGGCATGTGGGAACGTACTTCCGCGCCAGGCAAATCGCGCGTCATTTCGTCCGGCAAGGCTGCGACACAACCTTCATTTATATTGGGCAAGACAACCGCTTCCGGCCGATCGAGCGCGAGGAGGACGGCCTGCGCATCATCGAATCGCCTAACTACTCGCATCTTTTCAACTGGCAGGAGGGCTGGAGCGCATTTGATTGGTGGGCGCGGTTGGGCGTTGTGCGCGAACAGCGCTTCGATCAAATCTTCTGCTTCGGCCATAAGCCGGACATCCTGCTTCCCGCCCGGCACGCCCAGTTCTGGCGCGCCTCCACGGTCATCGCCGACTGGTGCGACATGTGGGGCGGACCGGACGGCATCATCGAGAAAACAATCAAGCCGTCAGCGGATTACCGGCAGCGCCGCTTCTATCAGCGCTGGGCGCGAGCCGTTGGATTCGCCGTGGAAAAGCAGCTGGAGCAGCGCTTTTGCCGCAATTCTCACGGCGCGATGGTGATCTGTGACTATTTGCGTTGCGCGTGCATGCTTCAAGGCATGGATGAAGAGCGGGTTCAGCTGATTTACACCGGTTGCGACACGGAAAAGGTGCGCGTTGAAGATCAAGCGGAATGCCGCCGCGAGTGGGAACTGGAGCCGGATGACGAAGTGCTGGGCTACATCGGCAACTTCCAGCCCGATACGCCGATTCTGCTTGGCGCATTGCGTATCCTGGCGCAGCGCCGTCCGAAATTGAAATTGCTCGCTGCCGGCGCCGGCTTTGGCGGCGGCATTGCGCGAGATTATAGCCCGGAGACCGCCGCATGCATCCGGCATGCCGGTTTCCAGCCGTTCGAACGGATCAGCAGCCTGCTTGGCGCTTGCGATGTGCTCCTCTTGCCGATGGCCGACGTGACGCTCAATCGCGCCCGCTGGCCGCATAAATTCACTGATTACCTGGCCTCCGGACGCCCGGTCGCATGCTCTAACGTCGGCGATGTGGCCGGTTTCGTGGAGCGTCACGAAACCGGATTGAGATCCGAGCCTAATGCTGAGGCTTTCGCGGAATGCATTCACGCCATGCTCGATCAATCCGGCCGTCTGCCGCAATGGGGCGCCAACGCCCGCCGTCTCGCTGAAAACGAGCTTTCCTGGCCGCACCAACTCAAGAAACTCGACGCCTGGCTGGAACGCATTGAGGAAAAACGCAACCTCACGCCGTAGTTGATTCCTCAGCCGCATCACCGATCCTTTTTGACCGATTCAAGCGATTGATAGAATAGATCAATTATTCAAAGCATTGTCCTTGTAGGCCAGCGCAGAAATTATGGCCTGATGTGTTGAATCAGCAAAAGGACTTTACCGTGAATGTCTCCAGAAGTATCCGCAATCGCTTCACTTTGCCCATCATCTTGTTCGCATGGCTCTGCACGAGCGCCAATTTTTGGGGTGCGGTGTATTATGTCAGCAACGACGGCGACAACACCACGGACGGACTCTCGCTTGAATCCGCCTGGCAGACCATCGCCCATGTGAACGCGCAAACCTTCTCCCCCGGAGATTCGATCTTATTTCGCTGCGGAGACATTTGGTATGAAGAACTCGTCATCAGCGAATCCGGAACGTCGATTAGCCCGATCACTTACGGCCCTTACGGCTCAGGTGAAAAGCCAGCGATCTACGGTTCGATTCGATTGGATGCATGGACGAACGTTGGCGGAAATATCTGGCGCAGTGTGCTGGAAATCGGCGATCCGTCCGCGGGCGCGCCGCATGACGGACAAACTCAAGGCGCTGGGTATCTGTGGCCGGG
The DNA here is from genome assembly GCA_016928995.1 of Candidatus Sumerlaeota bacterium. Classification (GTDB taxonomy): domain Bacteria; phylum Sumerlaeota; class Sumerlaeia; order JAFGJS01; family JAFGJS01; genus JAFGJS01. Next base: position 36,939 of record JAFGJS010000134.1, on the reverse strand, counting down.
AGGCGCATGGTTTCAGGAGAGAGACGGCAGCGTCACCTGGGGGCGTCAGGAAAAATACATCGACACCGCCGGCGACTATAGCGAACTGCTGGAAGAATACGACTGGGGCTGGTATGACAATCAGATCTATATCTATTGCCCTGAAGACCCGGCCGTGCGCTATCTCGCCATGCAGCCTTCACAACGTCAAACCTGTATCAAGATGCCCAACCACTCCCCCCAGGAGCACATCGTCATCGACGGCCTGCGCTTGATGTTTGCGCAATCCAAAGGTTTATTCGATGGCTATCCGGAGTATGCGGTCAGCGGCTTGACCGTCACGAATTGCGACATCGGCTATATCGGGATCAAGAACGGCGCTTCCGCTTACGGCCTCGCCGTCTGGCATTCGGACATGCTGGTTCGCAACAATACTTTCACCGATTGCGGCCGCCGCGCCTTTTCCTACAACACCTATACCTCGACGGGGAATATCTATGAAAACATCATTGTGGAATACAATCAATTCCGCAACGGTCACCACACGACCAGCATCGACGTATCGCCGCACGATACAGACACTGTGCGAAACTTCCACTTTCGCAATAACTACATCGAGGAAGATCCGCATTTCGAGCAGACCGCGCCGGAGGGCTTTTCCAGCAATGCGTGGTATATCGATGGAAGACACAACGCCTTCGTCTATAATATCTACCTCTACAATAATATCGTGGTGAACGCCAAAACCAGATCCTGCCAGGTGGCATACTCCAGCGATGTTTATATTTATCATAACACATTCTACGGCAGCAACGACGACGCTCAGCCCTACGGGCTGGTTCTGCTGGTCGCCTGCGACGGCGTGCATTTCAAGAACAACATCGTCTATGGCAACCTGCCGCGAAGCAGTTTCATCGCCTATTCCGTAATCAGCGGCACATCGGTCATCGCCGAATGCGATTACAATCTGTACTTTCACGAGGATTCCGCCCAGGGGATCTGGCAGGATGACTTTAACGGCTCATACTATATGCATCAGTGGGAGGATTATCAAACCGAGACCGGTTATGATCAACATTCGCCAGCCCCCGCCGATCCACTCTTTGCTGACGCGCCGGATGTCTTCACGCCGCGGTATGGCTCTCCGGCGATCGGCGCGGGCGAATCCGTGGATTGGATCACAACTGACTTTTACGGCCGGCCAAGGAGCGATCCGCCGACGCTGGGCGCTGTCGAGTATATCGATTTTCACGGGCAAGCCCAATCGAATCCGAGCTGGAATCTCCTGCGCTGATGATTGGTTTTCATGTGTTTTGAACGACAGGAATCAGCTGAATTTAATGATCCAGCTTTTTTTAAAGTTCTAATCGACCACTTAAACAACGTCCTTAATCAATCTTGGCAATGCAATGATTGTCATTGCAATGTGACGCTCATTTGTTATAAAGTAACACGGCAATGTAAAAATCATTGTTTACCGGTCAGTATTTTCGGTTAAGCAATGCAGAATAAAAGCCGATTAATCCACTGATACAAGCGACGCTTCAATTCATACTGGAGATCCTCTTAGCGCTCGTTCCGATGATTCAATCCGGGCATCAACGGCTGAGTTCCTCGCATTACTAAAGACATTTCAGGCAAAAATATCCCGCACGGATCCGGTGCGGGAAACGGTGCATTTCCGCTTAGATCTTAAACGATAGTATCAAGAAAACAGCCCATCACACAATACACTGCAGAGGAAGTTCCATCGTGAGACACGCCTAAATTTTATGCTCAATGAGGCTTGAATCATGAATCATCCACAATTTCCCCTAGCCAAGGTCATGGTGGTCGATGATGTGACGATCAACCTGGAGCTTATCGCCAAAATGCTGCAGGATCAAGGTGTTCGACCTCAGATTTTTTCCTGTGGCAAGCTCGCACTTGAAGCAGCGCTTACGGATCCTCCCGATCTTGTGTTGCTGGATATCAAGATGCCCGTAATGGACGGCTACGAAGTCTGCGAGCGTTTCAAGTCCATCGAGAAACTTGCCGACATTCCAATTATTTTTATCAGCGCAAACTGCGATACGCTGGATAAACTCCACGCCTTTCGATGCGGAGGAGTCGATTACATCACCAAACCATTCCACTTCGAGGAAGTGCAGGCGCGCGTCCGCACGCATCTGGAACTACGCCAGACCAAACTTGACCTGATCCGGCATAACACGAATCTGCAGAAACTCGTGAACGAGCAAGTGCGGGATATTCTCAGCGCCAAAGAAGAAATTTCCGCAGCTCAACTGGCCACGATTCTCGCGATGTCGAAAATCACGGAAGCTCGCGACAACGCCACAGGGAAACATATCGAAAGAACTCAATCATACTGCCGGATCTTGGCTGAGGAAATGCAGCAATGGGATGGATTCGCAGAAAAAATCGATGAAGGTTTCATCGGCAACATCTGCCATGCAAGCCCTTTGCATGACATCGGCAAAGTCGCTATTCCCGACAACATCCTGCGCAAACCCGGCGAACTCACCGACGGCGAATTTTCCATGATGAAATGCCACACGACCATCGGCTCCGCCACGCTTAAAACCGTTTTGGACCTATACCCGAACAACGGCTTCATCAAAACCGGCATGGAAATCGCACAATCGCATCACGAAAAATGGGACGGCAGCGGATATCCCGAAGGATTGTCCGGCGATGCGATTCCGCTTGCCGCGCAAATCATGGCCGTGGCGGACGTGTATGACGCGTTAAGAACTGAGCGATGCTATAAATGCGGTTTTTCACACGAGAAAAGCTGTGAAATCATTGTATCCGCGATCGGCGCCCATTTCTCTCCTTCCGTCGGCAAGGCGTTTCAAAACGTCGAAATGGAATTCGCCCAAATCAACCAAAAATTCGAGGATCAAAAAGCGCAACGGCAGCACCAACACAAGCAAGTCGGGGTTTGACCGGATATCCGCCCAATCCACGGATCAATAATCAGCTAATCCGCCGCGGCTGAATCATCCAGCGCCGGCGGATTATGCTTTATTGCCATGACGCTCTCCTGTATTGTGTCGATGACCGCTATAACGAAGACTATGAACTGGAATCGCCGATGCCGTCATGGCTGTGGAGTTTTTGCTGCACGTTGTTTCCCGTGATCCTCGCGGGCAAGGACAATCCTGTCTTTGCCATGCAACAGCGCGAGAGATATTACAACCGGCGCTGGGAACGTTGGCGCTGGTCGTTCATTATTTTATGGGGCGGCTTGATTCTCATGCAGTGGCTATTCGCGCTGGCGCTGTACGGATTGCGCGAGCTGAAGTGGGCGTTGTTTGTTTTTCCGGCTTATGTCATAGCGCTCATCCTACTGTTGAATTATTCACGGCCGCATGTGCGGCGGCTGGCCGGTCTGGCGGATTATTTGCGCCGTTCATGGATGGCTGGCCGCCTGCAACAATTGGCGCTGAGTCCAATGAGCGGCTTCGAATTGATCTATGGCTTTTGCATGCCGGTCATGCTGAATGAGATCAAGGTTTGGCTGGCGTTGACGGCCGGCGCCGAAATTTCGCTGATTGTGTTGCCTTTATTGCGAGATTCCAGCCTGGCGTACCTTTCACCGGAACTGATGCTGAACTGCCTGCTGGCGCCGGCGGTGCTCGGATTATTATGGATCCAGGTGCGGATGTTGATGCAGCTGATGACGATCAAACAGCAGATGGAATGCATGGGCATGCGCCTGCAGCCAAGGCTGTGGAACGCCGTGATGCATCTGGTGCTGCAAATCTTGCTCTATGCGTTCATTGTCGCACCTGTGCTTTTCTGGGGAGGATTGGCAGTCCAGGAGTACCGGGATTTGCTTCACGGGTTGGACGCCGGCGGCATGGAGCGCGGACAGGGCGTGTTTATCTTGCTATATAGTTTCTTCATCCTCTGGCAGCTTTGGCGGCTGATGAGTTCAATCTTGCGGATGGCGCCGGAGTGGGTCGATGCCCGGTTCAGAGAAGGTCTGCGGCGTCTTGCTGAAGAAGGATGATTGACGATGACCGTGCCCTCAATGTGGCCGAGGCCGATCCGGCGCGCAATGGTGCGCACACTGGAATGGTATTTACGGCGATACTTTCCAGTGATTATTCCGCTGAATGAAAATCCGGTGTTTCGCTGGACTGGACGACATCAAGGAGCGGATATCCAATGCATCAGCTGGCTGGGAGGATTGATCTATTCCGTGCGATGGTGCGTGCTCGCTCTGTTGACGCTATTTGCCGTAAGTTTGCTGTTCGATACTCCGCGTGACGCGGAATATCCGCTGGCAATTAACAGCGTAATCGCCTTTTTCTCATTAGCACTCGACCGTGGTACGCGGTTGCGGCGCGTAGGGAAGCTGAATGCTTTTCTTAAATCGGAACAATTGGAGGGGCGGCTTCAGGAACTGCGGCTCTCGTGTCTATGCAACGCGGACATCGTCCTGGGATACACGTTGCCGTCTATTATCCGGGAAATTAAGCGAGCTTTGCTTCTGTTCATCCTGTTCTTTTACTATTTCATGCACATGCCATTCAACGGCGCTCAACACGGACAACAACTGATTGACGGCGGTTTGTTTATCATCGTCGGAGTCAGCGCAGTGGTTATTCTTCAGGGCATTGTGTCGCATTTGTTGTGGCTCGTAAATTCAATTGTGGATCGTCTGGGGTACAAGAATCTTCCATTTGTTCGCGCAGTCGTTTTTCAATGCGCGCGTAGCGCGCTGGGGCTCGTCATATTCATCGTATCGAATCTGATCGCCATCCTTCTGGCATTGTTGAGCGGATTTTTCTTATACCCGAACACCGTACTCAATCGACCGGGCTTCGAATTTTCTATAACGGTGATGCTGATCTGGGGCTTTTTGAGCATGTTGCTCATCTGCGTTAGTGTTTTTTGGGTGCTTAGTTTCTACTTCACGGATTTGGAAAAGCAATTTGACAAGGCGGTGTCGGCGTTGCAGGAATGATACATCGCGCCTGAGCGTCCCAGCGATGCTGAGAGCGAAAGACAAATGTGATGAAAGAGGCGTATCGTGATCATCAATAATCGGGCGAAAATCGTGGCTACTCTGGGTCCGGCGTCGATGGCGCTGGAGACGATCCGCGCGCTGGTCGAGGCTGGCGTGGATGTATTCAGGATGAATTTCAGCCACGGAAGTTATGAGCAGCATGCACAGGCGATCCGCTGGGTGCGGCAGGTATCCGAAGAACAACGCATTCCAATCGCCATTCTCGGCGATCTTTGCGGACCGAAACTACGCATCGGCGAAGTGGCTGGCGGCGAGTATGCCGTGAAATTCGGCGATGAAATCGCCCTAACCTCGGATGTGGCGGACGGCTCTGGCGGATTGTTTCAGATCAACGTTGAAGAGTTTGCCGAACTGGCGAATCCCGGCGAGCGGATCCTGATCGACGACGGACAGATTGAATTTGAAATTCTGCGTGTGGAGGGAAGCAAGGTCGTATGCCGCGTGCTGAACAGCGGCGTGATCCGTCCGCATAAAGGAGTGAACCTGCCGGATACGACGCTGCCGATCCCGGCTTTGACCGAAAAAGACCGGCGCGACATGCAATTCGCGATTGAGCAGGGAGTGGATCTGCTTGCGCTGAGTTTCGTCCGTTCAGCGGATGACATCCGGCTGGCGCGCGATGCGGCCGATTCATACGGCGGCGCGGAAATCCCGATCTTGGCCAAAATCGAAAAGGCCGAAGCTGTGGATGCGATCGAGCCGATCCTGGAGGCGGCGGACGGCGCAATGGTTGCGCGCGGCGATCTGGGGATCGAAATCCCGGTCGAACTCGTGCCTGCCGCGCAAAAGCGCATCATTCGCTTGTGCAACTTTGCGGCCAAACCGGTGATCACGGCGACGCAAATGCTCGATTCAATGATCCGCAATCCCCGCCCGACGCGCGCCGAGGCCACCGATGTGTTCAATGCGATCCAGGATGGCACGGACGCTGTGATGCTCTCAGGAGAGACTGCCATAGGCCTGTACCCGGTTGAAACAGTGCAGATGATGCAGCGCTTGGCCAGCGAATCGGAACGGTTGTATCACTTGAATGGCAGGAAAGAAATGCTGCTGCGCGGCAAAGGCGGACCGCCCGTGACGCAGTCGATTTGTCATGCGGCGGTGGAGATGGCTGAAGAGTTGCAGCTCGACTGCATCATCGCGCCTACGTGCAGCGGCCATACGGCGCGGCACATTTCGCAATTCCGCCCGATGGCGCCGGTCATCGCTTACTCGATGCATCAACGCACGGTGCATCAGCTCTGCCTCTCGTGGGGTGTGAGCGCGCGCATCATGGAGCCGGTCCGGCCGGACGAAGCGGAACGCAGCCAGGCCGATGCGCTGATCAAAGCCGTGCTGCGCAGCGCGAAAAAACAGGGTTTCATCAAACCCGGCAATCGCGCCGTGGTGCTGGGCGGACTCCCCTTCGACCAGCCGCAAATCACGAACTTTTTGCGTGTGATCGACATTCACTGATGAAAAAAAAGACCTTGCCAGCTTATAAACTCCTTGTCCATCGCGGTCTTTGCGCCAATGCGGATTACGCCAAGCGCTGGATCATGGCCGGGAAGGTCATTGTGAACGACCGGCGCATCGACAAAGCCGGTGAACAGGTTCCGGAAAACGCCGACGTGCGCATCAAGGGGATGAGCAGATACGTGGGCAAGGGCGGCTTCAAACTGGAAGGGGCGCTGTCGAACTTCGGCGTCACAGTCAGCGGGAAAATCGCGCTGGACGCCGGAGCATCCACTGGCGGCTTTACGGACTGCCTGCTGCAGCATGGCGCCTCGCGCGTTTATGCAGTGGATGTCGGATTCGGCAATCTCGCGGGCAAGCTGCGCAGCGATGCGCGAGTGGTCAATCTCGAAAAAACGAACATCAGCGATCTTGGCATCGAAGCGCTCGATCCTCCCCCGTCGCTGGCCACGGTCGATCTGTCGTACCTATCTCTGCAAAAAGCCATCCCGATTGTGTCGAGGCTCTTGGCTCCAGACGGTCAGTTGCTTTGCCTGGTGAAGCCGCTCTTCGAGACGCCGGACGCTGAAATCCGGCGGCAGGGCATGATCGCTGATCCGGCGATATTCAAAGAAATCTTGGAAACACTGTCGCGTTTTGTTCAAGATGAACACTTGAATCTATTGGGAGTCACTCACAGCCCGATTCGAGGGAATAACGGAACCGTGGAGTTCTGGCTGTGGATTTCGAAAGACGCAACGGCGAGCGTGATAACAGCGATACAACTCGATCGCACGATCGAGTCGGCCCTGGCGCTTCCAGACTGGGATAAAGAGCGTGATGGACTCAACAGCTGATCGCGCCAACAGCGGCGTTGCCTTTGAATTATACTGACTTTTAGCTTTGCTTCGGGAGTCTTTGTACATGTGCGCAAAAGCGGTGATTTTAAGCAGCGGAGGTCTGGACTCGACCACGGCGATGGCCATCGCGCGAGATCAGGGCCATGAGCTTTTTTCGCTCTCGTTCGACTACGGCCAACGTCATCGCTTCGAACTCCAAGCAGCGGAACGGGTTGCGCAAGCGTTCGGCGTCAAGGAGCACAAAGTCGCGCGGATCGACCTGCGACTTTTCGGCGGCTCGGCGCTGACGGACGACATCGACGTGCCGAAAGATCGCAATGCGGCAGCGATGGGCGACGGCATTCCCGTAACATACGTCCCCGCACGCAACACGATCTTCCTGAGCTACGCCCTGGCCTGGGCCGAAGTTTTAGGCGCTGAGCGGATCTTCATCGGCGTGAACGCCGTCGACTACTCGGGCTATCCCGACTGCCGACCGGAATATATCGCGGCGTTTCAGGCGATGGCGCGGCTGGCGACAAAAACGGGAGTCGAGGGGCGGACGCGGATCGCCATCGAGGCGCCGCTGCTGCACATGACCAAGGCGCGGATCATTCAAACCGGCGTACGGCTGGGCGTGGATTATGCGTTGACGCATTCGTGCTACGATCCGGACGCAGCCGGGCGTGCATGCGGACGCTGCGACAGCTGCCAGTTGCGCCGCAAGGGATTTCGTGAAGCCAGCGTGGACGATCCGACAGTTTATGTTTCAACGGATTAGCGTGTTCAATCAAGGAGTCTCAGGCAAAGCATCCAAACCGTTCAACTGCCGCATTTGGTTGAGATAGCGCAGCATCAGTGGATCCGGCAACAGAGGATAATAACGCTCCGCCAATTCCAGCGCATGCTCCTTGCTGCGATAGATGCGCCCAGTTTGAATCGCCTTGCCCATCGCTTCGAGCAAATCCTCTTCCCGGAATATGCTCCAGTCTTCAGAAGGGTTTTCCGCCTCCTGGCTCCAACCAGCTGGCCGCACCTTAAGCCCCATTTCCGCGGCTATCTCGAAGGCTTCCTGCGCTTTCAGAAAACAACGCTCCGCTTCGGAATTCGGCTCCGGCAATGCGCCGAAAGGCGAATTAGGCGGCATGAGCGATTGCGCCTTGTTCATGTATAAACGCCCCAGGGATAGTCGCAGTTCGAATACGTCGGGATTCTCGCGGATGCCTTCGCTGATAAAACGAATGCCCTCGTCGATGCTGTGGTTCTTCAGCCAATATCCGCCGATGATATACGCCCGGACGTTATGCGGATCGGCCAGCGTCATCACGCGATACCAGGGCAGCAGTTCCGAGCCGTCGGTGTGCTCATGATGATGCTCGCTTGGGTCTTGCCAGGGCTTCACCTGCCGCTCAAGTTCGCCGATGAATCCGCGAAAGTCATGCGCCCGCGTGGGGATAATCGTTTGCAAATTCTCATGATCATGCTCGTCATGATGTTCGTCTCCGGCGCCATGCCCGTTATGGTCGTGATCGTAAACATTGAGCAGTTGCTTTTGGTTTAAGTGCGCCTTGAAGGCCATGCCATTATGCAGATAGCGTTCGGTTTTCAGAAAGAGGATATCGCCCATGGAGATACGGAATTCTCCCAGCATCTGCGCGACGGCGCTCGAATTGCGCTCGAAACGTTCCTGCTGATCGCGGCTGCGTCCGCCTTTGTACTGATTGGGTTGCAACCGGCTGCTGAGCGCAGGCAATGCAAGAAAAACGATGATGGCGATCACTGCGCGGCGCATGTTCAGAGCGGCCTCCGTTCAAAAATTACAGCCGAAAAAACCAGCGCCGCAAAAATCAATACAACGGCGTAGAGCAGCAAACCGGCAAACTCTCCGGCCGGCAAAGCGGCGATCCCATCGGTGAAGCGCGTGACTAGATTCAACCGCGAAAAATCCGGCAGATATTCGAGCAGCCAGCCGGTTGCACCTGCCAGCGGAGAATCCGCATACCTGGCCTTGCATAGATCAGTCAGTCTGGGGCCTAACGCGCCAATGAACGCCAATAGCACGATGCCCGCTCCTCTGGGCGCCAAGAGCGAAAATAAAATCGCCAGCGCAGACATCAGCGCCAATGACGCGCATTCGAGAATGAACATTTGCGCCAGCATCAGGCTGCTGTATGCCTCCATCCACGGCGTGCAAATCAGGCACAAGGCTTGAAGCGCGATAAGGCTGACGGCGCCGGCCAGCGCGCAGGAAATCCATTTGCCCAGCAGAAATTGCATGCGAGACACCGGCTTGGCCAGCATGGTGTGCAACGTGCGATTTTCAACTTCGTCAGGGATCTGCCGCGCGGCGAAAATCAACGTCAGTATATGGGCGCAGATGCATCCCAGCGTCAGGCCCAGGTTGAGCAGGAAGGTTCCGGTGGAAGCATTTTCGATGCCTATGGACCGGGCGGCCAGCACTCCGGCCAGAAACGCGCCCATCAGGATTGTCAGCACATACAGATCCTTGCGGCGCAGGAGTTCAATCATCACTCCGCGCGCCACGATGCGCATGGCAAGGAAGCCGTTGCCCGGCTGGGCGCCAGCGTTCATCATAACGGCCTCCGGCGGAAACAAATCGTGGCAAAGGCGAAGTATATCACGGCGAAGCTCAGACCGTACGCCGTCAGTTGCGCCATGACGGAAAACGACAGCGGCTCCCAGGCCTGCGCATGCACGGCCTTGCCTGAAAGATCGAACAGGGTCAGTTGGGGAATGCCGTAATTGACAGCCAGCAGGAACCAGCGAAAAAGAGTTCCGCTGCTGTCATAAAGATATAGGATCACCGTCGAGGCGAATGCGGCGGAGAAATAAAACAAGGCGCCCACGGTGAGCGCGGCGTCGAAATTCATCAGCATCGACAGCCAGAAACTCAACGTGGCAAGGATCAGCAGCATCAGCAGCTGCAAATAGATATGCTGCAGGAACAATCCCCAGGGAATCTCGCCGCCCAGCCGCCATGTGCCGAAGACAAAAATCAACATGAACAACGCGAAACAAAAGACGGCGGAAAACATCACGCCAAGCAGCTTTCCAGCGATAAAGGTCAGGCGGCTGATCGGACGGGCCATCAGCGGATAGATCGTGCGACGCTCGAATTCGCGCGGCAGCTGTCGCGCGGCCAGCACGATCACGGTCGCCGCCGTGGCCATGCCCATCACCTTCAGCGCCGTCTCACGATAAAATTTCGTCAATCCCTTGATGTCGAAAAAATCGATGCTCATCACCATGCCGATCAGCAGCGACGCGGCAAGGACGATGACGTAGATTTCCCGCCGCCGGACAGCCTCAATCAGCACGCTTTTCGCGATTAAAAATACGCCGCGCAACGAAATCATGAGCGCGCCTCTTCAACCAGCGAGATGAAATAATCCTCCAACGATTGAGTGAGCGACCGTGCGCCGCGCACTTCGCAGCCGGAGCGCCGCAGGGCGTCGAGCGCGCGGGTATAGCGCTCCAAATCATCGAGACGCAACGTCCACTCGCTCCCCTGCCGCGCAGGATTGAATTCCTTCACTTCCGTGGGAAGTTCGCCATTTATATCGGCGAAGCGGATTTCAAATAGATTGAGCGGCTTGAGCAATTCCGCCACCGGCTTTTGCGTGACGATGCGTCCCTGGTGAATCATGATCACCCGGTCGCACAACGCCTCGACTTCGGTGAGTTCATGCGAGCTGAAAAAAATCGTCCGACCCTTCGATTTTAGTTCAAGCAACACCCGCCGCAAGTCATGGCGTCCGATTGGATCGAGTCCGGAACTAAGCTCATCGAAAATCAACGCCTCGGGATCGGCGATCAACGCCTGCGCGATGCCCAAGCGTTGCTGCATCCCCTTGGAATACGATTTGAGCAGTTCCTCGCCGCGCTCTCCCAGTCCGACGCGTTCCAGCATTGGCGGGATTTTCTCGCGCAGCTGGGCGCGCGTCATCCCATGCAGCCCGCCGTAAAGTTCCAATAGTTCGCGCGCCTTCATAAAGGGATAATACAGCGCCACCTCGGGCAGATAGCCGATGCGGCGGCGGCTCTCCACGGCGCCCGGCGGCAAACCGAAAATACGGGCGCCGCCGGATTGGGCGAAGATGAAGCCCATCAGCGTCTTGAGCGTGGTTGATTTTCCCGCGCCGTTGGCGCCGATGAAGCCGACGCATTCGCCGGCCTGCACGGCGAACGATACGCCATCCACCGCGCGACGAGCCTGGGCGCCCTTGCCGTATTCCACCACAAGTTCACACGCTTCAATCACAGGCTGTGTCGTGTCGGTCATAGCAATGTCCTCATCCATGAAGGAGGGATGAACTGCGCATCCAGCCCAACTTTTTAATAATGTATTATCAGCTTCGGCTGGCGGATGACAATATATTTCATGTAAAAAAATCCGTTGCACCATCTTGACGCTGAATGATAGATGGCACTGCCAGCAAAAACCGAATCCGTGCATGTTTATGGTTGACCCGGAACAGACTTTTTGCAGACTGAATTCCATGCAACCATACGTTGCGCCTCTGAACATCGCATGACGGAGCACACGATGGAAGACTACATCCGTATCTATTGCATCGCGGATCATCCGCCTACGCTGAAGGAAATCATCGGTTGGCTGCAGGACGAGGAGATGCCCGCCTCGATCAACAAGGACACGCTCGACGGCGAACGCACCGGCGAATGGAACGCGGCCGACCTGACGCTCAAAAAAGTGCCCGGAGCGATTCAGCTGGATTGTCTGACGCCAGGCGGAGACAACGCGCTGGACTATCAGACCGCGCTGGATGAACTGGATAATTGGATGGAAGACCTGGAGGAGATCGGAGAGGCAAATCCAGTGCGCGAGCATCTGGACAACACGCAGTTCATCATCCAGTTACAACTCTCCGATGAAGCCGACGAAGTTTTGAATGATGCGATGGAAATCGTGTTGCAGGAGACCGCGGTCAATTTCGAGGGGATCGTGCAGCGCGGCGGCGATGGCTTCTTCGACTCCGAAGGCGAACCGTTGATGGAGGCGGAATAGTAAGAACCACAACGGCACGAAGGCACAAAGGTATATTTTTTTCCTCGTGCCTTCGTGTCTTTGTGGATTAAATCGGTTCGAATTTCTCCGTTTTAATGATCTGCATGCCGCAAGAGCAGCCTATGCGATTCGCTCCAGCCTTGATCATGGCGAGAGCGGTATTCGCGTCGCGAATACCTCCGGCGGCCTTAACGCCGATGTTTTCGCCGACAATTGCGCGCATCAAGCGCACGTCGTCTTCCGTGGCGCCGCTGCTGCTGAAACCGGTGGATGTCTTGACGAAATCAGCTCCGGCCGCGACGGATAGCAAGCAGGCGATGCGTTTCTCCTCGTCCGTCAACAGGCACGCTTCGATGATCACCTTCAGCAGCGCTCCCGGCGCGGCGCAGCGCACAGACTGGATGTCCTCCAGCGCCCGTTGATATTCACCCGATTTCAGCCAGCCGAGATTGAGCACCATATCGAGTTCCGTAGCGCCGGCCTCGATAGCAAGACGGGCCTCTTCAATCTTGAGCGCGGTGGCGTTCGCCCCGAGTGGGAATCCGATCACCGTGCAGACCTTCGGCGCCGCGCCTTTCAGCGCCTCAATACATAGCGGCACATGACAGGGATTCACGCAAACCGCGGCGAAGCTATGCTCACGCGCCTCGGTGCAAAGCTGACGGATCTGCTCCTGCGTCACGTCCGGCTTGAGCAGCGAATGATCGATATACGGCGCCAGACCAGTTGGTGCTGCGGGAGGTTTCGGCGCGGCCATCGACTCGCCGCATGCGCGTCGATCGGCCCTGCGCGCAACATCACGTATTACTTTGGCGATGTCACGAGACGATAATCCGGCGGCTTTGAGCGATCCCTCTAACTTTTTCTGGGTATTACGATTGAATTCATCGACATCATGGATTGATTCCCAACTCATGCAATTCCGCTCCAGTAGCGCTGAAATCATCTTGCAGATCAATAATAACCGTTAGAAAATAGCCGGATCATACCTATAAGGAAAGCAAAAATGCGCATGGGCAATCGTGAAATCATGGTCATTGGCGACCGCGTGCTGCTGAAGCAAGCCGTGAACGAAGCCATGACCAAAGTCGGGCTGATTTTGCCGCAGACCGTGGTGGAAAAGGAAAATGTGCAGGCGGGACACGTGATCACCGTCGGGCCTGGAATTCCGGTGCCGATGCCCGGCGTGGATGAGGACGAACCTTGGCGCGCCGAACAGCAGCCGCGCAGCAAGTATATGCCCTTGCAAGCCGAACCGGGCGATTACGCGCTGTTCCTGAAAAAGCACGCCGTTGAGGTCAAGATCGACGGCGAGGATTACGTCATCGTGCCGCACTCCGCGATCCTGATCCTGATGCGCGACGATCCACATAGCGCAGATTGAAAAGTCTATATCCCCAACTTCTGCTTATACACTTCCCATTGCCGTTCGAAGTATTGTTCGCGCCGGAAATGATCGAGCACGCGCTGGCGGGCGGCTTGACCAAAGCGCTGACGCATTGTTGCATCACTGGTCAATACACCGAGCGCGGCGGCTAGCGGCGCGGCTTGACGCGGCGGCACGATGCGGCCGCATGCGCCGTCAATCACTTCCTCCCGGCTGCCGCGAATGTCCGTGACGATGCAGGGCAGCCCCATCGACATCGCCTCAAGAATCGAAACCGGCATGCCTTCGCGATAGGACGGCAGCACGAAAAGATCCGCCGCAGCCAACAAGCGCGGCACGTCAGAACGCAATCCGGCAAAGATAAACGTGTCATTCAGGCCAGCCTGCGCCACGGCGGCCTGCATCTGCGCCTTGGAGTCGTCATAATCGCTGGGCAGCGCATCGCCGATGGCAAGGCAATACAGATTAGATTCTCCCCTTGCCTGCGCCTTGAGCATGCCCGCAGCCTCGATAAACTCGAACCAACCCTTCTCGCGCACCAGCCGTCCTGTCATCACGGCCAGCACAGCGTCCGGCGGAATGCCAAACTCCTCGCGCGCGGCCTTGCGTTCCTCCGCACTGAATTGCGCCGGATCGAAACGCCCCACGTCGACTCCCTGCCCGATGTACGTCAATTTTACCGGCGGAGCGATCCGCTCATCGATCGCGGTCTGGCGATCCTCATTGCTCACGGTGAAGATATGCTCGCACTTGCGCGCGAAATGGCGCTCCAGTGCGACGTGCAGCCTGCGCTTGCTTGCGCTCATGCCCTCGTGAAAATAAAAACCGTGCGCTGAATAGAAACAATGCGGCACGCGCGCCCTGGCCGCCGCCTGCCGCACGATGAAACTCGCCACGGGCGTATGGACATGCACCACGTCGTAGCGCTCGCGCCGCAAATGCGCCAGCACGCGCCGGTACGAACCGAAATGCCGAGCCACGTTCATGCTGCGGGCGATGGGCAGGTCGATCATGCGATAGCCGTCGGCGATCAGCCCGTCGAACAACGGCCCGCGCGTACAGGCGATATCCACCTTGCAGCCTCGCGTAGTCAGAAACTCAGCCACCGGCGCGACAAAATGCCGCACCGTAAAATCCACCGCGCAAATCTGCAGCACACGAGGCCGAAATCCATCACGAATCATAATGAATCATTTCTAGAAATTTGATATAATGCGTCAAACAATTTCACAGATGAATTTTATCCATGCAGAAATAAGTCGCTATTGAAATATCAGTATATATCCGCCTTGAACGTATACATGCAATTTAATAAATACTATATGCTCGCATATTCAAATTCTGCAATCAGTTAATCGATATTATTCAATAATTCTTGATAACGCATTTGATAAAGTTCTTTTGTTGCCTCCCAATATTCACCCACTATTGTCCATAAATACTGTAGTTTTGAAGAATTACCGAAACGACAGATGCCTTCAATTTCAGATAATATAGCAAACAATAACGTTACGCCATCAAAGATGGCATCTGATCGTTTTTTTAGCAAATACTCTTCTCGAATCTCAATATCTTCCATTATTAACGGGGCTCCTCGATTAGCCAATCCAGGGAAACTTAGATGAACAGCTTGAGAATATTTCTTATAAAACCAGTCATTCAAATATTCAAAAAATAATTTTTCTACTCCTTCAAGATTTCTTATCATTTGATTTGGTATTGGCCAGTATGGTCCATGCTTTTGATCATCACAATATGTGTCTGGCACTTGCCACATTGTTTTCTTTTTTCTAAACCTGCTTCACATTGCTCTAGCCATTCAATCCAATCAGCATGTGTATCATATTTAAGCTTGCAACGTAAATAGTGTTCACGCAATTCTTTCCAACCACCATAGTAGTATTGTGGAACTTTTTCTTGAGGATCGGTTGATATGAAAGTGAGGTTAAAAACTTGATCGAGAAGGGATCTTAGTAATGGAATAGATGAAAGTCCGAATTCAAGTTTTCTTAATCTATCTACGGGTTTTTCTGCACAGAAATATAGAATAGTATTAAATGTATTTTCAGCAACCTTTAGATTAATACAAAATAATTCTTTCATCCCAAGAATCTGATTATAACCAGACGGCCACTCTCTTTCAATGCAGGTATTCGTAAGTCTCAATATTTGTGTCAATGGTTGATTAACAACATCGAAAGATATTGCTCTTTCATCTGGGATAGAACTATATGGCTTCTTATTGAAAAAAAAATCATTCATCTTTGTTATACAGCATATCCTTTTTATAATGATTCGTTTTTATAATAAATCTACATGGAAGAGATTGCCCGTGTTTATATTTGAAGTAGATTGTCAGTAATCATCAAGCTCCTTTTAAACATTCTATGCTCATATCAGTCGGATTTTCACTTGGTGTTTTCGAACTCCATAAATTGTCGTTCCAGGTCGAAAAGCTGATCACGAAGCTGAATGGCTTCTTCGAAGCGCATGTTTTTGGCTGCATCCTGCATTTGTTTTTTGGTCCTCTTGATGGCCTGCGGGAGTTTGTTGCGCGGAATGGTCTTGCCGTAACTGCTGACTGTTTCCGCGGCGCGATCCACGGAGACATAATCCTGCTCGAAGATCGTGTCGAGGATGTCGGTGATGTTTTTCTTGATCGTTTGCGGCGTGATGCCGCGCTCTTCGTTATAGGAGGTTTGCTTGATGCGGCGGTGCTGGGTTTCTTCGATGGCGGCCTGCATGCTGCGCGTGACTTTGTCGCCGTACATGATCACGCGGCCGTCGGCGTTGCGGGCGGCGCGGCCGCAGGTCTGGATCAGGCTGACCTCGCTGCGTAGAAAACCTTCCTTGTCGGCGTCGAGAATCGCCACAAGCGCGACCTCGGGCATGTCGAGCCCCTCGCGCAGCAGATTGATGCCGATCATCACGTCATACTCCCCTGCGCGCAAGTCGCGGATCAGTTTCGCGCGCTCGATGGCGTCCACGTCGCTGTGCATGTAGCGCGAACGAAGCTTCAATTCGCCCAGGTATTCGTTCAACTCCTCGGCCATGCGTTTGGTCAACGTAGTGACCAGCACGCGATTTCCCTTTTCCGTTTCGCGCCGCAGTTCCTCGATCAGATCGTCGATCTGACCGGTGGCCGGGCGCACCTCGATGGCGGGGTCCATCAGTCCGGTCGGACGCACGACCTGCTCGACGACAATGCCCTGCGCTTGTTCGATCTCAAAATCGGCGGGCGTGGCGGAGACAAAGATCGCGGTTTTCAAGCGGGTGAGAAATTCATCGAAGGTGAGCGGCCGGTTATCGAGTGCGGACGGCAGACGAAAGCCGTGCTCGACGAGCACCTCTTTGCGTGAGCGGTCGCCGTTGAACATCGCGCGCACCTGCGGCACGGCGATGTGGCATTCGTCAATGAACATCAGAAAGTCATCAGGGAAATAATCCAGCAAAGTGTAAGGCGGCTCACCCGGTTTGCGTCCCGTGAAATGGCGCGAGTAATTTTCGATTCCGGCGCACGTCCCCATTTCCTGAATCATCTCCAGGTCGAAATGCGTCCGCTGTTCCAATCGCTGCAATTCGACCAGCTTGTTCTGATCCTTGAAGAAACGTAGCCGCTCTTCAAGTTCCGCTTGAATCGTCGTCAGCGCGCGTGAGCGATTCGCTTCGTCAGTCACATAAACCGTCGCCGGATAAATCGCCGCGTTCGTCAGGCGGCGCAGTTCCTTGCCCGTCAGCGGATCGATCTCATGAATCGCCTCGAGCTCATCGCCGAAAAACTGAAAGCGGATCGCCTTGCGCTCTTCATAAGCCGGAAAAACGTCGATGATCTCTCCGCGCACGCGAAAGATGCCCTGATAGAAGTCTTGATTGTTGCGGGTATATTGAATCTCGACGAGATGCCGCATGACCTTGTTGCGATCTTCTTGGTCGCCCTCGCGCAAGAAAAGCACCATTTTGTGAAAATCGAGCGGCGAACCGATGCCGTAGATGCATGAAACGCTGGCGACGACGATGGTGTCCCGGCCGCTGAGGATGGACTTCGTGGCCGAGAGGCGCATACGATCCAGCTGTTCGTTGATGTCCGATTCCTTCTCGATATACGTGTCGGTGCGCGGAATATACGCCTCCGGCTGATAGTAGTCGTAGTAGCTGACGAAATACTCCACCTGGTTGCCGGGAAAAAGCTCTTTAAACTCGCGATACAGCTGCGCGGCGAGCGTCTTGTTTGGAGCGAGGATCAGCGCCGGGCGTTGCGTCTGGGCGATGACATTGGCCATGGTGAAGGTTTTGCCGGATCCGGTGATCCCCTTGAGCACCTGGCGCTTGCGGCCCTGTTCCACTCCGCGCACAAGCGCCGTGATCGCCTCCGGCTGATCGCCGGCAGGTTGAAACTCGGAGGAAAGCTGAAATGATCGTTCGGCTCCAGCGCGCATGATGCAACACCGTTGTATCAGGATGACTTGGTTTTGCGCAGACTATAGAGCATGCGCGAATCATGCGCAAGCGCAAGAGCAAAATAAAACTGATTATTGGAGTCTATGACGCGACAGGATTTTGAGAAGCGTCTGCGTCTGCAGCGTCCATCAAGGAACGCAATTTCATCCGCAGTTTGTCGATTTGATACGGTTTCTGCAGAAAACAACAGTGCTTGACTTCATGCTTATCCGCCAACTCCTGCTCGGTGTAACCGCTGGTGATCATGATTGGTGTCGCGGGAGAGATTTTGCGAATCTCCTGATAAGTCTCCATGCCATTCATCTTCGGCATAGTCAGGTCCAGAATCACGCAGGCAATCCTGCCGTTGTTTTGCTTGAATAGCGACAAACCCTTTAAACCATCTTCAGCGGTTATGGCTTCGAATCCTAACCGGCTTAGCATCGCCTTGAGCACGTCGCGAATCATCTCCTCGTCATCGACGACCAGGATTCGCCCTCGCCCCTTCCAGGCATCGGTGTGAGTCGCCGGCTCTGGCTTCTGCGCAGGCGCGGCAGCAACGGTTTTTTCCTGGGCGGGAAAGAGCGCCTTGATTGTCGTGCCATAGCCGGGTTTGCTGAAAACGCGAATTGCGCCTTTATGCCCGCGCACGATCCCCAAGGTGGCTGCCAGCCCCAAGCCGCGTCCGGTGAATTTTGTCGTATAAAACGGTTCAAAAATACGCGGGATCGTCTCCTCATCCATCCCTTCGCCGGTGTCGGCGATTTCAATGAAGCAAAACCATCCTGGATCGATATTTTTGCTGGAATGCGTCTGCTTCAGATACTCCCCCGAACAGCGCATCATGCCGGTGGAGATCGTCACGGAGCCTTCTCGATCGCCGATGGCATCGGACGCATTCGTGATGAGATTCATGATAATTTGTCGGATCTGAATCACGTCCGCCCGGACCGGCGGCAAATTGGCGGCGAGATCATATAGCAATCTCACTTTTTTCGAGATGGAAGCCGAAATTAAGTGCGACATGTCCTTGACGATTTCATTAAGGTTGATGTCCTTAATGACGAACTGCCCCTTGCCGGAGTAGGCCAGCATTTGACGGCAAAGATCAGCGGCCCGGTTGGAGGAATCAATCACCGCTTTCAGCGGCTTGCGCAGATCAGAATCCTCCGGCAGACGATTGACGACCAGGTCTGTGTTGCCCATGATGCCGACAAGCAGATTGTTGAAATCATGCGCGATGCCTCCGGCCAGGATGCCGAGACTTTCCAGTTTCTGAGCATGCATGATTTGCGATTCAAGGCCGATGCGGCTGACTTCGCTAAGCTTGGCTTGGATCAAACTGCCCAGCACTGAACAAAAAACCGCCAGAATGTCCTGCTGATCCGGATCGAGCGGCGTGTGAGTGATGGCGCTGTCGTTGTAAAACAATCCCACCAGTTCATGCTGGCTTTTGATCGGCGTAGTCACACCCCAAGCGGACTGCCCCTCCGTTTTGCCGGACGGCGGTCCCGGAGATTGACCTGCGTGATTGACCGCCAGCCAACGCGGGGCGTCAAGATTGTCAGGGCTGAATTGCGCGGGATCAGAAATCAAATTGCTATGCACGTCGTTTTGCTTGATGGTCCTGCCTTCCGCGCTAGTGCCGTACGTCCCCTGCACCTCGCCGTCTTTCACCAGGTAAATGCTAGCGCGTTCAAGCTTCAATTCCTCACGCGACAATTCCACGCTTTTCTTCAACATCGCGTCCAGATCATCAAAGGCCAGCAATTGATCCGCCGCTCGCACGATGCTGCGCATGCCATCAGCGTATTTCTCGCGCCGCGCTTCGGCCTGCTTACGCTGGGTGATGTCGATGCAATATACCAGGCAAGCCTCCTTGCCGCTGAAGACGACGGGGATCGACGAGAGATCCAAATCCGCCATGCTTTCATTCATCCGGCTGATGCGTGTGTGCACATGCGAATACACCTTGCGCGACGCGATCCGTTTGCGCTCTTCATTGCGCTGCTCTTCGGACAAAAACGCGATGAAATCCTTGCCGATGATTTGCTCTTCGTTTTCCACGCCGAACAACTCAACGGCGGCGGGATTGCAATACAGAATGGCCCCGCTGCAATGCACAAATGTCGGTATGACGGAATTTTCCACCAAGTCCCGATAACGCTGCTCGCTTTCGCGAAGTTGCCGTTCCACACCACGCCGGAAGGTGTAAAACAAGAGCAGCGTGATGATCACAAGCGCTTGCAGGACGACCAGCGCCGCGAAAATATGCATTTCATTGAAACTGGCCTCTTTTTTCATGCGATCCGCAGCGCGAATTGGAGTTCGACTCGCGACGCGATTGTCCGGCTGGATTTTTTCAAGATCCAATCTATGCCGCTTTAATTGCGCCGCGTTGTATGCCGCCTGGCAGGATGGAGGTTCAATGACGTGCTCAACCCGTTCCGGAACTCGAATGATGTCGATTGCCTGCGCCGCAGCCAAGGCGCCGTATTGACGAGGCGACGCAACGACTCCGCCAGCCACGTTGGTCAGCAAATCATAATCCCAGAGCACATAAACCGGAGCCAGAGCGATGCTGGCCAGGTTGGGAAGCATCTCGAATACCTGATAGCGCCTCTGATTTTCATCGAGGCTAAATTTCACCATCAGAATCGCGCCGTCTTCCGGAACCTTGCCGGCGGCTTTCAGCATGTTATCCAGAGAGTCACGAGGCAAAAATTCAACATGCAATGGAGGATCCAGTTTCGAGCAGATCTCGATCAACTCATTGTCGCAAAAGCGACCGAAATAGGTGGCGTCGCGGATGACGCTGAGCGTTTTTAGTTGCGGATTCAACCGGCGGCAATTCCGGATCGTCTTGTCCAGCCCCAGGTTCAATTGAAGCACATGGAAATTATCCGGAAGAGGATGCGCGGTTAACTCATCCTTCATGATTCCCGTGACAATGACGGGATGCTCGCTGAACAACTCCCTCTGATAGGCGATCGCGAAATGATACGCCGCGATGCCGTCGAAAATGAAAACATCGGAAGGATTGCTTTTCACTTGGGCGACCAGGTAGTTGTATAGATTCTCCGTGTCGGCTGTGGTCCGCGATCGTTCGGAACTATCCATATACTCGACGCGCAGTTGAACCTTGAGATTCGCATCACGCAACACGGCGTTCAGACCGCGCTGAAATCCAGCCACCCAGGGATCGCTGATTCCGCTGCTGTGAACGATAAATAAACGGAAAGAGTCTGGCTGCACGGCGGAGCCGGAGACAACAGTAGCATCGCCGGTTTGTGCGATGGCAGGCGCTATCGACATGACTCCGGCGAGGATGCCCAGAAAAAGTATTGGAACAATTCGAAATCGTGAATAAACGCTGAATGGCGTGTGATTCGGCGGATGCGTCAGCTGATGAAAGTTTATCGAATACACAGTATATTTGCTCAGGTTAATCAACTATGGCAACGCTCCGGTGACAAATGGCCCGGGCCATATTCCCGTTGTTAAGATCATTGTTGGTAGTTTTCTTTTCGGTGAAAATGGCAGATTCTGAAGAAAAAATCAATTGTTTTCGGGAGTCTCGCGTCAATGCGAGCGGATCGAAATGATACGGCGCTTATTCGTGACGCAAGGCGGAGATGGGATTCATTTGCGCCGCGCGCCAAGCAGGATAAAGTCCGAATACGATGCCGATGACGAGTGAAATGGCGAATGCTCCGACCGGACTCCACCACCGGATGATCGTGGTCATGGCGGCGAAATGTTCGATAAAGAATGGAATGGAGACGCCGATCAGCACGCCAAGCGCCCCGCCAAAGCCTGCCAGCAACGTGGTTTCCATCAGAAATTGGAGGATAATATCGCGTTTTTTCGCGCCCAAAGCCCGGCGGATGCCGATCTCGCGGGTGCGTTCCGTCACCGTGGCGAGCATGATGTTCATGATTCCGATGCCGCCGACCAGCAGCGAAATGGCCGCGATCGAACCGAGCACGATGCTGAAGATGCGTTGCGTGCGGCGAGCCTTCTGCAGCAGTTCCAGCGGAACAATAATCTCATAATCCTGTTTCTTATGAAAACGCTTCAGCAATCCGTCGATGATCTTGGCCGAACGCTCCACGGCCGAAGCGTCATGCACTTTGATGGTCAGTTGATGCAATTCCACTTTTTCCATGGATTGAGCGCCCGATTGTCGCTCCACGAGAATATCGCCAATCCGAAAACGCGCCGCGGTCAACGGGATGTAGACATTCAACTGCGCGGATCGCGCCGACTTCGAATGCTGGGCGCTCTGTTCTGGCTCCATCACGCCGATAATCCGGTAATAGTCATCTTTGACCTTGAGATCCTGTCCCAGCGGCTGATGGAACAGAAACAGTTGTTTGGCCAATTCGTCGCTGATCACGCAGACGTTCAACCGGTCGCGCATCTCACGGTCGGTGATGAAACGCCCTCCGGGCTGCACGTTTTTATGCGCCACTTCCGGAAACCATGGGACGACGCCAATGACGTTTCCCTCGGTGCGTTTATGGCCGAATTGCAAGCTGCCGCGGATGGCGCGCTGCGGCGCGATCACCTCGACGCTCGGCACTGTGCTGCGGATGCGCTCCGCGTCGTTATAGGTCAGGCCGTATTCCAGCATCATGGTGGTTTCCGCCGCGATGTTCTCCGTGTCCGTCGGCTTCACGCTGCGCACGATGATGTTTTGACTGCCTAATTCGCGGATTTGCTCCAGCGCATCATGCGCCGCGCCCTCGCCGATGGCGAGCATGGCGATCACGGAACAAACGCCGAACACGATGCCAAGCACGGTGAGAAAGGAACGCAGCCGGTTGCGCCAGATGCTGTTGACGCCCATGTGCAGAATGCGGCGGACCAGGAAAATCTTCATCGGCGCGCCCGGCCTCCCGCTTCATCCGACTCAACCAGTCCGTCGCGGAAATGAATCACGCGTTCTGTGATCTCCCGGAGTTCCGGCTCATGAGTGACGATCAGGATCGTTTTGCCCTCTTCATGCAGATCATCGAAGATTTTCATGATCGCTTCGCCGTTTTTCGTGTCCAGATTGCCCGTCGGCTCGTCGGCCATGATGATCAGCGGATCATTCACCAGCGCCCGGGCGATGGCGATGCGCTGCTGCTCGCCGCCGGAGAGTTCGCGCGGCAGATGCTTCACACGATGCCCCATCCCCACGCGCTCAGCCAATTCCTTCGCCCTGTCGCTGCATTCCTTGACCCCGCGCCCCTGGTAGATCATCGGCACTTCGATATTCTCCAGCACACTGAGCTGGCCGATCAGATTGAAGGATTGGAAGACAAACCCGATTTTGCTGCCGCGGATATCCGAGAGGACGTCGTCCGAGAGCGAAGAGACATCATGCCCATCCAAAGTATAAGAACCCTCTGTCGGCGTGTCGAGGCAGCCAAGGATGTTCATCAACGTCGATTTACCCGAGCCAGAAGGGCCCATGATCGCGGTGTATTCGCCATGCTCAATCGACAAGGAAACGCCTCGCAATGCTTCAACGACGACTTCGCCTATCTCGAAACGTTTTACGAGGTTGCGCAATTCAACGATCGCCATATACCTTTAGTCCTCTATCCTCAGGAACCCGGAGCTTGTTGTCTTGGGGCTGGACGGCCTTGTTCTTGCGGACGTCCTTCTTCTTCTTTCGATGGACCGGAGCCATTGCCATTTCCGCCGGGCAGACGCGTTTCCACCACGTCGCGCAAGGCGACACGGTCGCCGGGATTTAGCCCGGATAGGATCTCGATGAATTTGTCATTATAATCACCCACAGCCACTTCTCTGCGCGTTATCCCGGAGCCGCTGGCCACATCCACGTATTGTTTGTCGTTTTCCGTGACCACCGCCTGGATGGGAATCTGAATCGCATCGGGGATTTGTTTGATCAAGATCCGCGCCCGGCCCGACATGCCGGGCTTAAGCTCACTTACGTCGTCATCAACGCGAATGACGGTCTCGTAGACTTTCAGATTTGGATTCAACCAGCCCTGAGAATCGGGAAGCAGCGCGACCTTCTCGACATGCCCTTTGAATTTCGCCTCCGGCATGGCGTCGATGAAAACTTCCGCCGGCTGACCCGGAGCCACGCGACCGATGACGGATTCATGCACCTTCACCGTCATATCCATCATCGATGTATCCGGGATCTTGATGATCTCCTGGCGCTCCCGGATGTCAGCGCCTTCCTCGATATCCGTCCGTGATCCCCAGTGTCTCTCCTGACGCGCATAGATCACCATGCCAGGCTGCGGAGCGCGAATCGTGCTGTTGGCGATTTGATCCTTGATGCGTTTCAGCTGATCCAATTGCTTCTGATGCTTGATCGTCGCGGATTGAAACTCTACTTCCGCTTTGGAAAGCTCCGCGCGGTTCTTCACTTTGACGCGCTCCAGATTGATTTCCGCTTCATTATAATCCGACCGCAGCTTTTCCGATTGTTTGAGGTGTTCGTATTTGATGAACAGTTCCAGTTTGAGCCGCGCTTGCTCCAATTCAACTTCGCGGCGTTTCTTGGCCAGTTCATCGGCGCGCAGCTCGTCCTCCGTCACATATCCCCGTTTCCAAAGTTGCTCCGTGCCTTCATAGGTGTTTTTCGCGCGAGTCACTTCTTCTTGCGACAGGCTGATTTGCGACTCCAGATCCCGCTTGGTTTGAAGCATTTCACCGCCGATGTCCTCGGTCCGGTTCAGTATCTCTGTGACTTGCAGCGTGCCCTGCACCAATTCATTCGCCAGTTTTTCACCGACGTATTTCTGCAAATCCATCAAGGCGAATTTCACCGCCAGCGTCGCTTCGTTCAAATTGCTCTCATTGGTTTTTCGCTGGATTTCCAAACTTTCGCGCGTGCTCGCCAGAGTCGCTTCCGCGGTCGTCACCTGGAGTTCCTGATTCGCCAGTTCATTCTCAAAGTCCGCAGTGTCCAGTTGAACCAGAATCTTCTCGTTATCGACATCCTCCTTGGTGATAATCGTGCCTTCCGGAACGATCGAGATGATCTTGGTTTGACCAGTGACCTGTGATCGAATGGAGAGCGAATTGCTGGCATCCACGCTGCCAGCTTCCATCACGTCGATGGTCATGGGCGCTTTGCGCACCGTGAAATACGTGGCGCCCACCGAGGTGTCGGAAGATCCGCCTTTCAGCGCGAACCAGCCGATGATGATCACGGCGACGCATGCGATCAGTATAATAATAGTTCGTTTCATGGCGTGGCAGTCTCCATTTCATTCGTTTCGGATTGCACGGTTTGAACGGCTTCAGCGTCGCGTTGAATCGACACTTCCCACATACCGTTCTCCCCGATGGTCAATCCTTCGATGGCCATCAGCAAATCCAGCTGGGCATTGTGGTGGTCCACGAGCGACTCCACCACGGCGTTTTGCGCGTCGATCAAGGCGCGCTGAGCCTCCAGGCGGTCGCGAGTGATCGCGCGGCCGTATTGCACCAGCAGATCGACGTTTTCAACGCGCTGTTCCGCCAAACGCAGCCCCTGACGCTGAATCTCGTAACTGCTGCGCGCCTGAAGCAGGTTGCGGTACGCCTCGCGCACCTCCTGCTTTGTCCGGTCGATGCGCGCTTCCAGATCCCGGCGAGCGGCGGTCAGCGCAATCTGCGCCAAACGGTAGCTGTTGCGATCGTCCTTTTTATCCAACCGTAAATCCAACTCAAGCGTGTAGGACAGGCGGTCGAACTCATCGCGGAAATTGAACGGCTGCAACGGCGCGGCCGGATTCGATTCATTACGATAATCGAAGGTGAAATCCAGCCCCGGCAGCAGGCCGTTTTTCGCGATATCAACGAGCCGTTCCGCATCCTCTTCGACTTCGCGTTGATTCCTCAGATCCAGCCGGTTTTCCAGCGCAAGCGTGATGGCGTACGCTTCATCAAGCTTCAGCGGATTAAGCCCTTCCTGCTCGATGCGTTCCAGTTCTTTATTGTCCAGCCGGATTTCCGCGTCCATCGGAATGCCCAAAGTGATTTTGAAATTGTCGAGTTGTGCCTCATAATTCTGTTGCGCCAGATTCCAGTTGTCATGCGCCGATAATTCATCCTGGCGCGTCTGATCGACGGTGTATTGTTCAATCTTGCCGTACTGCGCCATGGCCTCATCGCGCTCGCGCGAGGCTTTGAGCCGCAGATAGTTTTGCCGCTGGTTTTCCACCGTCTGCAGCTGTTGCAGCAGACGGAAGTAATCCTGGGCCAGATCGACCGAGAATTGCTTGCGGAAACGCACGTAGTTGCGGATGGCATAGACCATATCACGCTCGGCCTGCGTCAAACTCTCGCGCGCCACTTTGGGACCGAATCCGCGTAATAGCGGTTGGGTGAATGTGCCGGTGATCACGCTGGTGTTCGTGCGATACGGTTCGCCGCTGGCGTAGCGAAAATAATTGGTCGCCAGGTTTAGCGACAGATCCGCGCCCGTGGCCAGCATCAGCCGCACACCATTGACGAAATTCCGCTGCCGCGTCCGGACATCATTGCCTTCGAATTTGCCCGTGCCTTCTCCGTTTGCGTCCAATACCTCAACCGCCTGGCCGTCTTGAACTTTGTTGACATCGATTTGGCTGGAGAAGATCGGCCACCACTCATGGCGGTTGAGCGAAAGGCTTAAGCCTTCAGTATACAAAGATTCACGCTGGCTTTGATATTCGCGCGAATGTTGGACCGCGATGTCCAGCGCATCAATCAGGGAGAGCGTCATCGATTCGCTGGATGCGCCGGTCTCGAAAACCGTTTCGGTGGATTCCTCAATCGAGAAATCCTTCGGCATGTTCGGCACTTCCCGGCCTTTTTGCTGGATGATGCCGTACACCTCGCGGTCGGCGCTCTTTTCGAAATGCTCATAATAATTCGAACAGCCTGCCAGGCCGACAAGGATCGGCAGACTGAGTAGAACAAGCCAATAATGAGACATTCGTATCCCAGGGATCATCATCTGCTGGGCAGGCTCTTCCGTTGTCGAACTATTTTTTTTCAAAACTGAATCAGACATGGCAGTTGTTTTAATAGATGAGTCTCGCAGCGCCGTATTTTTGACGCGTACGATATTAATATGACCGGTTTTTCAGCCGATTGTTTGATCGGATCTTAAGATGTCTCAAAAAAATATACAAGTGCGAGTATCATTTTTTTTCTATATCAAACCGAATGACATAACATCCACCCAGATCTGGATATCGCGGCAAATTTGCTGAATGTCAATGGAGGGTGTTAGTATTGATATTAAAAAATGCACCAAGTTTCGCATCGGTTTGCGGATAGAAAGGATCGGACGATGGCTGGTGTGACTTTGCGCGAAATCGCACGAAAAAGCGGCGTCTCATATCAGACTGTCAGCCGTATCTTGAATCATCAGAGCAATTTACACAAGCCTGATACCGTGGCGCGCGTCCGGAAAGTGGCGGAGGAATTGGGTTATCGTCCGAATTTGAACGCACGCGGCATCCAAACCGGCAAGACCCGCATGATTGGCATCATGAACGGATTCGGCCAGGGGCCTTTGGACGAAAACTTACTGCTGGGCATGCATGACGCCCTGATCCAGCTGGATTATCTTCCGATCATGCTGATGACGCGCCCTGGCGTTTGCACAAGCCTGGAACAGGTTCACCGCCTGGTTGACCGCCGGGTTGAGGGCATTGTCCTGCGTCCAGCCTCGCAGGACATCGCTGATGATTGCCTGCGTGAAATCGCGGATCGTAAAATCCCGCTAGTCATGGTGGAATTTGAAGCGGATGGAGCGGAATTCGCCGATTTCGCCGGCGCCGATGACATCAAGGGCGGCGAACTGGCGGCCGAGCACCTGTTGCGGCTCGGACATTCCCGCGTGGCTTATATTTCCTGGCTGATGCAGACGGAGCAAAAGCAGGAGCGGTTGAAAGGCTTTCAGGATGCCTTTCATGAAGCGGGCGACACGCAGTTGACCATCGCGGACATCCCCTTCGATCTTCATACGCTGGGCGAGCCATTCGTGCGAGAGCTGTTGAGCCGTCCAGATCGGCCGACGGCTGTTTTCGTAAGCACGGACGACCTGGCCAAAGGCGTTTACGCAGCTGCTCGCGATCTGCGATTGCGCATTCCGCAGGATTTATCCGTTGTCGGCTTTTCCGACTTGGGATTTGCGGCGGAGATGCAGCCAGCCCTGACCACGTTGCGGCATGATCCGCTGGAAATCGGCGAACAGGCAGTGCGGCTGTTGCTCGATCGCATCGAGGGGAAAGTGATCGATCCAAGGCCGCGCAAAGTCCGCCTCGCGCCGGAACTCATCATTCGAGAATCCACCGCGCCCCCATATATGATTCACTGAAATCCATCGCTATAAAATTTACTTCAGGAGCGGCTGTAACGCCGCTCCTGCTGATTTAACGTTGTCTATTTAGTTTAGCGGAGCGATCTTCTTGAAAACTTCGCGGAGATAGGCGGCGCGGAGGATGTCGCGCTCCTTGGGTTCGATGGCCGCGGGAGCGTTGAGCGACGTGTGCGCAGGTTGAACTTGCACCATGAGGTTGCTGAGTTGCTCATGCGTCAAACCCGGCAGCAGCCCGCGATCAATGCCGAGACGCAGGCGGCTGAGGTATTTCATCGCCTCGCGCGAGCTGATCTCGTGCGTATGCCGCAGTATGCCATAAGCGCGGCCGATCATATCCAGCGAAGAGGATGAATGCTTATCAAAGAGCTGCCCTCGCGCTTGGTCCTCTTTTCTCACAATCGTTTCGGCCAGTGAAATCAAAGCCTGGATGATCTCATCCTCCTGCTGGCCGAGGGTGCGCTCGTTGGAAATCTGATAAATGTCGCCGAAGTGCTCCGTGTTCTCGCCATAGCATCCGCGAACGGCCATCCCCCGCTGAGAAATCTGCGATAGCATCGGTTTGAGCGAATCTGTGATATTCAGCGCCGGGAGATGCAGCATGACGGAAGCGCGGATGCCGGTGCCCGTGTTCGAGGGGCAGGAGGTAAGATAGCCCAGTTGTGCGTCCCAGGCGAACGGAAGCCGTTCTGCAAAGGCGTCGTCCAGCGGATTGATCTGGGACAAGATCGGAAAGAGCTGAAATCCCGGCTGGATGCAGAACATGCGCAGGTGATCTTCCTCGTTGAGCAGGACGACGGTGTTATCGGAAAGGCGCAGGTATACGCGCTGCCACTCGCCGCCGGATTCGAGCTCATTGGTGATGAACCGGCTTTCGCGCAGAAAATTACGCTGCAGCGGAGTCAATTCGGTGAGCAGCAGCCGCTGAAAACCGGAGAGCTCGCCTTTGCCGTTCATCACAGCGTCCACCATCTCGCACGTCTGCTTGAGTTCGCTGTTGGAGGCGTGCGGCGGAAAACAAATGCCCGCCAGGTTGCGGGCATAGCGGATGCGGCTCGAGATCACGACATGCTGTTGCGGACCGCTCTGTTCCATCCATCGATCGATGGTTTTCAGGTCGAAAGGAGCCATGACGCGTTGCCTTTCGCTCCGGTGTTTATTTTTTCGCCGCCGGTTTTCTCTTCGGGACTTTGTCTAAATGTTCGCCATCCTGCGACGTGCGTTCGTGGAATTTTTCAATCAGACGCAATGTGATCGCGCCAGGCTTGCCGCTGCCGATCTTGCGTTTGTCCACCATAACGACGGGAATCGCCTCAGCCGCAGTTCCGGTCAGGAACATCTCGTCGGCGATGAACACATCGAAGCGGGTGATCGGCGTTTCCTTCACCGTGATGCCTTCAGCTTCGGCGACTTCCATGATGCAGTCGCGCGTGATCCCCTTCAACGCGCCGACATAAGTGGGCGGAGTATACAGCACGCCGTCCTTGAGGATGAACACGTTGTCCCCGGTGCATTCCGCGACGTAGCCGTTGGCGTCGAGCATCAGCGCCTCAATGCAGCCGTTATTATGCGCCTCGATCTTGGCCATGATGTTATTCAGATAGTTGCAGGATTTGATCCGCGGATTCACAACCTCGGGATGATTGCGCCGCGTGGGAACCGTGCAAATCTCGAGCCCCTTGGTGTAATATTCCTTGGGATAAAGCTGAATCGAGCCGGCGATGCAGATCACCGACGCCTTGGGGCAAAGCCAGGGCGCAAGTCCGAGCGTGCCGAGGCCGCGCGTGACGACAAGGCGGATGTAGCCGTCTTTAAGTTTGTTGCGGCGGCAGCTCTCCACGACGATCCAGGTCATCTCTTCCATGCTGACCGGAATCTCGAGCATCAGCGCATGGGCGGAATCATAAAGACGCTGAAGATGTTCGCGCAGACGAAAGACGCAGCCTTTATACAAACGGATGCCTTCAAAAACGCCGTCGCCATACAACAGGCAGTGATCGAACACGCTGATCTTGGCTTGCTCTTCCTTCACGAATTTCCCATCAAGGTAAACGATGCGGCTCAAAGATTCATTCCTCCATTTCTGGAATGTCTGATTAAAAATAACCATTGCACGAGATGCCTGATAAAAAAAAGCGCTCGCGCTTCGGCGACCCCAATCATTGTTATTTCAATTTTTTAACGCGAGAATGTCAAATCAATATTCATGCAGGAAACGACAGTAATGAATCGAATGCTTTCAACAGAAACCGATGATCAATATTGTTCAAGATATTTGCTTCAAAATCGCGATGACTGATTCGACTTCGATGTTAAGAAATATATCCCGCTTGAGCCATCATCAAAAAAAAACTTGCATTCAAAAATGGAATTCATAGCATGTCCCGACTGCTGAAATATCATCTAAAATATAATTTGCAATATATAAGCCATACATGATGCAAACTGATGATAATGGGTGATTAGGTTTTCCTAATTTCATCCCTGAATATAATCAAATGTCTTGGAGGAGAAATTATGAGGAAAAATGTATCCGGTCTCATCAGTTGTGCGCTCTTTTTATTAATGTTATCATCAATCCCTTCCAGTGTTTTTGCCGCTGGAAACGATTGGATGTCATCAATCGGTGACAGCATTTTACTGTCCCAGCTATCGATCCCCGGAACCCATGATTCCGGTGCATTATATGAGTCGGTATCGGGAACGGCGATCTGCCAGGATTTAACCATCGCCGAACAACTAAACGCCGGCGTGCGTTTTCTGGATATTCGTTGCCGGCACTATGGAGACTCCTTCGTCATTCATCACGGAAGCGTGTATCAAAATCTCAACTTCGACGATGTGCTGGACGCTTGTTCGAGTTTCCTCTCGAGCAATCCGGATGAATGCATCATCATGAGCGTCAAGGAAGAGTACGATTCCTATAACATTACGCAAACCTTTGCCGAGACGTTCAACGATTACGTAGCGCAGGATTCCGGCCTTTGGTATTTCACCACGACCGCGCCGGCCTTGGGCGCATGCCGCGGCAAGATCGTGCTGGTGCGACGCTTCTCAGGCTCGGTCGGCATCAATGCTTATTCCTCCTGGTCGGACAACACGACTTTCACCTGCGGCATTCTTCGCGTCCAGGATTGTTATCAAGTTTCATACTGGACCAATGACAACAAAATCGCCGCCATCGAAAGCCTTTTCGACGAAGCGCTGGCCGGTTCTTCCAGCATGTTCTATCTTAATTTCACCAGCGGCTATCGTTCATTCCTCGGCATTCCCGACATCCCTGGCGTGGCGGACGAGGTCAATGAATGGCTGGAGGATTATTTCGGGGATGACATATGCAACCGCTATGGCGTCGTGATCATGGATTTCGCCAACGCCACCCGTTGCTCCTTGATCTACAACAGCAACATCATCGGCACGAAAAAAATCGTCAACGTGTCCAGTGGACGCGCCATGGACGCATACGGCAACAGTAACGGCAGCAATGTCATTATCTACGACTATTGGAGCAACACCAATCAGAAGTGGCTCATTAATTACCTTGGCAGCAGCTGCTTCAGCATCCGTTCCGCGCAAAGCGGCAACCTCTCGGCGGATGTCTGGAACTGGGGCACGGTCAATGGCACAAACATCGCGCTTTATAGTTACTGGGGCGGCAACTCGCAAAAATACCTGATGCAGAGCGTCGGCGACGGCTACTATCGCATCACGCCGTACATCGCCTCCGCCCAATGCCTGGATGCTTACGGCACAGCGAACGAAAGCAATGTTGGCACATGGTCCTACTGGGGCGGAACAAACCAGCAGTGGATCGTGCAAAATCCATAAGCAGCATATTGAGATTTCAAGCAAACCTGCGCGCCACAACATCGGCGAGCAGGTTTTTTTTGTCCGCTTTGCTTCAAATTCAGATCTCCGCAAGCATCAACGTCCTCTCTGGAACTACCGGAAATCGCGAAAAAAATCTTGCGCGCAAGCGAGTCCAGATCAAAGATCGCTGCCATCTTGCCATATCACCAGAAAAAGGATTTTATGATGACCACGAAAATTGTATTGCCCGATTCGGAACTGCCCAAGCAGTGGTACAACATTGCGGCCGACCTGCCCACTCCGATGGACCCGCCGTTGAATCAAGCGCATTTGCCAGTCAAACCGGAAGACCTGGAAAAGGTCTTTCCGATGAACATCATCGAGCAGGAGATGTCTACGGAGCGTTGGATCGACATCCCGGAGCCGATCCGCGAAAAACTGGCGCTATGGCGGCCGTCGCCGTTATATCGCGCGCGCAATTTTGAGAAGCTGCTCGATGCGCCGGTGAAAATTTATTACAAAAATGAGGGTGTTTCGCCTGCGGGCAGCCATAAGCCCAACACCGCGATCGCCCAGGTATATTACAACAAGGAATTTGGCATTAAGAAACTGACAACCGAAACCGGCGCTGGTCAATGGGGCAGCGCGCTGTCCATGGCGTGCTCGATGTTCGGCCTGGAATGCAAGGTTTACATGGTGCGGATCAGTTTCGACCAGAAGCCGTTTCGCAAAATGATGATGCAGGTCTGGGGCGGAAATTGTGTGCCCAGCCCCAGCCCCGACACGGCGTTCGGCCGCAAGATACTGGGAGAGTATCCCGACACTCCCGGAAGCCTGGGGATCGCGATCAGCGAGGCTATCGAGGATGCCGTTCAGGATGAACATACGCGGTATTCGCTGGGGAGCGTGCTGAACCATGTGATGCTGCACCAGACGGTGATCGGACTGGAGGCGCAAAAGCAGATGGCCATCGCAGGAGATTATCCGGACGTAGTGATCGGCTGCGCGGGCGGCGGATCGAATTTCGCCGGTCTCGCCTTTCCATATGCGCTGGATAAAATCAACGGCAAGGACATCGACATCATCCCGGTTGAACCGGCGGCCTGCCCGCGCCTGACACGCGGAGAATTCGCTTACGACCACGGCGACACGGCGGGGATGACGCCGCTGCTGGCGATGTACACACTCGGACATGCATTCGTCCCGCAACCGATTCACGCAGGTGGTTTGCGTTATCACGGCATGGCGCCGATGGTCAGCCGCCTGGTGCAGGACGGACTCTTCCGGCCGATGAACATCGGGCAGAACGAATGCTACAAGGCGGCGGTGATGTGGGCGCGCAGCGAAGGCTTTATTTCCGCGCCGGAAACTTCGCATGCGCTCGCCGCGGTTGTCGCCGAGGCCAGGAAAGCCAAGGAAGAGGGCAAGGAGAAAACAATCCTGTTCAACTGGTCGGGACACGGCCTGATGGACCTGGTGGGTTACGACCGATACTTGCGCGGCGAGTTGAACGACGTGGACCTGACCGACGCTGAAATCGCCGAAGGGTTGCAGAGCATCAAAGGTCTGCCGAAACCGGCCGGCTGCTGATGATACATTAATCACAGTGAGACACACTC
This sequence comes from Candidatus Sumerlaeota bacterium, assembly GCA_016928995.1. Lineage (GTDB taxonomy): Bacteria > Sumerlaeota > Sumerlaeia > JAFGJS01 > JAFGJS01 > JAFGJS01. The sequence continues at coordinate 3,016 of JAFGJS010000134.1, read as the reverse complement.
GCATGGCAGGGATGGTTGCCGAAAAGTAAGGAAACCATCCCTGCCTGCAATCATGCACGAAACCTTCGATCCTACGCGGGGACATCTCAAGTTTGTCTGGATATCGCGTCTGACTCTTGCTCCTGCTCTTGCTCTTACTCTCAATCAGATTCCAACGCCAGATTTGGAAGTCGGATTCAACTGGCTAACGCTACTTAGAATAGAAATTATCGGCTGTGCGAAAAGACGGCATATCAGAGCAAGAGCAGGAGCAAGAGCAAGATCAAGAAAAGACACCGGATAAAGTCAGGATACGCCCCTCTTCGCTGGAATCACATGGCAGGCTTGACAATCCGTTGAAATCTGAAGATACTCGCGATCAGTTCTAGAAGTCGCGGTGAACCGCGGCGAAAGGGATCGGGAGCAGCGGCTATGCCGAATACGAGCGAAGAAAAATCCCTCCGGAGATTCAAACCTCCGCTGCTCGATCTGCTCTTTTGGCCGCTTTTTTTAAGCTATGTTTTTTTCGTCATCGAACCCTTTCTGATTTATCATAACCACTTTGCATTTTGGTTGCTGCCGCCTTATATCCCTGGCTCGGATGTCTACGCGGACTTCCCGAGTTTTCCCGGTGAGGCTGCGATGTATCTCGCGGCGCGGCTGCTGCATCTGTTTTACTTCCCCTGGGCGGCGGCCTTGATCGTCACCGCGACGGCGTGGCTGCTGTGCCTAGGCGCCGGACGCTATATCGCGTTATTCAGCCAAGACCGGCTGCGCTGGCTGCGCTTTGTTCCAGCGTTGATCGTTCTGATGCAATACAGCCGTTTCTATCACTATCAGATGGAAAATCTGTCTATCGCATTCGGATTGGCGTTGGTGTTGCTCTATGCGCATGCGCCTATCCAGCGCGCCGCGTTTCGCTTCGTTCTTTTTCTGCTCCTTTCCTGCATAATGTATACCGCGGCGACGCAGGCCTATTTGCTGTTTATTGCGCTTTGCGTGATCTATGAATTTTTCGCACGCCGCCGTTGGTATCTCGGGGTGGCGCAATTGCTCTCGATTCTCCCGCTTTGCTGGGCGGCCAGCGCGTTTATATTCGACATCAACTCCTCTGATGCGCTCCGAAGCGTCTTGCCGTATGAGCCGATCATCTACGATTATCACGGCCCGGCATTGTATTATTCTCTGTATATCTTTTTCCCAACTGCTGGATTGCTCTGTGCTTGTTGGGATGTCTGCGCAAACAAAATCGCAAAACGCTCCTCCAATGCTTCTTTTGAATCGACTGGCAATGAAAAGCCCGTCGAAGACGAGCTTTCCGCCAAATCGAAAATCCGCAGAATTTTTCCTATCATAGAAGCGATGATCGTGCTGATCGTTGTCTTTGGAACGCCATTGATCTCTGCCAACCAGTATGAAAAACGTGAGCTGCGCATAAAATATTATTCGCTGCATCATATGTGGGCTGAGGTGTTGCGCGAAGCGAGCAAAATCGACCTGGAACATTACAGCATTGTGTATTGCCACAGCGTTGACCGCGCGCTGTATCACAGCAACCGCTTGCTTGACGACATGTTCATGTATCCCCAGAAGAGCGGCTGGGAGTTATATAAAATATCTCCCTCGCCGGATGAAGCCCTGCGCCCTGCGGAATATATGGCCAAGACCACGGAAGCCAGCGAAACTTATTATGAAATCGGATGCATCAACGACGCCGAAAACAACATCTATGACGCCTTGATGGTCATGCAATACTATCCGCAAGGGCTGAAGCTGGCAGCGCTGATCAATATTGTGAAAGGCCGTCCGGAGTCCGCCCGCACTTTCCTGTGCGCTTTGCGCGAGGATTTTATTTACCGGGACGAAGCGCAGGAATTGCTGGACCGGCTTGATGCGGATTCCAGCATGTCGTCCGATGAAGAAATACAATATGCGCGTTCGATCATGCTCGATCAGGATCAGGTGAACAACAGCCTGGTGGTGGACGTTATCGGCCTGACGGAAGAAGACACGCTTGGCGAACTGCTGCAAACCTTGCTCAAAAAAAATGAACGCAATCGAATGGCGTTTGAATATCTCATGGCGCATTACCTGCTGACCGGCCAAGTGGAGATGATCTCGAAGAATGTTGCGCGGCTGCGAGATTTTAATTACACCAGGATTCCCCGAGCGTGCGAGGAGGCCTTGCTGATCCACAGCTACCGCATGGGCGGCGCAATGCCTGAGTTGCATGGCTATAAAATCTCCCAGGAATCCAGGGCTCGCTTCAAGGCGTGCGACGACATCATGAACAAATACGGACGCGATCCACAGGCGGCTTTCCCGGAATTCGCGGAAAAGTATGGCGACAGCTATTTCTTTTATCGGATCTACGGTATTTCAGGGATGAAACAATGAGTCAACGTTTAAGACTATTGATCCTCTTATATCTGGCTCTTGGCAGCCTGTCGCTTTCCGTATGGGTTGTCGCACAGCGCGAGAATGAGACGGCACAAGCTATCGCCCGGCCTGCGAAAATTCATCCAGATTACTGCAATGCCGTTCTTCCGCCGAACATCGCGCCGGCAAATTTTCAGATCGATGAAAAAGGCGTCGAGTATGCAGTGACGATCCATTCCACCCATGACAGCCCCATCGAAATACATAGCAAAGAACCTGGCATTATCATCTCTCCGCAGCGCTGGAAAAAACTGTTGGCGGCGAATCGCGGCGAAAAACTTAAGTTCGATATTCTCGTGAAGGACGAGAACGGAAACTGGACGCAATTCGAGACAATCGAAAACACCATCGCGAACGAGGAGATCGATCCCTATCTGGTCTACCGGAAAATCAACCTCTGCATCCAATGGCGATACATGGGCATCTTTCAACGGAATCTGGAAACCTACGACGAGTCGGCCGTGCTGCACAATCGGTCATTCAGCACAGCATGCTTTAACTGCCACACCTTTATGAACAATGATCCCGGTCACATGGTGCTGCAAGTGCGATCGGGTGAATTCGGCACGCCGATGCTGCTGGTGGATGGGGACTCCGT
>JAFGJS010000133.1 GCA_016928995.1 Candidatus Sumerlaeota bacterium | reverse complement strand
TTCGAACCGTTGCTGTTGCCGCCTGCGTCCATCCCTTTGCCGCTGGCGCGGTTGATGATTTTCTTGGTGCCTGTGATGCCGCTGCTGGAGCTGCTGCTGGAGCCGCAGGTGCTACTGACGTTGGCATAACTGCCGGAGCCGGAGACCGCGACGCCGCAATTGCAGCATCCGGATTGGACGGAGCAATTCGTGACGTTTTCCAGCCAGATGCCGACATCGCTGCAATCTGTGATCTGGCAGTTCTTCAATGTGATGTTATAACTGCCCGTGAGCACGAAGTAGCCACGTCCGCACTCATCGGCATAGAGCATATTCGCTGTGCTGTTGCCGCAGGTATTGGCATAACGCAATCCTGCATAGCCGCCGCCGTAACAGCAACGATAGGCATTCACCGTGCCGGTAGAGGCGTTGAGGGTTTTGTTGAACAGCACTCCGCACTCGCCGCAGTTATTGGCGGTGATCCCATAGACTCCACAGCCGTCTACGCCGTACGTCTCGAGCCCGTGACTGCCGGTATTCTCAAAAGTGCAATCCTGCACATAGAGATTATAAACCCAGCGGCCATCTTCATAGGGACGGCTCGGATGACTGTCGACCCGGATGCCGATGCTGCCGCCAGTGATTTTAACATTCACAAAGGTCGCATCGCTAGCCCTGCTGGTCCGAATCCCCATGCCCGATTTGTCGCTCCGCGTCAATGTCATATCGTAAAATGCATAGGGGCCCGATCCATCACGGTAAAATCCATCGCCGCCGTGTCCCTTGATAAACGTATTGTTATGACACTTCAATGTCAGACCGGGTTGAAGATAGATTGTCGAGTACAATGTTCCACCGCACCAGATATCAACTGTGCGGTTGCCGGAGCCGATGGCGCCGGTAATCGCCGTCGCCAGATCCGTTGAATTGCCCGCATCCCAGTAATACCTGCCACTGGAATAATACACCTGCTCTGCCTGCGCGATGCCGGCGCCCATCATGAATATGGCGATAAGACTTAGCAATGCTGTAATTTTTTTCATTTTCCTCTCCCTTTTTTTGTTGTTCTGAAAGCACTTCATCAACCACCTCTACACTTCAGCAACATCAACGCTGGAAATCGATTTCCCAACTGATCATCATTTCAAACCTTCTGATCCAAAGGGCATTAAAAAAAAACAAGCCGAAAAGTCTTAATCAGTAAAAACAACCATTCTGAGTGATGGCGAGAAGTCAGTGAGGATTCTACGGTGGCCGAGGGGAAGCATATAAAACAACCGGACAAGCGATCTCGCTGATGGTCTTGAAAATTCGCTGCATTTCCCCAACCCTCGCCATAAGATTACTTCATGATATCAAGGCAACGAATACGGCATACATCTGCCTCATCCCGATACTCTTTACAAGAATCCCCGTTCGTTATAGAACGCCTTGAAATTCAACTACTTTTATACACGAACACAATCACTACAGCGCTAAACACGAATACATTTCAAACTTTTACCGATTATTTCTAAGACGTAATATGCATTACCACAGGATGAACACACATTTTCATACTTCGACGATCGCATTAAAGGCATTACCGACTCGTGTAAAAAAAATAAAGCCTTCCCCAAATTTGATATAGTCTTATACTATATGCATCAATTACGTCAAGTCATTTTACAGTATATTTATTTTGACATTTCAGTACTTTTCTTGAATAAATCACGCATAATCACTATATTTTATTGATTTTCATTTATTTATGCCTGTAAATTTCATTATTAATGTTCGTTTGCTACCTGGAAAAAAAAAGAGGTGAAGGAAAATTTCCAGAATTCAATAACTCGATAAAAAATTCCCATCAGTTATATCAGGGCGCTGATGAAGACAGCGGATGCCTAACCAAACAGGATGGCATCGATGCAGAGATGATTGGCGTTGAATGCATGCCAAATTTTACTTTATGTACGTAATCGAACTAAACGCAACGGTTTATATACCATTTGCGAACAGACGGAATGCGCCTCTGATTCTGATTAGGAGTATTGGGAAGGCTGAAAAGATATTTAATCGAGATAGAGGGGCGTAAAATTGCTCAAACGTCAAAGCCTTGTTCTTTGTAGTGCTGCAGTTTATATTGCAGTGTGCGGCGGCTGATGCCGAGTTGACGGGCGGTTTCGGACCGGTTGTGGTTGTTTTGCTGCAACGTTTGCAGAATCACGCTGCGTTCGACGTCCTCCATGCGGCTGCGCTTGACGCCGTCTGCCTCGTGTTTCAGTTCCATCACGGCGGCGTTGACGCGCTTGGGCAGGTGTTCGGGCAGGATGATGCCGCCGCGCGAGATCAGGCAGGCGCGTTCCATTGCGTTGGCCAGCTCGCGCACGTTGCCCGGCCAATCGTAAAGCGTGAGGCAGCTGATGGTTTCCGCGGAGAAACGAAAGCGGCCGTTGGAATATTTCGCGGCGAAGGCGTTGGCCAGCGGCACGATGTCATCGGCGCGTTCGCGCAGGGGCGGGACGTAAATCTCGAAGACGTTAAGACGAAAGAGCAGATCCTCGCGGAAGCGCTTCTCCTTCACTTCCTGCTCCAGATTGCGGTTTGTGGCGGCCAGGATACGGGCGTTGGTCATGATCGTCCGGTTCGATCCCAGCCGCTGAAAGGCGCCGTCCTGAATCACGCGCAGCAGTTTGGCTTGCAACGGCAAGGGCATCTCGCCGATCTCATCGAGAAACATGGCGCCGCCGCTGGCTTCCTCAAAGCGGCCGATGCGCTGCTGAGCGGCGCCGGTGAAGGCGCCTTTCTCATGACCGAAGAGCTCGCTCTCCAGCAGCGTCTCGGGAAAAGCGGCGCAGTTGATCTTGACCAGCGGACCCTCCGCGCGGGCGCTGTGGGCGTGAATAAAATCCGCGATAACCTCCTTGCCCGTTCCGCTTTCGCCGGTGATCAGGATGCGCGTGTCGGTGGGCGCGACAACGGCCGCGTCACGGAAAACGCTGCGCATCGCGGCGCTCATCGCTACGACGCCAGAAGGCAATTTCTCTTCGGCGTCCGGCCCGGACTCGTCATCCGGCGTTTGCCCGCTGATGAGCGTCTGCTCAATCAGACGCTGTAATTCCTCCAGGTCGATCGGCTTTTCGAGGTAGTTGACGGCGCCGTCGCGGATGGAGTTGACCGCGTCGCGGATTTCGGGATAAGCGGTGACCATCAGCACGGGGACGTCCGGCGACTGGTCGCGGATTTCGCGCAACATATCGAGTCCGCTCATGCCGGGCATGCGCACGTCAGAGATGATCATATGGACCGGCTTGGAACGGAAGATCTCGAGGGCGACTTGGGCATTGTCCGCCATGAGAATGTGATAACCACGCCGCTCCAGCAGCGCCGCCAGCAGACTGCGCTGCCCCGGATCGTCGTCCACGATCAGGATGTTGCGATGATGTTCGCCCATGCTAGCCTTAGCGTCAGCCGATGATTTTCATGCCTTGCAGCCGGAAAATCGCGCCATTGGGCTGGTTGGCCTGATGGACCGCGTCCCAGTGATGCGCCAGAGCGATCTGCCGCACGATGGCCAGGCCCAGGCCCGTGCCGTCTTCGCGCGTGGTGACGTATGGCTTGAAGAGCGTCGAAACAATCGAAGGATCCACTCCGGAGCCATTGTCGGCTACTTCGACTTGCGCGCGTCCGCCAGCCGACTGCCACGCCACACGAACCTCACCATTTTCCGGCGTCGCCTGAATTGCGTTCAGCATGAGGTTAAACAGCGCCTGACGCAAGTGCATTTCGTCGGCTTCGACGGTAAAATCCGCTCCGTCGATCGACAGGACGATGGATTTTTCCTCCAGATCGGCTTCCAGCGTGCGCCGTACGTCCTCGACGATCTGCGACAGACGCACGGGGCTGAGTTTGGGCTCCAGGGGTTTGGAATAGTTGATGAACTCATTCAACCGCCCGGCGACGCGATCCGCCTCGGCCACAATCTGTTGCAGCTTTATGCGCGCTTCAGCGTCAGGCTCCAGTTCCTTGGAGACCGTCTGAGCGATGCCGCGGATGATGTTGAGCGGATTGCGCGTCTCATGGGCCAGTCCGGCCGAGGCGATATTCATTTCCTGTAGGTGATTGTTCAGTTCATCCAGGCGCACCAGCCGCAATTGCAATTGATTGGTCTTCTCGAAATTACGCCAGGCGACGCCCAATCCGAGCATGGCTGCCAGCGAGAATGCGCTGAGACCGAAACGCATCAGTCCATCTGATCGCAATGTCTGTTCCAGCGATTCCGTCGAGATGCGGAGCGCCAATCCGTACAAACCGCGCTTTTGGCGCAGACGATCCCAATCCTCGCCGCTGGCGTTTCGCACGAAACGCCGGAAGTCATGCCAGAACTTCCGTCCGCGCCGTCTTTCCGGATTGCTGTCATCGTCCGGCGGAGGCGGCGGCGGGAAATTATTATTGCGCGTCTCCGTGTTCTGCCCGCTCTCATCCTGAGGCGGCGGCGGTCCGCGACGCCCCCAATCCCGCCCCTCGTCGTCCTCCTCGGCGGACGCCGTATCGGATGTGGCAATGTCTTCCTCGCGGATCAGAATCGTCGCGGGACGCGTGGTTCCATCATCGCGCGTATTGGGACCGAAATCCACCACGTTGACCACCAGCACGCCGTCCTCCTGCCAGTATGAGCCGTCGCGAGAAAGAATGTCGCTGTTGATATCGATCTCCATCGGTTCGCCCAGTTCGGAGACCACCTCGCCGGCAGAGTTGATCAGGGCGACGGTTTTCAGCTCGCTGAGCGTGTTGAGCTCCTGCAGGATGGCGTCCAGATGCGGCTGCGGAATAATGCCGAAACGCCCCTGCGAGCGGATCACGACACCGACGGTGGACGAGATGTCGTGCGCCCGCGTGAGGAGTTTTTCGCGTTCGTCGTGATCCAGACGTTGATGCTCCGCGAACATCCAGCCGCAGATCAGCACCCAGAGCGCAAAAAGGGCGATGTATAAACCGATGGACCGTGTGCTCACTTTATTTGCCTCGACTTTCATATTTGGCGCCTGCTGATGCCTGGATCATCAGAATGCAAGCAGATCGTAGAGCCATGATTCCGCGCGATAAATCAATTGCGGCACTGTTCTTTTTGTTTCATCACGCGGCAGATTATCAATGTATTTATCTTTCTGCTCTTCCGTAAAAACAATATCCGCTTTCTGCGCCTTCTTATACTCGGATTGCGAAACTTGACGCAAGTCTTCCGCGCTCTCCACCACGTGCGGGGTGAGGAAAATCAGCAGTTCCGTCTTGCTTTTTTCCGTGACCGTGCGGCGGAAAAGCGCGCCGATCAACGGGATGCTGCCTAATAGCGGGATCTTTTGCACGGTTTCAGTGTCGTGATCTTCCATCATGCCGCCGATGACGACGGTGTGGCCGTTCTCCACGACGACGCGCGTTTCGGCCGAGCGCTTGGCGATCACGGGCGCATTCACCGTGTCGCTGATGGCGATCGTTTCGCCGCTGATTGTGGAGATTTCCGGAATGACTTCCATTTCCACCAGCCCGTTCTGGCCGATCCGCGGCGTGACGGTCAAAATGATGCCGACGTCTTCGTATTCAACAGTGTTGATCGTCTGGCCGTCGTCCGTGATGCGGCTGTTGGTGATAAACGGCACCTCCTGGCCCACGGTGATCGTCGCTTCGCAATTGTTGCGCGTCAGCACCGAGGGGCGCGAAAGCACCTCCAGTTTCGATTGTTCGGCGATGGCGCGCAGGGTGACTTCCACATCGTCGTCAATGATCGTGAGGAATCCACCGCGCGTTTGATCCAGCAGATCGAAATTGGAATACGCCGTGCGTGCATCCTCCACCGTGTCGAAGCTGATGGATCCTTCGATGCCCAGGTCCAGATCATTGGTGTGCGTCACTTCGAGGAAGAGCACCTTGATGAGGACTTGCGGCACAGGCCGGTCCAGACTTTGAATGATACGCGAGATTTTCGCATTCGTAGCCTCGTCCGCGATGACAATCACCTGTCCGGTCTCATCGTCATATTCGATGACCGCTTCATTGACCTCTTCCGTGGAACTGGAGGAGTTTCCGTTAGAGCTTCCCCCCCTCATTCCTCCCATACCGCCCGGACCCTGGGCGAATGCAGGCGTTCCCACCCCGAGCAGAAACAACGTCAGGCAAGACGTCAAAAAAGTGATTTGCATTGTGCGTTTCATTTTTTTAGTTCCTTCCGAAATTATTGGTCGATGATGAAGACCGGCTGCTGCTGCTGTTGCTCGAAGTCGAACTGCTGGAGGACGAGCTTCTGGTCTCATCATTGAACATTGCCCCTAGAATTTCCTTGACGGTCACAGCGTCCGCGTTTTGGAGCGAGTAAACGAAGACTTCCTTGTTTTTGCCTGCTTCAGCGTCCAGATTCTCAATGATCCGTTCGATTTGAGTCATCTGGCTCTCCACGGCGCTGACGACAACGGCGTTCGTGCGAGTGTCAGCCACGGCCAGCACAGCGCTTTCCTGTTGGCTGCGCTGGCTTGCGTCGCTGTCGGCGCTCTGCTGCTGTGAGCGTTCCATCATCCGCCGGAAAAATCCACGCGGTCCATCTGGACCGCCAGGCCCTGAATCCTCGCTGCTGGAAGCGGAAGTCTCCTCGAATAGATCGTTAATCAGTTTCGCCATGTCTTCGGCGTCGGCGCGTTTCAACAGGAAGACGCGGTACACCGTGACCAATTCGTTGCTTGTGTCGGTGTCTGTAATCAGTTTTTCGATGGTCGGCATCAGGTCTTCCGGCGCGCTGACCACGACCGCGTTCGTGCGTTCATCGGCGGCCGCCAGCACGCGCATGGAGGCTGTGCGTGCGACGCTGTCGCTGCTGTTATTGTTATCATCACCGCCGCCTCGGCGCCCTCCCCACGGCCCAGGAAATCTATTATTGTTGTTGTCCCGGTTGGTGGTTTCCGATACTTCAAAAACCTGATTGATCAAATCAGCCATCTCCTTGGAATCGGAATACTGCAATGGAAAAACTCGGATGGCCGTGATCTGCGAAATAGAAGTGTCCAGCGCCCGCACGATCTCCGTGATTCGACGGATATTATTCTGCGTGTCGGTCAGCACGAGCGCGTTGCTGCTTTCGTTGGATGACAGCGTGGCGTTTTCACTCAACAGGCCGTTCAAATTATCAACCAGCTTTGTCGCATCGACGTAGCGCACGGGAATGATGTGCGTGACGACTGTGTCCGTGCGCGGAATTTTTTCCGGATCATTGCCGATGCGCACGGGGATGGCGCGCTTGCGGGCATCGGAGAGCGGGACGATCATCAGGATGCGATCGCTGCGGATCGCCGCATACCCCTTGGCATAGAGCGCGGTGTTCAGCAGATTCACCGTTTCGTCCGCTGTCAGCGGCTGCTGACTCTGCAGGTCGATGCGTCCGCTGACATCCGTCATGCGCACAACGGCGAATCCGGCTTCCTTGCTCAGGTAATCCAGCACGGAATCCAGCGATGCGTTGCGGAAATTCAACCGGATGCCATCGCTTGTGAACTCATCGTTCGCCACGGCCTCCACTCCGACCGTTCCGCTGGTCGCCTCTTCCTGAGCGGAAGCTGTGATTCCCCCGATCAGCGCGGCGCAACAAGCCAATGTGATGGATAGCAGTTTCATTTTCATTCTCCCATTTCTCTCTTTCTCCGCTCGATCAAGCGTTGCATAATTGAGTCCGGCGCTTCCGTCGATCCTGAAGACGCGGATGATCTTTCTGTTCCCGGTGATTGATCTCTGCGATTCCAATCATCGGGCGGCGGCCTTCGGTCGCGGGAACGATCAAAGTGATCGGACGACGATGACGATGATCCTGCCGGCGATGCGTCGACGATGCGCCATTCCGCCGCAGCATCGCTTCTTTCAAGCGCCGATCCCACAGGCAGATCAAGTTTGCTCTCTCCATTGACCAGGCTCACGCTGGAGATGGAGATGGCTTCCACGGTGAATTTTTCCAATTGGCCGCCTTGCTGCACGTCCTTGTTATATTCATTTTTATCGCCTTCAAACAGCGCCACTTGTTTGCGGTCCGTCAATAATGTTCCAATCAGATAAATCCGCTCCTTGGATTCCACAGTCGGCGGCGGATCGGGACGCTCGACGGGCGCGGCGGGCGGCGTATCGGCCTGCCGGTTGGGATCGAAAATGTTGCGCTTCACGATCCGTTCGAACTGATCAAAGGACGGGAATGAATCACTTTCCGCGCAGTGCGAGATGACCGGCGGCATCATCGCCATTGTGATCAAAAGCCACAGGCATACGCTTGTTCGTTTACAGTTCATTGCCGCCCTCCAACATCAAGCACGAGAAGTGCAGATCCAACGATATGTTTTGTCCGGCGCCGTCCAGCGACGTTAACTCGATTTTCTCCACCCGGATTCCCAGCGGATCCTGTTCCAGCGCATAAACGAATTTAGCGATGGCGCTCATGCCGCCGTCAGCCGACAGACGGCAGTCCAGACGGGGAAGTTCAACCTTGTCCTGCGTGCTCCATGACGGCCTTAGCGAATCGACGGCCAGGCGGCTTTCGCGCGACCAGTTGCTGACGGCCTTCAGCACGGCGTCTTCCGCGGCGGAAGTGCCGTCCGGCAGATCGGCGTCCAGCATGTCCTGCCAGGTTGCGGCGAGACTGTCTTTGCGTTGAGCCAGGGAGCGATCCTCAGTGAGTTGCTCCTCCAACGCCGAGATGCGTTCCGCGCGCTCGCTCCAGGCGTTCCAAAGCGGCGTCAGAATCAGCCGGTCGCCCGCCAGGATGCCGATGCAGAGCATCACGATGATCAGGAGGCTGCGTTCTCGTTTATTAAATGCCATGACTCGGCCTCCCATCCCACTGATAGCTGAATGAAAACTGCAACGGCGAATCTCCGCGCACTTGATTGACTTGCAGGTTCGTCACACCGGGCGATTGACTCAGGGCGTCGCGCATCTTCAGCCAGTCGGCGTTGCTGCGGGCCGAACCGCTGCAAATCACCTGTCCGTTCTCTCGGATTTCCAAATCGCGCGCCCACACGGAGCCTGTTTCGGGAAATGCGCCGGTCAGTTGGTTGGCGATGGTCAAGACGCGCGCCGACCGGTCGAACCAAGAACGATATGCGCGGATCTTGGTTTGCAGCGTTTCGGCTTGCCGGGCGTCTTCAGACAACGAAGTTAATTCCCGCTCCAGATGCGTCAGCCGCTGTTGCTGCCAGAAGAACATCAGGGCGACGATAACGACGATCATCGCCGCGGTCCCGCCGATCCAGAGCATCCGGCGCGAGGCGATGCTGGACTGCCACTGCTGGAAGCGATTGATTTTCGGCGGCAAAAAGTTCGGCGCCACGGAGCCGCCCGACAGCGTTCTCGCGGCGATCAGCATCGGCGCTGAAGGCGCCGCCAATGCCGCAGCCGGATCATCCCAGTCGATCCTGACGGCAGGAGCAAAACGCTTCATCCGCAGCCCGATGCCTTCGAGCGACTGCTGGATGCGCTCCTCGTCCCTCGCCTGCGCGTCCGTGGCGTGTGAAATCTGAACTTCGTGAATGGTGTCGCTCAACGCAGGCGGAATTTGTCCGAGCGTGACGCGCATTTCTCGCGCCAGCGTCCGCGCGTCAAGGCTGGATGGATCGCACCCGGCGAGCATCCGCAGCGCCACGGGTTTGTCTTCGCGCAGCAGGCCGATCTCCACGCCTTCCGGCGAGAGATGCAAATGGATGCGCGAGGCCGGCTGCGCGCCGGAAAACGCGGAAATGTTCGTATGGATGGAAACGAGTTCCAATCCCGCCGCGGCGAACGCTTCGCGCAAGTGATTGACTTTGCTCAGCGGCAGGCCGATCAGCAGCGCATAACGTTTCCTCTCCTCGCTTTCATGAAAGATACTCCGCCAGATCAAGTCCTGCGCCGGCCATGGAAAGTTGCGTTCCGCTTGCAGCGCGAGAAAACTCTCCAGGTCTTCGCCAGAGATCGGCGGCGTTTCGATCAGGCAGGAATAAAACAGGCTCATCGGCGCGCACAGGACGCATCGCCCGCCGCGCATGCCGGCTTCCTCCATCCGGTTCCGAATGTCGCGTCCGATCAGCGCGGTGTCATCGCTCAGCGGATCCACGGAAAGCGTCGCTTGCAACGATTTGCGTCCATGAATGGCTTCGGCGCCGCGCCGCAGCTCCACCAGCGACAGCCGCTTTCCGGCGAGCGCGCATCCAAAGAGCAATGAAGTTTGCTTCAGTCCCAACATGATTATTCTTCTCCTGTCATTTCTTCCAGCAAGTCGTTGCGCATATCGCGCCCCAGCGCCCATCCCAGGCGCGACAAATCCTTGCGATATACCACCATGGCGTCATCGCCGGCCGTGTCGATCACGAACGCCTCCCGGCGATAGCCTCGCCCGTATTTCCCAACGGCCGCGAGATCCGCCCGGAATTGGCGGGAGCGCGTCGTAAGATAAGGTCCGGCTTCAATGGCGTTCTCTCGCGGCAGCACCGACGCGATCCAGGCGATGCTATGCAGCGCTTCGGTGTCCAGCGTCAGCCGCTGCGCCACGAGCGTTCCGGCGTACTCCTCGCCGATGCCGGGGACGCAGGTCAGCACGGATTGCGGCGCGGTGTTCACATTGACCAAGCCTTCAGTGTAGGTCTCGTCCGATACGGTCAGACCGTCGTGCACCGATTTAAACTCATCCTCGGTCATGCCGCTGATCAGGTAGTACTCCAGCACGCTGTTGACGTTCCTCGCCGACGTCCGCGTCGCATTGATGATTGCCTGCGCGCGCGATTCGCCGAGTTCGCCAGCGAGGTACTCCTGCAATTCATTGCCGCCGTTTTTCACGTTGATGCGCTCGGAGCCGTCGTCCTGCACGTTCCATTCGCGGCTGAAGACCGTCACGTATTCCAGAATGCCCGGATTGAGCACGCCGTCGGCGTTGTCATCGGGCGGCGAAACGTCGCCGTCGTTTTCATTTTCATCCAGCACGCCGTTAAGATTGTAATCCTCGCCCACGAGCAGATCGTAGTCGCCGCCATTGAGCAGCCGCAGTTCATCGATGGACTCGAATCTCGCGTTCTTGGCGTAGTAGCCCTCGCTGCCGGCCAGGTAGTAATCCGATTCAGCGCCGTTGTCGGTGACTTCGTCGTCCTCGTCGCGCCAGTCAACGATCGCCGCGGCCAGTTCATTGGTCATTTCCGGCAGCCCCAGCAACATCTCTTGCGTGGCGGTGTTCAAATTCAGTTTCGACGCCTCGTCCACAAGCCGGAATTCCACTGCATCGTCGGGATTGTCTTCATTCTCGCTACGGCCGATGACACAGGCTCGCGCGTCGCCGATTTCCAGATCATCCAGCGGATACTCCTCTTCGTCCGGCATGTATCCCGGAGGGTCCAGATTGCTCAGCAGATTGACGATGTAGCGGCGCGCGCCGTCAATGGCCTGCTCGGATTGCTTCCCGGCAGTCAGGTTCTCCGCCGCGCGATATTCCAGCATCATGGAGTGCCCGAAGAGCAACGCGAGCGCGACCAGTCCGAGGGAGACCCACATGACCACGATCAGCGCCGAACCTTTGATGTCGCTGTTATTCCGTCGCATTGTTCCCATTGCCTTCTTCGCTGTTTCCTGAATCTTCGAGGCTGTTCTGCGTCTGCACGGCAAGTTCGCAGATGACCACCAGCGGCGGCTGCGGCGCAAGGTCTTCTTGCTCGTTTTGCGCGAAGTCGATCTGCGCCATGATCGCCAAGGGCAACTCATCATCGTTCGTTGTGCTGTCCCATGAATCCACCCAGGATTCGCCGTCGTAAAAGCGGAATTCGAGCGAGGCGACGCCGCTCAGGACCGGCGTTTCAGCAGGATCTTCCTCCACGGCCGCAAGCAGATTCCGCCGCACGTTCCGCATCAGTTGATAGCTCTTTTCCCGCGAGCTGCTTTTTGTTTCGTCTTCCGCCAATTCGTATTCGACGTATTGAATGTCGCACCACGGTTCATCCTCGTCTTCCACGACGCGTCCGGATGAGGTGTAAAACTCAAGGCGGTCCTGATGGACCGAAGAAGATTCGATGTTTTCACCGAGCATCGAGTCCGCGTATTTGCCGCCGGGAGGAACCATTGCTTTCAAATCGCGCTTGAGAATTTCCATGATGCGGTTGCGCGGAGTCGTTTGATCCAGTTGCGCATTGACCTGGTTGCGTAGTTTAAACGCGCCAAGAAACACGGAGTACAGCGCGCCAAGCAGAACGCTGAAAACCAGCGCCGCCAGCAGCAGTTCCATCAGGGTGAATCCTGTATGTGGCGCGCGCCGTTTCATTCTGAATCGCTCTCCTCGTCTTCTTCCTGCGCCAGCGTTGTAAGCTGCACGCTGTGTTCCTTGTTTTGCGATGTGTAAAAAACGCTGATGGTCAATTCCTGCATCGCCGAATCGCTTTCCCAATCATTCACTTCCAACTCCCAGCGAAATCCAGGCCAATCCTCTCCGAAATCCCCCTCGCGTTCGCCGTTGATCCATTCTTCCGTGACGACGGTTTGGACCAGCTGGTTTTCCGCGAGTTCGGCGGCGATTCGTTTTTGATTCGCCAGTTTTCCGGACTGCCCGGCGATGCGGACGCCTTGCACCGCCGCCGGAATCACGATGGCCATGAACACCATTACGGCCAGGATTTCGATCAGGGTGAAGGCCCGGCGCCGCTTATCGCACTGCATCCTCCCGCGTTCACTGGTTTTCAAATTCGTTTCCATTTGTCTCGCGCCGAATCGTGATGAATTCCTTGTCCAGGCGCCAAATGCGCACTTCCGTCAAACTGTCCGCGTCCACGTTGCCGTCGGGTTCGTATCGGATTTCCACCTGGCCTTTATCGTCGGCTGCGGAAGGATCCACTTCAAACCGGCAGCCGTCCGAAAGTTGAAATTGCAACGGCCCCCAGTCGTCCTGCTCGAATCCCGTTGCGATGTCGAGTCCGTAGGCGCCGCTTTCGGAATTCAACCACAAGATCATCGGCGCTGAGCGCGAGACGGCCGAGTTCGCGGCGTAGCGCGTCAGTCCCTGAAAGCGCCGCGCTTCGTCCCGCAGACCGCGCCCGCCGATGAATCCGCTGAGCCTTGGCGCGGCGATGCCCATCAGCAGCGCCAGCAGGCCCATGACGATGATCAGTTCAACCAGCGTCATGGCGCGGCGCGCGCGAGCCAGATCAGTCTGTCGTCCAATTCGTGATGTCATCATCATTGCCTTTTTTGCCGTCCGGCCCCATGGACATCAGGTCGTAGCCATCATCGTTGTGCTTGCCTGGCTGTTCATAGGTGTACTCATTGCCCCAGGGATCCTTGGGGATGGAATCCATGTACTTATGCCAGTTCGTCGCGTCCGAGGGCTGCTCCACTAAATCATTCAGCGCTTCGGGGTAGTAGCTGTTGTCGATTTCAAAGGCGTCGATCGACGTTTTGAAATTGGTGATTTGCGTGACTGCGGCTGTGACTTTGGCTTGCTTGGAGCGGCCGGCGAACTTCGGAACCACCACCGCCGCCAGGATGCCGAGAATCACCAGCACCAGTAGAATTTCGACCAGCGTGAAGCCTCGACGGACGTTATTGCGGTTGCGCCGATGTGTGTTCATTGTTTTATCTCCTGCCGTTATTTGATGTAGTCTTGTATCGTGAAAATCGGAATCACCATGCCGATGAAAATCGTGCCGATGAACGCGGCCATGCAGAACAGCATCAGCGGCTCCGCAAGCGAAACAGCAATCTTCAGCTGCCGGTCCAGTTCCTTTTCCATTTCCCCGGAAATACGGATCAGTTCTTCGCCAAGCCGTCCGGATTCTTCCGCGACGAAGATCATCTCAACGATGGAGCCGGTGAATAGCTGCGGACAATCGCGCAGGCTGGCCGCCAGCGGATCGCCTTGCTGCACGCGCAGGATCGCGTCGTCGATGGCGTCGATCAGCGTTTGATTGCCCAGCGATTCGCGCGCCACGCGCAAAGCCTGGATCAGCGGCACGCCGGCCTCGAACAGCGTGCCCAGCATGCGGCTGAAGCGCGTGAGCGCAAAACGCGACACAAGCAGTCCGAACAGCGGCGCGCGCAAAATCCAGCGCTGCCATTGGCGCCGTCCGGCTTCGCTTTCGATCCACTGACGGCTGACGATATATAGCGCGATGCCGCCGCCGATGAGAAAGATGCCGTATTTTTTCGCCAACGCGCTGGCGCCAACGATCATTTGCGTCAGCAGGGGAAGCTCGCCGCCGAAGCCTTGAAAAATCACCTGGAACTTGGGGATGAAATAGATGAGCAGGAACGTGAGCACTCCGAGCGCGAGCACCAGCAGCACGGCGGGATAGATCAGCGCCGCGACGACTCTCGAACGCAGCTCTTTTTCATTGGTCTGGAATTCAGCGATTTGCCGCAGCACGAGATCGAGGAATCCGCCAGTCTCTCCGGCGCGCACCATCGCCACATACACTCGCGGGAAGGTCTGCGGCAGCTGAGCCATCGCGTCGGCCAGCGATGATCCGTCAATGACGAGATCATGGATTTTTTTCCATTGCGCCTGCGCCACGGGATTTGCGGCTTCACGCTGCACCAGGTGCAGAGCGCGGCTGAGCGGAACGCCGCTGGCCAGCAGGCTGGCCAACTGCCGCGTGAAATTTTCCACGGCTTTGAAAGGCGCCTTTTTGATGATGGAGACTTCGGAAAGATGCTTCGCCTTCTTCGGCGTTTCCGCTTCGCGCTCCTTCAGGCCGATGGGCGAAAGGCCAAGGCGCTCCAATTGCTGCAGCGCATCCTGCCGCTTGGCGGCTTCGATGCTGCCCTCGCTGATCTCGCCGTTGGCGCCCAGGGCCTTGTACGTGAAGGTCGCCATCACACATTCGCTTTCCCGTTGCCGTTGCCATTCATGTTCATCAAGCGTCCATTCAACCGCTCATCTTTTGTCACGCGCAGAACTTCATCGACCGTAGTGACGCCCTCGCGAATCAACCGCCAGCCGTCTTCCGCAAGCGAACGCATGCCGTTGCGCCGCGCCGCCGCGCGAATCTCCGCCGTCGAGGATCGTTTAAGCGTCAGCGATTGTATTTCTTCATTCATCGCCATGATTTCAAACACAGCATGGCGGCCGAGATAGCCGATGTTCCGGCATGCCTCGCAGCCGGCCGGCTGATACAACGGCAGATCCTCGGGCAAATCGACTTCGCGCTTGAATTGCCGGACGAGCTCCGAGTCGTCTTCGCGTTTGCATTCCTCGCAAAGCAGACGCACCAGGCGTTGCGCCAGGCAGCCTTCCAGCGCGGACGACACGAGGAAGGGCTCGATGCCCATGTCCACCAGCCGCGTGACGGCGCTCGGGGCGTCGTTGGTGTGCAGCGTGGAGAAAACCAGATGGCCGGTGAGCGACGCTTGCACGGCGATTTCCGCGGTTTCCGAATCGCGAATCTCGCCGACGAGCACGACGTCAGGATCGTGACGCAGAATCGAACGCAGTCCGCGCGCGAAAGTCAGGCCGGTTTTCTGCGACACCTGAATCTGGTTCGCGCCCTTCATGTAATATTCCACGGGATCTTCAATGGTGATGATTTTCCGCACGGAGTCGTTGATCTGGCTGATCGCGGAATAGAGCGTCGTCGTCTTGCCGCTGCCGGTCGGACCGGTCACCAGCACGATGCCGTGCGGCAGGCGCAGCATGGATTCGAACAGATCCTTGTCGCGTTGATCCATTCCGAGTTGCTTGATGCCCAACAGCGTCATGTTCTGCCGCAGGAGGCGCATCACGACCGCTTCGCCGTGCAGCATGGGGATCAGCGACACGCGAATGTCCACGTCGTTGCCCTCCAGCCGCACCTTGATGCGGCCGTCTTGCGGCAGGCGTTTCTCCGCGATGTCCAGGTGGCTCAGGATTTTCACGCGCGAGACGATAGCAGGCTGGAAGCGCTTCAGCTGGGACGGCATCGGCACGTCCTGCAGCACGCCGTCGATGCGGTAGCGGATGCGCAGTTCGTCCTCGAACGGCTCGAAGTGCACGTCTGTCGCGCGCAGTGAAATCGCGTCAGTCAACACCTGGTTCACAAACTTGATGATTGATGCATCGTCCGCCGATGCGCTCAGGTCCATGTCCTCGTCATCGTCGTCCTGGATCACCTGGATCGCAGTGGTTTCCTCCAGCTGATCGATGGTGTCCGCGCCGACTCCGAGGTGAGTCTTGATCGCTTTGGTGACGGCTTTGCTGGGCGCCAGCACCGGGATGATTTTCAGGTGCGTCTGCGCCTGCAAAAAATCCAATCCTTGCGTGTCGAACAGGCGGCTCACCGCCATTTCCACGGTGTCGCCGTCGCGCCGTAGCGGCAGCATTTCCTTGTTTAACAAAACGCGGGCGGGGAACAGCGTGAGCAAGCGCGGATCCGGCGCGATGTCCGACAGATCGCTGTACGAGACTTGATACTCCCGGGCTACCCAGCGCAACACGCGCTCTTCGGTCGCCGCGCTGTCGTCGGGGAACTCCTGCCGCAGCGTCTCAAGGTCCATCGGCGACACTTGCCGGGCGTTCACCATGTTTTCAAGCAAAGCGGTCATCGCTGTTCACACTTTCCGGAAATTAAACGGCGGCTGTTTCGCTCGCGCCGCCGGGATGGCGAACGGCAGACGCATTGTTCCATGCCGGTCAATGCGCCTGCCGGCCGTCCCAATTCAAGTTGGATTTATTCCAAGACGCCCATCATCACCATCTGGGCTTCCTGCTTCAGGGTGAGAACTTTCTTCAGCTCTTCGCGGGCCGCATTCAGATCGTCTTCCAGTTGAGTGCGCCATTCCCGATAGGCCGCGAGTTTTGCCTTGATCTCATCCGCGCTCGGATTCTCTTGCTCCAGAAGAGTTTGCAGTTCGGTCACCGCCGCCGGCATCTCCTGATCATCCCAAGGTCCGCCGCCCTGACCGCCGCGACGTCCCATCATGCCCCGGAACTGAGCCATGCGCAGTGATTGCTGCTTTTCCGATACTTTGGTCAGCAATGGCTCGATTACCTGCCATTCCTCATCGGTGACGTTCAGCTCTTCTTTCTGCCGTTCCATCATTCTAGCGCGAAAATCGCCGCCACGTCCACCGCCGCCAGGGCCGCCGCCTTCCGGACCGCCACGCTGACGTCCGCCGGTATCCTGGGCCGGCAGATAAGCAACCGCAGCCAACAATAAGACCATCACACCCGTAACTGTGAGATACTTACGAGACATAGTGATTCTCCTCTTAAAAAGTATTGTGTCACTAGGGGCTTTGCCTCTTTCGCCCTCTTATGCGATAAAATCCATGCAATTTAGGCGCCATTAACGGCTCCGCTCCACATGGGTGTTTGTGGTTCGATCTGCGCATCATTTACTCAAATAGAGGATTCTGACCGTGAAAAAATTGCGCACCTAAGAAGCAAGGCGCACCATTTAGTACAATCGGTGCGCCTGCTTCCGGTTAGAACGACGATATTCTTGCTGGAAGGTTGATTTTACGCGGATTATGGCATATGCCGGGATATATGCCGTTGTTATTGTCGATACTGGCCCGGCAATGGAGAAAAAAAGAATGCCGTAATCGGCAGTTCTCCGGTTATGGAACCATTTCCGTTTCGTTTTGTTCATCGCTGACGACGCTGGCTGGTTCGATTTCATCCCCTTTGGGCGAATACATCTCATTCAATGAGCAGTCCGTCAGCGTCTTGAGTCCGCTAATGACCGACGCGGCGTTCAAGCGCGCTCCGGCTTCATTGGTGTGCGTGTGGTCTTCGACGAAATATTTGGCCTTAAGTTCCCCGGCGCCGCTGAAAAGGTCGTATTTGAGCGCCACGATTTCATTCAGATCGATGAAGTACGCTCCTCCGGTCTCGGCCGATTCCTTCGCCCATTTGCCGTAGTCGTCCGCGGCGCGGCAGACCTTGCCTTCATCATCCCAGATGTTGCGCGGAACCAGCGAGCAGACGATGGGAATGGCGCCCTGAGCTTTGGTTTCCGCGATGTATTGACGCATGTACCAGCCATAGGTATAGACGACTTCCTGCTCGCCGGTGGCTTCCAGCGTCACCTCTTTGGTTTCTTCGCCGGTTCCCTTGAGCGATGCGCGCGCCCGGCCCGTGTCCAGCGGTCCGCCGTCGTTATGACCGAATTGCATGATGACAAAGTCGCCGGGCTTGAGCGCGGAGCGCACCTGCTCCCATAGTCCTTCGCGGCGGAAGGAACGGCTGCTGCGTCCGCCTAATGCGTGGTTTGCCACCTTGATTTTGGATTCGTCGAAATATTCGTGGAAGTAATTCCCCCATCCCCACATGCCGTCCTGACCGTCTCCTGCTCCGTTTTTGATCGTCGAGTCTCCGATTAAATACAACGTGGGTTTCTCGTTCTCTTGCACTGGCGTATCCTCCGGGATTGCTATTTGAGATTCCTGAGCGCAGAGCTGTGTGATGCATAGCATCTCGGCCATCAACATCAACGTGATTAGCAAGGCGCCGCATATCCTCTTTTCAGAAAACAAAAGAATATCCTCTCTCATGAAAAAACAGAGCTAGTGTTTTTGGGTTTCACGCGATTTTCAAGGGAAAAGAAAGAATGCGCAAAAAAGCGCTCCCTGGACTCACCGGGAGAAGAAAATAATGTCGCCTTCGCTCATCACGCCGTTGGTCGGATCGTACATCAGGGTTGTGAGGAAGCGCTCCACCGTAGCCCGATCCACGGGAGGAGTTTCCTTCGAGGTCTGCGGCGTGTCCCATGGCGCCGACTCCCGGTTGGCGATTCTCGACGCTAGCCGTATGTCGTCCCCGAGCTGAATGTTCCTTCGTTGCAATCGTTCGATCAGGTCCAGTTTGCCGTCCGGTCCGACGCTGGCCACGATGTAGATCATATTCTCGCTGTTGCTGAAGGGATGATAGAAATAGTAGTATTTCTTGTTTTCATTTTTCACTGCGAAAGGATCGGACGGCACAAAGCTGATATATTTCTGGGGGCCGGAAAGCTCCGCCAGTCCGTCCTCATTGCTCGGATAACAGCCATGATCCATGCCAAAGCCATTCAGCGCCCGGGCGATCTGCCGCTGGTCTTCCTGAACCTTGGCGTATTTCGCTCGAACGATCATGTGCTGAGACGCAAACGCAAACAGCGAGGTGATCACGATCAATATCGAAACCACCACCACAATCTCAATGAGCGATGAGCCTCGATTGCCGCGTTCTAGGTATGCTCTTTGGCTTCGCGTACGATTCATTATGTCCGCGCTATCTTCCGCATTTTTCATACGGTTAATTCTCTCGCAGATCTTGCTTATATGCAATCTTATTCTCACCAATTTTATCGTCCGCTGTCAATATAAAACTTAATGGTTTATTTTAAAAAATATCCGTCAAACTCCTCTAATAATCCAAAAACGGCTATTTCACCGTATTACAGTAGTTTAGCAATCTTAATGCGGCGTAAATTTTGAACCAAAGAATTGCTTGCGGTGCTGTGCTTTGACCAATCAATACCCACTGCGCCTGAGGCTATTCAGTCAATCTTTCGGTTGCAGAGAGAGAACCAGCGGAATAGCATGCGGGCATTCAAATCGAAATGGAGAAACAGCGATGGGCGTCAAGGCGACCGTGGAGTATCAAGGAGATTTAATCTGCAAATCAACGCATGGACCTTCGGGACAGTCGATCATCACCGAGGCGCCGGTGGACAATGGCGGCCAGGGTCGCTACTTTTCGCCGACGGATCTGGTCGGAGTCTCCGCCGCGACTTGCGCGATGACGATCATCGGCATCGCGGCGAAGAACAACGGACTCGACGTTGCGGGCATGACCGCCGAAGTGGAGAAGGAAATGGTCGCCGATCCCGTGCGGCGGATCGCCAAACTCATCATGACGATCAACCTGCCCGCGCATTTGAGCGAAGCGGATCGCCAGAAACTGGAAGCAGCGGGCAACGGCTGTCCCGTGAAAAAAAGCCTGCATCCCGACTGCGAGTTCATCGTAGAATATCGATATAAGAATCTCTAAATTACAACCACAACGACACGAAGACACGACGATATTATTTCCATCGGCTCAGGTGCTGAAAAAAAATCACGTTGTGCCGTCGTGTCGTTGTGGTTTTAAAAGAGCTAAAAAGTCTCTTAACAGCCCGTTGAAAAAGTCTCTTTTCGGAGCAAACCTTGATGCTGGTTTTCAGATCTATTCAGGCAAACGAGTCAAGGAGCGTGAGCAATGTCACTGGGTCAGGCGGATGATCAACAGTTGGAGCTGTGGATCGCGGCGGACGAATTGCCGCAAGCGACGGGAAGCCCGTTCTACCAGAAACTCAACCGCCTGCTCGCCGAG
>JAFGJS010000132.1 GCA_016928995.1 Candidatus Sumerlaeota bacterium | reverse complement strand
AAAACGTTAAAAAACTGCGATTCCGGAGGCAAGAAAAACCACCTTAAAAAATCGATTTTTTGTCTAGACAGAGGGGACAAGCTCATTTCATATCAAGCGAGGGGAGACTTCATGGAATCCGCGATCAACGGACATGCCGTCGGCGTTGTGCTAATTTTCTGGATAATCATCGTCTTGTTCAGCCCTATTCTAGAACCTTTGTTGCTGGCTTTGTTCGGCGGAAGGAAATTTGGCTTCCTCAAGCACGCTCGCGAAATTCAATACACAAACGTCGAACCTGACAAAGTCTGGCAGCTCTTCATCGACCGCTTAAATTATGACGGATTCACGATTGAAGAATCGGAGCCGGGCCTTTCGATTCGGGCAAGCCGTAAAGGCGTGAAACACGATCCTCATAATCCCATGACCGCTTATAAACACGCGGAATTGCCATTAAAAGCCAGCGTCAACCTAAATGCCGAAGGCGATAATACGAACCTATCGTTGACCATACAATACCGCGAGTTCATTGTCGCCGACACAGGAGAAGGCAAGTATTTGGAGCGACTCGCCGAACGGCTGATCAGCGCCGATCTGCAGCAGAATCCGCCTGTCGTCGCCAATCCCAGCATGAACATCTCGATTGCCTTCATGCTGTCAATCATGATGCTCGTTGGAGGAGCATTAACCTTGACTCCGATGATGAACGCTTCGCATTGCATCGGCTTGATGATCGGATATGTCGCCAGTTTAATGGTGATCCTGCCGCTTTTGCTTTTTGGCGCGGTCACGGTCTTTCGAAATCCTGGGGAGATCAGCGGCCTTGAAAAAATCATCCCGACATTGATCCTGATTCTGATGGCGTTGATGTTGACCGGCAGCGCCAGTTGGATTCGCCATCGCGAGACGTACGCCGAAGAATGGCAATACATCCAATCTAAACACCGGGAACAGCTCAATGAACAATCCGATAAAAATCCGACGCATGAACCGGTTTCCCGATAAATCAATAAAGCGTTCAACTCTCCGGACGCCGCGTTGAGGGCACGCAAATGATGCTGGCTTCGGGTCAAACCACGGCGCGCGAAATGGCCGATGTTCAGGATGAACTGCTCTACGCGCAAAACAGCCTGACGGCCGCACAGATCGATCATACTCTCAGCCGGCTGCAATGCTAGCATGCCATCGGACGTTTGGAAATCACGGCCATCAAGGAAAACGACACATCGCTTTAGAATGAAGCAAAACACCCCGCCGGGAATATTTCGGCGGGGTGTCTGTTTTCGATGCTGTCATGAAGCGTTGTGCGGTTAACGGCGTCCGCCGCCTCCGCCACGTCCGCCGCGTCCGCCGCGATCACGATCACGTCCGCCGCCGCGATTGCCGCCGCCGCCGCGTCCGCCACGGCCATCATCGCGTTTCGGCAGGGGATCGCCCTGGGTCCAGCTCGGGTTCAAGGTTTCATTGTTCAATTCGCCGAGTTCCTTGAGCGCCTCGGTGCGGCTGAGACGCGTCTTGCCCGTGGCGCTGTCCACGTCGGTGCATTTTACGGTGACCGTGTCGCCGAGGGAGCAGAATTCCTCGACGCATTCCAGGCGGCGATCCGCCACGAGTTCGCTGATGTGGCACATACCGTCGATGCCCGGCAGGATTTCGACGAAGATGCCGAAGTTCTGGATCGAGCGGACCTTGCCGGTGTAAATCTTGCCCGCTTCCGGCACGGCGGTGCATTGCTCGACGAGTTTGATGGCGAGCTTCATCATTTCGCCGTCCACGCCGGCGAGGATCACGGTGCCGTCTTCCTCGACGTCGATCTTGCACTTGGTGGTCTCGCAGATTTCGCGGATGTTCTTGCCGCCGGGGCCGATCAGCGCGCCGATCTTGTCCTGCGGGATTTTGATCTGCTCCATGCGCGGCGCCCACTTGGAAAGCTCGGGGCGCGGTTCGGCCAGCACGTCGGTCATTTTGCCGAGGATGTGCAGGCGGCCCTCCTTGGCTTGCGCCAGGGCCTTTTCCATGATCTCAATCGTCACGCCTTCGATCTTGATGTCCATCTGCAGGGCCGTGACGCCGTCTTTCGTGCCGGCGACTTTGAAGTCCATGTCGCCGAGATGATCCTCGATGCCGGCGATGTCGCTCAGCACGACGTACTTGCCGCTTTCCTCATCCATGATCAGGCCCATGGCGATGCCGGCCACGGGCGCCTTGATCGGCACGCCGCAGTCCATCAACGCCAGGCAGCAGCTGCATACGCTGGCCATCGAGCTCGAACCGTTCGATTCGAGGATTTCGGAAACCAGGCGGATGGTGTAGGGGAAGCCGGGATGCTCGGGCAGGACCGGCTCGATGGATTTTTCAGCCAGGTTGCCGTGGCCGATCTCGCGACGGCCCGGGCCGCGCGCCGGACGAACCTCGCCCACGCTCCATCCGGGGAAGTTGTAATGCAGGAAGTAATGGCGGTCATACACGCCGCGGATGTCGTCGATCAGCATCTGTTCGGTCTTGGTGCCCAGCGTGCAGACGCCGAGCGACTGGGTTTGTCCGCGTGTGAACAGACCGGAGCCATGTGCGCGGGGGAGCGTGCCGGCTTCCACGGTGATCGGCCGGATTTCCTTCAAATCCCGGCCATCGGTGCGATTGCCTTTCAGCGTTTCCAGGCGCACACGTTTTTTATACACTGTATCAATGGCGCCGATGATCGTCTTCAGATTTTCCGTGTACGCTTCTTCGCCAAGGTTCTCCAGCATCGCGTCGCAGATTTCCTGCTTGCATGCGTCCAGTTTGTCGGAGCGCTCGACTTTTTCCGTGATGGCGTAAACTGGCTCCAACTTGGTTTCGGCCAGCAGCACGGCCTCGTTGAAGACTTCTTCGTTGATTTCGGGTTTGAGGACTTCGATTTTCGGCTGCCCGATCTCGGCGCGGATGCTTTCCTGCCAGGCGCAGATTTCCTGGATTTTGTCGTGCGCCAGGCGCAGGCCGTCGATTAGCACGGATTCTTCCACGAAATTCGAGCCGCATTCGACCATGTTGATCGCGTCTTTGGTGCCGGCGACAAGCAGGTCCACGTCGCTGGTTTTCATCTCGCTGATCGTCGGGTTGACTTTCAGCTCGCCGTCAATGCGGCCAACGCGAACGCAGCCGACCGGCTTTGTAAACGGACAGGCGCTGATCAACAGCGCGAGCGACGCGGCGTTGACCGAGATGACATAATCGACGTGCTCTTGATCGACCGAGTAGGTGTTCAGGAAAATCTGCACCTCGTCGCGATAGTGATCGGGGAAGAGCGGACGCAACGGACGGTCCACGATGCGCGCCTTAAGCGTTTCATGATCCGTGGGGCGTCCTTCGCGGCGGAAGAAACTGCCGGGGATGCGTCCATCGGCGTACATCTTGTCGCGATAGTCGATGAACAGCGGGAAATAATCCACCCCGCGGGCGTCCGGTCCGAAGACCATGGCCGCAAGGACGACGGTGTCGCCCCAACTGGCCCAGATCGATGCGTGAGCCTGTTTGGCGACTTTGCCGATCTCGACTTTGAGATCGTTGCCGTTGCCGAATGGCAACTGGTAGTTGTGAATCATTTAATTGATCCTTCCCGGCCGGAAAAGCAATTGGCGGCATATTCGCCGGCCTTCCACGTCGCGCCGTGCCGATGGAACGTGCATGGCGCCGCGTGGAAAGCCCTTTGCCGGCCGTGGTTTATATGATTTATCTCCGGCCTCATGGCCGGGCTTGCCGGGCGCTATGGCCCGTTAAGTCTGTATTGATGGGGAGCGAAACTTACGCCGGATTATGTGGCGTGCTGTCTGAGGTGTGGTTTGAACGCCACGAATGAACGCGAGCGCTCACGAACGAGCAGTTGGATCGGCATGTTCGTGAATGCACGTGTGCACTCGTGGCGGCCTCATCCGTCGTGAGACGGTCCTCAGCCATTTCTCGCTTCACTCCCAAAATAAACTCAAAAGGGCCGGCGGCAAGCCGGCCCTTTGTTTGCGTTTATCCGCGAATTCCCAAGCGCCCGATCAGAGTGCGGTAGCGTCCGATATCCTTGCCTTGCAGGTACTTCAGGATTCGTTTGCGCTGGCCGACCAGCATTAGCAGGCCCCGGCGGGAATTGTGGTCTTTCTTGTGTTTCTTGAAGTGCTCCGTCAGATTCTTGATCCGTTCGGTGAGCACGGCCACTTGCACCTCGGGCGAGCCGGTGTCGCCGTCGTGCGTTTTGTACTCATCAATCACTTCGGTTTTGCGTGTCGGTGTAATCGACATGTTCCATCTCCTGCTTTTTCAGTAATCTACACCTGCATCCCGGTATGCCGCCGGAGAAAGCGGACAAACTGAGCATGCGGTGGCGTTTCCAGACCGATCTCGATCAAGGAAGCGCTATGATGGTATGCTTATCGGCGGCTGTCAAACGAAACTTTTGTGTGGAATGCTTAAAGCAACAGATCGCCCAGGACGCAGACGAAGAACATTAGACTGACGACGCCGTTGACCGTGAAAAAGGCCGTGTTCAGTCGCGATTGGTCGCGCGGGGTGATGATGGCGTTCTCGTATGCCAGCAGCATGCACATCAGGATGATGCCGCCGAGACTGAGCCAGCCCAGCCCGGCGACGCGCCAGAAGACGAAGAAACCGGCGCCGGATAGAAAATGCAGGGCGTGAGTGATGCGAAACGCCCCGGCCAGTCCGAAGCGCGCGGGGATAGAGCGCAGACCGATGCGCAGGTCTGTTTCGTAATCCTGACAGGCGTAGATGACGTCGAATCCGGCAACCCAGCAGAACACGCTAAGCATCAGCAGCCATGGCTCCGGCCGTTGGAATGCGGCGGCGCCTTCAATGGCGATCCAGGCGCCCACCGGCGCGAGTCCCAGCGCCAGCCCCAACCCTGCATGCGACAGCCAGCTGAAACGTTTCATGTGGCTGTAACCCAGCAGCACGGCGAGACAGACCGGGCTGAGCGCCAGCGCCAGCGTGTTCAAACCCCAGGCCGCGAGCACGAATAGCGCGACATGGACGATCAGCATCATGCGTGCGAAATTCAGCGAGAGCGCGCCTGTGACGAGCTCTCGGTTTTTCGTGCGCGGATTCTGCGCGTCGATCTCGCGGTCTGCGATCCGGTTGTAGGTCATCGCCGCCGTGCGCGCCGCATAGCAAGCGAGCAGGATCAGCGCCGCCTCCTGCCAGGCCGGCCACGGCGTTCCTCCGCGCCGCATCGCCGCCAGACACATCGCCGCCAGCGCAAACGGCAACGCAAAAACCATATGCGCGATCTTGATCATCGACATGAAGTATTGTATTTTTCTGGCAAGATTCATTGATATTATACGCGAAGCATGACTCTTAATGTATGTGTAATATATTGATGTGAATATTCTAACTGACAAATGTGAAGTTCATGATAATATCTATATAGCTCTTGTCAACTATCACTGTGCCATGTATTATATTCAGAAGAAAAAAACCAACTTTCATACATATAATATTGTGGATCATAATCTACACTTAGATAATACATCGTTCCATTTTTACTTGCTTGATAATTCCACTCTCTAGCCCCTATGCTAGGAGGTGTTATATCGATGTTTAATTCTTTCAATGACTCAGGATATATATCATAGTATTTTTTATATTTTTCCAGTTCATCATGTAAATATTTGCTCTCTTTTGATAGGATTTCGATCGCATTGCTTGGATTATTATTCGTGATTTTAGCGCCGAATGAGGCATCACTCGATTGATAGATGAGCTTGTCCCCTCTGTCTAGACAAAAAATCGATTTTTTAAGGTGGTTTTTCTTGCCTCCGGAATCGCAGTTTTTTAACGTTTTT
>JAFGJS010000131.1 GCA_016928995.1 Candidatus Sumerlaeota bacterium | reverse complement strand
TCGACGCGATCAAATCGGGCGCGAACAATTACATCATCAAGCCCTTCACGCCGGACGTGATCACCGAGAAAATCCAGGCGACGCTAGCCTCATTGCAAGCCAAAGGCGCATAAGCCATACGCCGAATCGTGGCGATGCATAATACGAAAGCAGGACGCAAAATACACGATGGACCCAAGAACCTTCAATCAATACCGCAAACTGATCTACGAAAAAAGCGGCATCTCCCTGAGCTCAGGCAAAGAAGCCCTGCTCACCTCGCGCTTGGGGAAACGCATGCGCGCGCTTGGCATCAGCAGTCACCGCGACTACCTGAAATACATTGCGAACAGTCAGGACGGCGACGAAATCGTCCGCCTGCTTGACGCCATCTCGACCAACGTCACGAGTTTCTTCCGCGAGGACCACCACTTCCGCTTCATGCAGAACGCCCTCGCCCAATGGAACGCCAAAGGACAACGGCGTTTCCGCATCTGGTCCGCCGCCTGCTCCACCGGCGAAGAGCCCTATACCCTGGCCATGGTTCTGCTCGACAGTTTCAATGGCGCTTCCGGCTCCCTGGACGCGAAGATCCTTGCCACCGACATCTCTACCCGCGTCCTGCAGAGCAGCAAAACCGGCGTTTACGCCGAGGAAAAAGTCAAAACCGTTCCGCCCAAAATGCGCCTCGCGTACTTCGACAAAATGCGGAACGGAACTGAAAAACAATACGCCATTAAGCCAGCGCTGAAAAAACTCATCCAATTCAAGCGCCTTAATCTTTCCCAGCCCCCGTTCCCCATGCGCGGACCTTTCGATCTGGTCTTCTGCCGCAACGTGATGATCTACTTCGATCAGCCCGTGCGCCGCGGTCTATTGCTTGAAATTCACCGGCTGCTTTCGCCGAACGGCTATCTCATGGTCGGTCACGCGGAAAGCCTGATCGGCATGGGAAAGGAATACAAATCCGTCGCTCCCTCGATCTATATGAAAATCTAGACGAGAGCGCCGCAGATTACCGCCGGGCGCAAACCCGGATCATGAAGAAAGGACCACGGTTTTGAGATATACCATCGGCATCGGTGAAATGAAAGTCTCCACATCCGTCGAGGACATCCTCATCACGTACTCCCTCGGCTCGTGCGTGGGACTTTCGCTATACGACCCCGTGGCTCAGGTCGGCGGCCTGATTCACTGCATGCTCCCGCTTTCGCGGATCAGCCCCGACAAAGCTGTTTCCTATCCCGCGCGATTCACCGATACGGGCGTCGTGGCGCTGCTGCGCGAAGTGATCGCCGCCGGCGCGCGCAAAGACCGGCTCATCGCCAGAGTCGCCGGCGCCGCCAAAATGCTCGATGAGAATGGTCTGTTCAAAATCGGCGAACGAAACTACACCGTCCTGCGCAAAGTGCTCTGGAAAAACGACGTCCTCATCCGATCCGAGGATGTCGGAGGGACAATCTCCCGCACAGTCTACCTCGAAATGGCCTCAGGCCGGACGATGCTCAAGTCGGGAGGAAGAGAACGAGAACTATGAACCAGCGCGATGAAATCCTGCAACGCACTCGCACGGTCACGCTGCTGCCCAACGCCGTGGCGCAGGCGATCCCTCTTTTCCAGGATCCCGAAACCCCGGTGACCGAGCTGGCGCGCGTGATTGAATGCGATCCCGGACTGACCTCCAATGTCTTGCGGCTGGCCAATTCGGCGTACTATGGACGCCAGCGTTCCATCAGCTCCGTCAAGGACGCCATCGTCCACATCGGAGCCCAGAGCGTCTTCCATACGGTCATGTCCGCCGTGATGGCCTCCTTCGGCGACGCCACCATGAAGGGCTACGGCCTCCCCAGCGATCAGCTCTGGGAGCACTCTTTCGCCGTCGCCGCCGGCGCCAGTCTCTTCGCCGAGGAACTCGGCTACGATGTCTCCGGCGCCGCGCACACCGCCGGTCAACTCCACGACATTGGCAAAGTCGTGCTTGGATCCTTTGTTGATGTCGATGTCAAACCGATCGAAGAACGCGCCTTCAAGGGCGAAGTTTCCTTTGAACAGGCTGAACGCGAGATACTGGGCATCGACCACGCCGAAGTCGGCGCCGAACTGCTCGAACGCTGGAATTTGCCCAGGGAGATCGTCGAGGCCGTCCGCTGGCACCACGAACCGGAGCAGCTCGACGATGATCACCGCCTGATCGCCGATCTGGTTCATGTTGCCAATTCAGTCTGCCTGATCGCCGGCATCGGAACTGGAAACGACGGACTCAACTACCATATGTCCCAGAGCGCAACGGCCCGGTTGAAGTTGACTAGAAAAATCATCGAAGAAGTCGCCTGTGATATCCATCTGCGGCTCGTTGAAGTCCGCAGCTGGCTGAATAACCAAGGGAGGTGAAAAAATGCCGCTCAGTGTCCTGCTTGTGGACGATTCGAAAACCGTCCGCTCGGTCATCGCCAAAGCCCTGCGCTTGGCCCAACTTCCTGTTCATGAGGTTTATGAAGCCTCCAATGGACAGGAAGCCCTCGATGTGCTGGAAGAGCACTGGATCGACATCGTCTTCGCGGACATCAACATGCCTGTGATGAATGGAATCGAAATGGTCGATCGGATGAACGCCGACGGACTGATGAAAACCGTTCCTGTCGTCGTCGTCTCCACCGAAGGCAGTCAGACGCGCATCGAAGAACTCCGCCGCAAAGGCGTGCGCGACTATGTCCGCAAACCCTTTGCGCCCGAGGAAATCCGCGAAGTCGTCGATAAAATCCTAGGAGCGCCCAATCATGACCGAACTGAATGAGCACATGATCGAAGCCATCTGCGACGTGCTGGAAAAACTCGCCTTTATGTTCGGCGAAAACGCTGAAAAAGAAGAACTCAGCGAGCCGCCGGAACAAGCCTTCCAGGGCGAAATTGAATTCACCGGCGATGTCGCCAATGGCAATTTCGGCCTCATCGTCCCCGAATCCATGTGCCGCGAACTCGCCGTCAATATGCTCGGCAAGGGGCCCGGCGAGGAAGTCACGCCCGATGACTCCAAGGACGCCATCCAGGAGACGCTCAACGTCATCTGCGGCCAATTGCTCACCCGCGCCGCCGGCGATCAACCCGTCTTCAACCTCTCGGTCCCGAAAGTCGAGGTCATCAGCGGCCAGCAATGGAACGCCCTGGCGCAAGACGAAAAAACCAGCGCTCTGCTCATCGACGACTATCCCGTGCTGGCCTATTGCAAATTCGAAAGGACGAATTAGAATCATGGCATCCTCGATCCAACGCAGCTCCGCGCTGAATCCAACGGCGCCCAAACGTAAAATCCGCGTCATCGTCGTCGATGACTCGGCCATCGTCCGGCGCATCCTTGTCGAAGAACTCTCCCGCGATCCGGAAATCGAAGTCGTCGACACCGCCGCCGATCCATACATTGGCCGCGATAAAATCGTCCAGCATAAGCCCGACGTCATCACGCTCGATGTCGAAATGCCCCGCATGGACGGCATCACTTTCCTGAAAAAGTTGATGCACTACTATCCTCTGCCGGTCATCGTCGTCTCGTCCCTGACCCCCAAAGGCGGAGAGATGGCCGTCGAAGCGCTTCAAGCCGGCGCCGTGGATGTCATGTGCAAACCCGGCAGCGCCTATTCTGTCGGCGACATGTCCATCGCCCTGATCGATAAAATCAAAGCCGCCGCCCTTGTCAAAGTCCAGAAACGCGTCGCTCAGCCCGCCGCCGGCCCTGCCGCGCCTCGGCTCTCCATGACCCGTTCCACCAATAAAATCATCGCCATCGGCTGCTCCACCGGCGGCACCGAAGCCCTCAGCGTCGTGCTGAGCGCCATGCCCGCCAACGCTCCCGGAACGGTCGTTGTTCAGCATATGCCCGAAAAATTCACGACATCC
Organism: Candidatus Sumerlaeota bacterium; assembly: GCA_016928995.1. Lineage (GTDB taxonomy): Bacteria > Sumerlaeota > Sumerlaeia > JAFGJS01 > JAFGJS01 > JAFGJS01. Next base: position 26,285 of record JAFGJS010000131.1, on the reverse strand, counting down.
TTCGCCCAGCGTTTGAACGAACTCTCCGCGATGGAAGTGCGCGAAGCCAAGGACGGCGACTCGGTCACACCAGGCCTCGCTCTCATCGCTCCCGGCAATTACCACATGCTCCTGCGGCGCTCCGGCGCGCGCTACTACGTCAACGTGAAATCCGGCCCGCTCGTTTCGCGCCATCGTCCCTCCGTCGATGTCCTCTTCAAGTCCGTGGCCCAATACGCCGGCCGCAACGCCGTCGGCGTGATCATGACCGGCATGGGACGCGACGGCGCCGAAGGCATCCTCCTGATGAAACAAAACGGCGCGCTCAACATCGCCCAGGACGAGGCTACCTCTGTCGTCTTCGGCATGCCCAAGGAAGCCATCCAGCGCAACGCCATCGACCGCATCCTCCCCCTGAACGACATCGCGAGAAACATTCTCGCCCTTGCGCAGGAGTGAAATTGAAATCAGCGCGAAGTGATTGATTCAAACACGCCGTTTTGTTTTGTATGATGGAACGGATAGCGCTGAACTGCGCCTTATAGAAGGCGGCATCGAGCGTCAGCACACTGGCATTGTGACTCGATACACATCAGGGATGTGTGAATTCCGCGACAGCCGGCTCAGTCAATCACGTCCGCGCGGTAGTATTGCCGCAACGCCTCGGGCACACGGATCGTGCCGCCGGCCTGCTGATAGGTCTCCATCAGCGCGATGATGGTGCGCGGCAGCGCCAGTCCGGAGGCGTTCAGCGTATGCACGAACTCCGGCTTGGCCTTGGCCTCGCGGCGAAAACGGATGTTCGCCCGCCGCGCCTGAAAGTCCTCGAAATTGCTGCATGAGGAGCACTCCAGGTAGCGTCCGGCGCCGGGCGCCCAGACTTCAATGTCGTAGCATTTCGCCGCGCTGAAACCCAGATCGCCGCTGGCCAGCGTAATCACGCGGTAATGCAGCCCCAGCGCTTGAAGCACGTCCTCCGCGCAAGCCAGCAAGCGCTCCAGCTCGTCATAGCTGGTTTTTGGATCGACGAACTTGACCATTTCGACTTTGTCGAACTGATGCACGCGCGTGAGTCCGCGCGTTTCCTTGCCGTAGCTGCCGGCTTCGCGGCGAAAGCATGGAGTGAACGCGCAATAATTGATCGGCAGTTCATCCGCGCTCAATATCTCGCCGGAATGCAAATTCGTCACCGGCACTTCCGCGGTGGGGATCAGGAAAAGATCGTTTTCCCGGTTTTCGCCCGGAGCGTCGCAGCGATAAAGGTCTTCTTCGAACTTCGGCAATTGCCCCGTGCCGGTCATGGTTTGGCGATTCACCACGAACGGCGGATAAATCTCAGTCATGCCGTGCTGATCCACGTGCATGTCCAGCATCATGTTCAACAGCGCCCGGACCAGACGCGCGCCCTTGCCGCGAAAGCACGGCCAGTTGCTGCCCGTGATCTTCGATGCGCGCTCCAGTTCAAGCAGCCCCAGAGTCTTGGCCAATTCATCATGCTGCTTCGGCTCAAAAGAGAGTTGCGGTTTTTCACCCCAGTCGCGCTCCACGCGAAAGTCCGCTTCGCCGCCGACAGGTACGCTCTCATGCGGCAGGTTGGGGATATTGAGCAACAGACCGTCCAGTTCCGCGTCGATCTCGCGCAGCCGGTCATCGCCGGCCTTGATCTCATCGCCCAGGATACGCATCTGTTCTTTCACCGGCTCCGCGTCTTCACCGGCCTTGATCTTTGCGCCGATCTGTTTTGAGGTTTCATTGCGCGTCTGTTTTTTCGCCTCGATCGCCGTCACCAGCTCGCGGCGCGCACCATCCAGTTCCAGCGCCTTGTCCGCCAGCGCGGCGTCCATCATGCGCGCTTGAAGTCCTCGCCGTACGCGCTCCGTCTCCTCGCGAAAGATCCGAATATCCAGCATGCCGTTCGTCTCCTGGAATCAATCATGATGCCCCGTCTCCAGCTGAAAGCCGATGCCAGCCGAGGGAATCCCAGTTTGTGCGAAAAAACCCTAAAATCAATGAAAATATCAAGATCCCTCGACTTTATGGCAATGGCCTTTTTTTTCACCATCCAGCGCAACGGATTCGGTAAAAAGTGCATTTCTGACCGGCAATACTATTTCTTGTATGGCTGGATGGGAGACAATCAGGACGCTATAAAGTGCATTGTGATCGTATCCTCATAGTTTTTTTGTGGGACATATTCTGATTTCATGAATTTGCGGGATACTGAACATGCCGGTTGCGAAATCATCAGGTAAATCCAGCAGAATAAAACAATCGATAGTTATTCACATTTTTCCACAAGCCCGCCCCATATTTGATGGTATATAATTGTAATTATTGATGTTAGTCAACTTTCCGCCCTGTGGATAACGATGGGGGAATCTGCCTTTCAGCAGTCCGATTTTCGAATTTGTATTTCTTTGAAGTTAGTCTAGTTATCGAAAAGCAAAGCGCGAAATCGGATTGAAATTGCATCTCGGAATGGAAAAATCTGGTAACGTTTTCGGCGCCCCGTCACTCGTTAACGATCCGCTTTGCGCCGCTTAATCCTTCGCCGTTCACCCCCAAAGCGTTTATTCTGGCGAATCAGCTCAATCTTGTCCCGCCGATCCTGGTTTTTGCGCCGGTCCTCAGCGTTGACGCGGCGCTCCGGACCGACGTACTTGCCTTGATCATCGAAAAAACTCTCCGGCGCCGGCAAGTCTTCCGGGATGGACTCTATATCGGAAGGCGATGGAAGATCGGCGACATTCGATTGCTCTGCCGGTTGTATTGCATGACCCAGCAATTCATGTTCTAATTCCGATAGGCTGCTTTTCAGCTCGCTCTCAACGTGATTGCGGTCGCTATTCCGCATTTCATTTTGCAGTTGCTCCAGCTGGCTTCGCCGGGCTTTGCGAAGCTCATTCATACTCGTGACGTGAAGCCGTTTGCAATATTCATCAGAGCCGTAGTTGGCCACAAACGCCTCGATCCGGGCGAGCTGCCGGTCGAGTTGTTGAACCGGAGGAAGCCCCAGTTTCTCAAGAACACGCAGCATCGCGTGCGGATCTGGAGCGGCCTGTTTCAAGTGATTACAGATGTCGTCGCCAAATTTCGTGAATCGGCGCTGCACCATGCGCTGCACCGCGAAACGGTGCTCGAGACGTTGGCGCTCCAGCTCCTGCTGTCGAGCGCTGGAATCTTTGAATGGCATAACTTTCCTCCTGAACGCTGCATAGCATCAAATCTTCATGACAATGCACACATCATAACAGCCATCTTTCGCACAGTTCAAATGAGCTGCACCATTCTGAACATTCATATATTTTACTTGATTCACTATATGTATTCAACAAACAAATTAATCGTTGCTTTAAAAAAAGACCATTGCGGATTTCACTGCAGCGCATCATTTTGCGGGCGATCTACACTTCGCATCATGAGATTTTCCAATCGATGATATTACATTCGCCAGGCTGATCAAATGCATGAAAGAAATACGCCACAACCGCGCCAGATACTAAAGTCGATTCATAACGGCCGCGAGGCTGCGTTGGAAACGCTGCTGGGATTTCGACATTCTCCCCTGGGCGCGCGCGAATTGCTCGATCAGCTCCTGCGCGATCACGGCATCGCGGGCCAGGACGCGGCACAGGCGCGTGAACTCGCCTTGGGGGTGTTGCGGCATCAGCGGCTGCTGGACGAGCAGGTGCGCCCGCTGCTCAAAGCTCCGCTGCATGCGATGGATCGCGTGGCGCGAGCGACGTTGCGTCTGGCATGCTATCAGCATTACCTGATGGATCGCGTGCCGGAACATGCCTTGGTTGATGAAAGCGTGAAACTCATCCGCCGTGCATCCAAGCCCAAAACGGCGGAAAAACAGGCGCGTTTTATCAACGGTGTGTTGCGCAATCTGCTACGAGGCGCGCCGGAACTCAACCTTGACTTGCCGGCGGCCGTGCGCCACAGCCATCCGGACTGGCTGGCGCGGTTGATCGAGCAACGCTATGGCGCCGAGGCGGAAGCGGCCATGGAGTGGAACAACCGGCGGCCGGACCTGCATCTGCGCGTGAACACCTTGCGCGCACGAAGCGAGGATGTGGCGGCCGCGCTGCGTCGGGAAGGCGCAGAGCTGATCGAGCCGCCGCATCCGGCGCCGGATTGCCTGATCGTGTCCAGTACTCATGGCGCGCTTCACGAGCGGAAATGGTTCATGGATGGACTCGCCGCACCGCAAGACATGGCCTCGCAACTCGTGCCGCATCTGCTCGCGCCGCGCCCGGGGAATAAAGTCGTGGACTGGTGCGCCGCGCCCGGCGGAAAGACCTGTCAGCTCGTTGCGCTAATGCAAAACCAGGGCCGGATCTTCGCGCTGGACGTGGACGAAGCCCGGTTGCGCAAAGTGGAGGAGGGCGCCGCGCGACTGGGCGCTGCATGCATCGAAACCCATGCGCTGAATCCCGCCTTGATCGATTTCCTGCGATCGCAACCGGCGGATTGCGTGCTGGTGGATGCTCCATGCACCGGACTCGGAACATTGCGCCGCAATCCGGACATCCGCTGGCGCCGCAAACCCGAGGACGCCGCCGCTACCCGCAAGCTGCAACTCGAAATTCTCGACGCCGCTGCGGATTGCGTGCGTCCCGGCGGCGCGTTGGTGTATAGCGTCTGCACAATCACGGAAGAAGAAACAGACAGCGCGGCGAACGCGTTTCTTGCGAAGTATTCGCAGTTCCGCGAAGCAGGACGCAGTGCGGCGCCTGAATGGCTTCAGACTTATCTGGATCAGCGCGGACGTCTGCGCACCGCGCCGCATCGCGATCAATGCGACGGTTTTTTCGCCGTGAAATTCATCCGGCATTCATAAAAGCACGGAGGCACAGAGGCACGGAGAAGATAATTTTTGAATTTTGAATTAAATTTTTGATTTTAAGAAATCTTTCAATGAATCCACTACAATAACGCGATGAATCCTGACGAACAACATACTGACGCCGCAGATGACAAGGCATCGCTCTGGCATTGGCTGATCTTTGCGGCGCTGATGATCCTGGCCGCTCTCATGCGCTGGCGAAATCATGCCCACATGAGCATTTGGTATGACGAAGGCTTTTCCTTTGTGCTGATCAACAAGCCATGGGCCGAGATGATGCACATCATCCGCACGGACGACCATCCGCCGCTTTATTATTATTTTCTGCGCGGATGGATGGCGCTCTTTCCAGGATCGCCGGCCGACGGGGTCGACTATGCGGCATGGGGACGCAAGTTATCCATGCTGTTCGGCTGGATCGCGCTGATTCCCGGCTACGTCTATGCTCGCAGTCTCTTTGGACGCCGCACGGCCCTGGCCTTCCTTGCGCTGATGGCCGCCAATCCATATTTGATCCACTACAGCCATGAGGCGCGCATGTACACTCTGCTGCTGAATTTCGCGATTCTCTCGCACTGGGCGGTCTGGCAGCTGCGCGAAAAATGGCGCTGGGGCTGGGCCGCGCTCTGGTGCGTTTCCGGAATGCTGATGCTTTACACGCACTACTATGCCCTGGCGCTCGTGATGGGACAGTTCTTCTGCCTCGCCACATGGCTGCGCCGCCAAATAAAATCATGGGGCAAGACCTTGTCCACCCTTGCCATTCTCGGCTTCGCCGTATTCCTGCTTTACTGGCACTGGCTGTATTGGTTCTTTGTGCAGCTGATGAACAACACGGCCGGCGGCGTGCATTCGCATCACGGCCAAGTCACGAGACACATGCTCGTTTTCTATCTCGATCCATTTCTTGGGCGTATCCCCAATCTTCCGCTGGATCCGCTCGTGCAATGGCTGCGCGAGATTCATCTGCTTTCTCAACCGCACGGACCGGAACTCCTGTCTCCGTTGCAAAAGATTCTATTTGCCGTCGCACTCTGCTTAATGCTGATCGGATGCACTGTTTATCTCCAGCGGAAGGAGCGACTGCTCTGGATTTACATCGCCTGGACGCTCGTTTTCCCGTTGCTGTTCACATTTTTCATCTATCAAATCGAGTTGGAGGGACGGCTGTATGGACGATTGCTGATCATCCACTGGGCGCCGTTTTTCGTGCTCGTGGCCTCAGGCGCATCAGGCAATTCCGATGGTGAGAAAGCTTGGCACAACAAATCCCGCGCAACGCTATATATCATTGTATTGTTTACTTTTATAGCGTCCTGGTCAATGTATTCCGTGAAGGATGAGCGCGGCGTTCAATTGTTTCTTTATCAACAAGCCATCGCCCAAACGCCCCGCGATCTGCCAGTCTATCACTCCAGTCAGCACAGCCTGTTTCCCATCATGACCTATGAACGGATGAATCCGCGCCACAAGTTCCTGCTGCGTGGCGAGCAGTCGCTCATCGTTTGCATGCTGGCAGGCAATGACTGCTTGATCAAGCCCAGCAAAGCGCAAAAGAAAATCCAGCTCCCTTGCTTGCTCGTGGTATACAACGAAATATACCTGCTCAATCAGCGCGAACGCGAAGAGAAAAAAAATGCCATTGTGCTCGATTGCCTGAGCAAGTTCTTCCCGGAAAACAGCATTGCCACACCGCTTTTCGATTTCGGCATGCGCAAATGGGGCCGCGTGCTTTACGTGCAACCGCCGCCATCCCCAGCGGATGATTGAGTCTCATTTTTTCTCGAATAAGCGATAAACGCCCTGCGTGCCCAGATCGCCCAATCCGGACGCCTCGGCCTTGAAAAAACACTGCGCCGTTTCCTGTTGAATCGGCAATTCCAAATTGAGCGAGCGAGCGAGTTCCTCAACGAGCCGCAGATCCTTGCTCAGCAATTTGATCATGAAGCCAGGCGCAAAGTCTTCAGCGACAACCCGCGGAGCCAGATTGCTCCATTGCCATGAACCAGCGGCGCCGCCGGCGAGCGCTTGAATCGCCTTGTCGCAATCCAAACCGGATTTCTGCATCAACCGCACGGCATCCACCATCGCCATGCATGTTCCGGCGCCCAACACCTGATTCACGAGTTTCGTCTTTTGACCATGTCCGGACGGGCCAATGTGGGTGATCGTCTTGCCCATCGCCTGAAAAACTGGCAGGCAACGCTGAAACGCTTCCGCTGGTCCGCCGACCATGATGGAAAGAGTTCCCGCCTGGGCGCCGGTGTCGCCGCCGCTCACCGGGGCATCGAGCATGCTCACGCCCAGCTCCTCGAACCGCCTAGCGAATTGCTCCGTGGCGATCGGAGAAATCGTGCTCATGTCGATGACCACAGCGCCGGACGCAATGCCTTGATGCACGCCCTGCGGTCCGAGGAGCACTTCTTCCACGTCGCAGGTGTTCGAAACGATGGTGATCACAGCATCCGCTCCCCGGGCGGCTTCAGCCGGCGATGAGGCCACATCGGCGCCTGCCTCGCGCAACGTCTCGCATTTCGACGCCGTGCGATTATACACCGTCAGTTCAAAACCCGCCTTCAGCAGATTGAGCGCCATCGGGCGGCCCATGATCCCCAAGCCGATAAATCCAATCTTCATCCGCTCGATCCTTTCCGTGCGCAGCATGTTTTATTTGCGTTTATAATCCGGACACTCCGTCGCATTAGGACGCTCCGGCCGGTTGCATACGCCGCCATAATCATAGCGGCAGGAATCGCACAGAAATCCGTCCGACCACGGCGCCCTGACGCGCCGAAATAGCTGCTTGAAAAACTGAATGATTTTATTCATAATATTTTTTTACCTTGGGATTCGGAGAAATCGTAGCTGCGGACTATCATCTTCGGCATAGCGCGGTCTGTCAAGTCCGCCTCTCGTTCACATTGTGACGGTTCGCTTTCATCCGAAGGTTGACAATCGTCGTGCGCATCTCTACTCCTAGCAGCGTCGATACGCGCGAAGACCGCGCATCCAGGCCGAATTTTTCAGGAGCGCTGCCCGGCATATGTCCGCAGAAAAAAAACCACAAATCATCAAACTGGACTTCGCCGGATCGGATTACGACCGGCTGGCGGAAGTATTCGCGCAAAAACATGATGCGCTGAAACGCGCGTTGACGCAGCATGCGCCGGAAATCCACGCCGCATGCGACGAGTTTCTCGAAGCCGCCCGCCAATACACTCTGCGCATGAGCCATGAGGACATGCTGCACAAAGAAGCCCTGCGCATCGCCATCGCCTTGCCGTCCCTGCTGGAATGGGCCGCCGCGGCATTGACCGAGTCGCAACGCGATAAACTGTATTGCATCACAGCCTCCTTTATCACAGGAGAAGCGGTGGACTTCAACAATCTGCCGAACGGCGCCTTTTCGTTCTTCGGCGGCGCTCCGAACATTGATGACGACATTGCGCTCAAAGATGAAGGACATGAGGAAATCGACTTGATGCAGGAACCCAGCCTGGAGGACTGGATCAGCTGCTACGAAGACCAGGAACGTACGATCTATCAGCGTATGCTGGGTTTCCGCGCCATCGACCTGCAAGGCAAGCCTTCAGCGGTGGAGAGCGTCTGCCAACTGCGCGTCACAATGCTGGACTGCGATCCTGCGGTCTGGCGCGTGGCGCTGGTCCCGGCCACGATCACCCTGCGGCAGCTGCACTGGACCATCACCGCGCTGTTCGGATGGATCGGCCTGAGCGACTTTGAATTCAACCACGCTGGCAAGGCCTACCTGCCGCTTGTTCCCGATGAGGAAGCCGGCGCTGATGAACACGACGCCGCGAAATTCCGCCTCTGCGATCTGCTGGCCAATCCCAAAGATAAAATGAACTATTGCTACAACATGGACGTGCAATGGTGGTTCAGCGTTAAACTGGACAAAGCCCTGCCGCCGGAGCCGGGCCTGGCGTATCCCCATTGCGCACGCGGAAAATTAGCCGCTCCCCCGGAAGAATGCGATAGCGCCAGCCTCTTTCAAATGTTGCGCCAGGAGTTTCTTGCATCCAGCGGACACAAGCCCGGAAAACACGCCATCGGGATGCTCGGAGCGCATTTCGATCCAGAGCTTTTCAACAAAGATGCAATCAATCAGGCCCTTGTCCCGCTCCAAGCCGTCTGGCAAACGCCTTCCTATAATCATTGATGTTACGCGCCGCAGATTCTTAGGATAGCGACGATCCTGCCGTCGCCTTGGGGCTGAAATCCCACGGATCAAGGCGCAGGCATGGCAAAATCAGACCAGCGGCTGTGTTGCCGGTTCAATTCGCCGCACTCCAAAAGAAACACATCCCGCGGAATATCAGATCATGATTCAACAATACCGCGTAAAACCAGAACCATTGATAATTGAACGTTTATCAAGTCCTTGATTCAATCCGGGATTACAAGCTTGCTGTAAAATACGCTTGACAGTTTACAGCAAAGCGACATATGCTTTGTTTCAGTTGACGCTTAGGCGCAACACGAACATTCAAATTTTATAGGAAGGGAGGGATAAGTAATGAAGAAAGGCTTTACACTGATTGAGCTGCTTATCGTGGTGTTGATCATCGCGATTTTGGCTGCTATCGCCGTACCGAACTTCTTGGAATTCCAGACACGCGCGAAAGTTTCCCGCGTCAAGGCTGACCAACGTTCGTTGGCGACCGCGATCGAGGCATACTACGTTGATAACAACCAGTATCCCGCGATGGCTAATGGAAACGCTGCGGCTAACGCTGGCGCGCCGGATCCCGGCGCTGGCGGCATCTGCACGTTCACCCTGCGGACTCCGTACCCTGGCGGCACACCGACGGCTTTGTCCACGCTGACGACTCCGATCGGATACATCACCACCTATCCGCCGGATCCGTTTGCCACGACCAAGGGCACAACCTTCGGTTATCGTCAGTTCGAGTTCACGTGGCTGCTGATTTCCTACGGTCCGGATCGTGATGAGATTCCGGATATGGGCGATCACGACAACTCGACATGCACAGTCAGCGATCCTCTGGGGGCGGATGGCAATGATACGAACTTCGAGACGTGCTTCGATCTTAATCTCGGCCAGCCCAGCCCAGAGTACTTAACTGGCGTTGGCAGCGGTGGCAGTTCTCTGCACTACGATCCGAGCAATGGCACCACGTCGCCTGGCGACATCGTGCGCGTGAAGCAGTAAAATCGAAATTCGACGCACTTACTTTTATTTATGTGCTAAGGATGTTATGGGCGGCTTTCAAGCAAAGCCGCCCATTTTTAATGTCAACGCGCAATCAAACGCCCTGCGTCGAACCTGATATCGCCAGTCTATGCCTCCCCCCTCTCCAATTCATATCCTCTAATGCAACCCCGAAATTCTGCCGATATGCATACCAGACATCGTATCAATCCGACGTCCTGCCGTCGCAGCATGCCCGGTCGCCGGAGCATGCGAAGCACTTGCGCGTCTTGAACCGCGATGTTTCACACGAACGTCAAGAGACCGATTTATGCATATCAATGATCTTCTCGTCGCGTTGATCAACGCGCAAGCCTCCGATCTGCACCTGATGGTCGGTCATCCTCCATTCATCCGTCTGCATGGCGACCTGACGCCCATGCCTCAAGTCGCCGCGTTCAGCGAACCGGACTTAAAGACGCTTCTCTTCTCTATTTTGACTGAAGAGCAGGTCCAGCATTTTGAATACGATCCCAATGCGCGTTTTGAGCTCGATTTCGCATATGGGCTAACGGGCGTGGGACGTTTCCGCTTCAACATTCACAAGCAACGCGGCACGCTGGGCGCCACAGTGCGCGCGCTTTCCTCGCGCATCCCATCCTTCGAGGAAATCGGCGCGCCGCCGATCATCAAAGAAATTATCCGAGTCAAGAAAGGCATGATTCTCGTCACCGGCCCCACTGGCTCCGGCAAATCCACCACGCTCGCCGCCATCATCGACTATATCAATTCATCGGAGCCGTATCATATTCTGACCATCGAAGATCCCGTGGAATATATGCACCAATCCAAAAAATCCCTGGTCACGCAACGCGAAGTCGGTCCGGCCAGCGATACGCTCTCCTTTAAAAACGCCCTGAAATACGCCCTGCGTCAGGATCCGGACGTGATCCTGATCGGCGAAATGCGAGATCCGGAAACCATCGAAATCGCGCTCACCTCCGCGGAAACAGGACACCTTGTTTTCGGCACGCTGCACACCTCATCCGCGGCGCAAACGGTGAACCGCATCATCGATGTGTTTCCCGCCGATAAACAACCCTTGATTATTACGCAACTTGCCGCCAATCTTCAGTCGGTTCTTTCGCAAATCCTGCTGCAACGCGCCGACGGCAATGGCCGCGCTCTGGCGATGGAAATCATGCGCTGCACTCCGGCGATCCGCAACGGCATCCGCATGAATAAAATCGAGACGATCAACCAGACCATTCAGACCGGCTCGACGATGGGAATGCAAAGCATGGATCAGTGCATCGTCCGGCTTGTCGCGTCCGGCATCGTGGCGAGGGACACCGCCGAGCCTTACATTAAAGATGAAGTAGGCCGGCGCGAATTGGAAGAACTCGCCGTCCGTGGGAGCATTCCGGAAAATTCCGCTCCGCCGCATAAAACCGCGGCGCAGCTGCACCGCCCCGCCGATCCTCCGCCCCGGCCCGCGCCGCCAGCAGCCAATCCTGCCGCGGCGAACCGTCCCGTTCAACCGGCGCAGCAGCCACAGGATGCGAAAGCCGCACCGCAGCGGCTGGGCCGCACGGTGATCCCGCCCTGGGAGCAACAATAAACTCCCGGGCTGACCGCCGAAGGAGTTTATCGTGGCGCAATTGTATTTCCGTTATTCGACCATGAACGCCGGCAAATCGCTGGAGATTCTTAAGATAGCAAACAACTACGAAGAGCAGGACAAGACCGTCCTGCTCATGACCAGCCATCTGGACACGCGGCAAGGCTTAGGCCGCATCGTCTCTCGCGTGGGGCTTTCGCGCACAGCCGAGGCGATATTCCCGGACACCAATCTCCTGAAAACAGCCCTGGATCGGCAGCCCGTGGATTGCGTGTTGATCGACGAAGGTCAGTTCCTCACGCGACGGCATGTGACTCAGCTCTGCCAGGTCGTTGATCAGTTGAACATCCCAGTGATCGTTTACGGTCTGCGCGCGGATTTTCGCAATGAGCTCTTTGAAGGGAGCGAGGCGCTCTTTTGCCTGGCGGATAAAATCGAAGAGGTCAAAACGGTCTGCTGGTTTTGCAACCGCAAAGCGACCATGAACATGCGCATCGCCGGCGGCAAACCCGTGCGCACCGGCGATCAAATCCTGATCGGCGGCAACGAAAGCTACCTTCCCGTCTGCCGCCGGCATTACCTCGATGAAACGCTCGACTTGCGGGAATTTGGATTCTTCGATTCCTCCAACGAATAGATCTGACGGCGCTTCGCCCCAAGCTATTGATCTTTTCCATTGCCGCGACTGCGCCTTATTGAGCATAATCACCGCGCCGATAGCCATCCTTATACAAAGCGTGGATCAATGCCGGTTTTCATGCTTTCCCAACAGCTAGTTTTTCCCTCTCCCCGGTTCGCCGGCGACGACGGGCTGTTGGCTGTGGGAGGCGATTTGAGCACGGAGCGGCTGCTGTTGGCCTATCGCAACGGCATATTCCCCTGGTACGACGAAGAAAGTCCGATTCTTTGGTGGTCGCCCAATCCACGTATGGCGTTCCGTCCGGGCGAGGTGCATTGCTCCCATAGCCTGCGCAAGTGGATCCGGCAACGGCGCTACAACGTCACGATGGATCGCGCGTTCAGCGACGTGATCCGCGCTTGCGCCGCGATCCCGCGCAAAGGCCCCGGCGCCGGAACGTGGATCTTGCCGGAGATGATCGAGGCATACACCCGGCTGCATGATCTGGGTTACGCCCACTCCGTTGAAGTCTGGAGCGGCGATCAACTGGCCGGAGGGATGTATGGGGTGTCGCTCGGCCGCTGTTTCTTCGGGGAATCGATGTTCTCCGCCTGTCCCAACGCCTCCAAGGTGGCGATGGTCGCGGCCGACCGGCAATGGCGGCGCTGGGGCTTCAAAATGTTTGACGCGCAGCTGCATACGCCGCACCTGGAACGCATGGGCGGGAGCGCAATGCCGCGCGGCGAATATTTAGACCTGTTGAAACAATGGGGATGCGAACCGGATCGGACCGGCGCATGGCAATTCGAGCCATCCTGCCTGGAGGAAATCTAGAGCGTTGCCAAGTTCGATCCGCTAGTTGCCGGCCATCGCCTGGAGAAAACGGCTCAACATCGCCTTATAGGCATCGAAGAACTCATCGCTCGCCGTGGGAACCGCTATTTCATCGCGCACAACCAGATTACGGTCGATCGCCAGAATGCGCGGCGCGGTTTGCACCTGGTACTTCTCGCAGAATTCCTTTCCTTCGGCCGTCCGGATGTCCGCGACCACAATGACAAACCACTTGGCGATCTCGACGCGCAAACGCTTGTCGTTCTCCAGCCATTCCTTCAACTGACGGCTGTCGTATTCGCGATTGTCGATGATCACCAGCAATATCGAACGCATCGTATACTTGCAGTCCGCCAAAGCAGCGTCCTGCAAACTGGAATACAGACTGAGTTGAAACTCGTCTTCGTGCAAATACTTCGCGATTCTCGGATCGTGCTTGGATTGCTTGATGTATTTCAGCCGTTCCAGCATCGCTTCATGCTCGGATGCCTTGGCCGAATCGTGCACGGCGCGGTAGAACTCAATCGCGCCGCGCTGGGTGTCTTCATCATCGGGCGAAACTGCGATGTACTTCTCGTAATACTTTTTCGCATCGGCGAAATTGCCGTTCTGCGTCGCCTCACGCGCCGCGGCTTTCAAAGCCGGACTCAATCGCTCGCGAATGTCGTTGCGCAAATCCTCCGGCTCGATGGAATCCAGAAAGGAAGCCCGCATGGCCGTGTCCGCAGCGTCCACAAAACGCTCTTCGTGCAGCAGCAGTTGCAGTTTCAACGCATCGCGCAAGGCGCGCAGTTTAAGATCGCTGATGTTGAATTCGAGCAACTGACGCGCCTCATTGTAGCGACGTTGAGCGATCGCCGCGCGCGCCTGCTCCAGGTAGAGCCATTGTTTATCATTGCAATACGGCTCCACCCACTTCAACAGACCGTCTAATTGATCATCCTTGTCCTCAAGCATCCTGACGCATAATTTCCGCGCCAATTCAACGGTCTTGGAACGGATCTGCTCATGCGTCCGCGAACCGGCGGGCAATTGATCCAGCATTTCACTCAACTTGGCGTATGTTTCATCGCCTTGCGATTTCTTCTCCAGCAAGCGCTTGATCAGCGCGTCGCAATCGTCCTGAATCCGCGATTCCGCTTGCTGCTTTAAATACTCAACCTCGACGTCGTCGGGAAAGGTCGTCAGATATTCAAGCGCCATGTTGTACGTCTTGATCGCTTCGCCCTTCTCCCAGGTCTGTTCGATGGCGCTTCTTGTGTCGTTGCGATTGAACGCGTGACTGATGCGGGCCACGTCGCTCCGTTGAATAACGAGCACTGCTCCGCTGGATCGAATCCGCACGAAGCCCTCGTTCTCCATTTCGATGGCGCCGGTGATCTTTCTTCCGCTCTTTAAGACAACTTCATCCGCCCCGGCCCAATCAGCCGCGCACACTAACAATACTGCCATTGCGATGATGCTGAACTTGCGTCGATACATGGTTCGACTCTTCCCGGCAGATTCTGCTTATTGCGCCATCAAGGCCAAAGGCCGTTGGCAGCCTTAACCGCACTTGCATCAATTAGACAGCAATAAAATTCGCAAATCAATTCCAAAATATTTTTATCATTCACCCGCAGGCTTGATCCGTTTATACCAAACAAAAACGCTCGATGGCGGCGTCGATGCGCCGCAAACAACGCTCTTTGCCCAGATAAACCATCACTTCAAAAATCCCAGGACTCGCGTCAGAGCCGGTCAAGGCGACTCTCAACGGCTGGGCGATTTGACCAAATTTGATCGCCTCCGCTTCGACCCACTGGCGAAACGCTTCTTCGAGGCCTTCGATCGTGAATGCTTCCACCGCGCCGGCCACTTCGCCTGTCTTGCGCAACAGCGCGGCCACTCCCTCTTTCTTGAGAAACTTGTTCACGCTTTTTTCTTCGTACTCCAATGCATCGGTCAGGAAGTAGGATAGTTTTTCCGGCAATTCCTTCAGCGTGCGGACGCGCTCTTGCACCAATCCGAAAAGACCGCGGAGCCATTCGGGATCGCGCCCGGCAAGTTCGATTCCAGCGAATTGAAAAAACGGCTCGGAACGACGGATCAACTCCTCCAGGGGCAATTCCCGGATATAATGTCCATTCAGCCAAAGCAGCCGTTCGTAATCGAAAATGCCCTTGGCTTTATTGACGCGCTCCAGCGAAAAATGTTGCGTCAATTCTTCGTGCGAAAACAGCACGGTCTTGTCGTCCAACGACCAGCCGACCAGGGCGAGCTGGTTGAGCATCGCCTCGGCCAGGTAGCCGTCATCACGAAACTGCAACGTGAACGTGGCGCCATGCCGTTTGCTGAGCTTCTTGTTGTCCATGCCAAAGATCATCGGCAAGTGCGCGAATTGCGGAACCGGATGACCCAACGCGCGCAAAATCATAATCTGCTTGGCTGTGTTCGTCAGATGATCTTCTCCGCGAATCACGTGCGACACGCGCATATCGGCATCGTCCACGGCGTTCGAAAGCAGGAAGATCGGCGAACCATCCGAGCGCGCCAGCGCGAAATCATCCAGCGTGTCATGCTGAAAAACCACCTTGCCGCGAATCGCGTCGTCCCACTCGGTCGCTCCGCCTTTCGGCACACGAAAGCGGTAAACGAACTTGCGCCCTTCCTCCGCGAGCGCGTCGCTTTTATCGCGCGGCAGCTCCTGATACTCGCTTTGATAATACGTCGCCTGTTTCGCTTCGCGCGCCGCGTTGCGCATCTGCTCCAGTTCCTCCGGCGAGCAGAAGCAACGGTAAACATGGCCTTCATTATGCAATCGTTCGATCGCCGTTCGATATAAATCGCCACGCTCGGATTGGAAGAACGGCCCTTCGTCCCATTCCAGCCCCAGCCAGCCCAGCGCGTCGAGAATCCCCTGCGTCGCTTCATCCGTTGAGCGCTCGGTGTCGGTGTCTTCGATGCGCAGGATGAATTTGCCGCCGTGATGCCGGGCGAAAAGATAATTAAACAGCGCCGTCCGGGCATTTCCTAAATGCAGGTCTCCCGTCGGACTAGGCGCAAATCGCACTCGAACTTCATCGCACATAAAAAACCGCCTTCCATTTTTTCGCCGTCGTTTGCCGCTTAAAACAAGCATATTTCAATGATCCGCGCATCCATCGTCAATGCAAATGTCCGCGCTGGCGAAATCGCACCGAACGATTTCCGTTTTCTCATCGGCTGAACGCAAGATTTCACATCGACGCTTATCCCGCCTTGCGTTCGATGATGTGCACATCGCGCTGCGGGTATGGAATGTTCAGATCCTTTTCGTCAAAGGCGCATTTGATTTTTTCTTTCAAATCGCACTGCACAGCCCAGTAATCGGCGGTGTTGACCCAGGGACGCACGGCGAAATTCACACTGCTGTCGCCCAGGTCCATCACCATGACAGCCGGCTCGGGCTCTTTCAGGATGCGTTCATCCTGAACAATCAATTCCATAATCGTGTCGCGCGCCAGTTTGAGATCATCGCCATATCCGCAGCCGATCACCATGTCGATACGCCGTGTGGGATTCGCGGAATAGTTGACGATGTTGTCACCGGTCATCTTTGAATTAGGCACGATCAGCCGTTTGTTGTCGGGGCTTTTCAACACAGTGTTGAAAATCTGGACTTCCTCCACGATGCCGCTGACGCCGCCGCCTTCGACGAAATCGCCAGCCTTAAACGGCCGGAACATGATCAACAGCACGCCCGAGGCGAAGTTCTGCAGAGAATCCTTCAGCGCGAGACCGATGGCCAGACCGGCCGTGGCAAGCACGGCTATGAAGGACGTAGTAGGGATGCCGATTTTCTCCAATGCCGCGACGATGACAAAGGTCATCAGCGCGTAATAAAGCACATTGGCGAAAAAAGCGATCAGGATTTTATTGAGACCGCTCTTCTTCAGCGCCTTGGACATAATCGCGCTCAGCGTTTTCGCGGCGAAATAACCAATAACGACAATTGCAAGCGCGCCGAGAAACTGCAGCCCCTTACTCATCATGATGCCGTAAAATCCAAGCGCCAATTCATTCATTCGGTCCATTGTCAATTCCTCCTTCTGAAGCCTTTAGAGCAGCGGATTGCATGTCCTCCCGCAAGGGATGGATCAATCAGGCACTATAGCGTGTTTTCGTTCCGGAGCAACTGAAAACTGTCTAGAAATCCTATTCTTCCCGCTCCTCGATTGCATCAAAACAGTGCAATTACTCCTTATTATCCGTAAGAAATTGCTTGCGAAACAACGTGAATACGAGTAAACTAACTTATTGTGGAAGAGTTGTTTCCTCGCATCGACAGCCCGTCCTAACATGCGAAAACGGACATGCCGATGGCAAGACACTGCCGTCAGATTTTCCAGAGGAAAGCCTTCCATACACTACGGACTGATAAGCGCCCATGAAAGGAATTCCATGAGCGATATCGACCGAATATCTCAGCAATTATCAGCCGTTTCGGATCCCAAGGCACTTCTCGCCGGTCTTTTTTCATTTGCGCCGGTTGGATTCGCTGTCATTGGGCGGGAAGGGAAAATTATCCTGTCCAACCGCGAATTCCTAAATTTATTCGGCACGGAAGCGCCTCCGGATTATCGCATCACTACGGACAACATCGCCCAACGCAGCGGCATTCTGGGAATGATCCAACGTTCCTTCCAAGGCGAAACGGTGCATACGCCGACATTTTGGTACGACCCGCGCGAACTGACCAACGTTAAAATCACCGGAGGCAAACGCGTCGCGATTTCCCTGACTACATTTCCGCTGCACAGCGCAAATAAAGAAATCCAATCAGTCATCGCCGTATTCAAGGATCATACCGCTGAGATACGGGAACGGGAAAGCGCCGAGTCGGAACGGGATCGTTTTCGTGCAGTGTTTGACAGTTCGATGAACGGCATTGCCATCCTGGATGAAGCCGGACGCTTCATCGACGTCAATCCAGCAGCAGGCATTATCCTTGGAGCGCCGCCAGATCAGCTGCTGCGGCTGCATCACGCCTCATTCTCCATAGACAAGGACAATCTGCAAAGCAGCTGGCGGCGATACCAGTCCCTTGGACAACTGCAATGGGAAGACCGCATTCAGCGTCCCGACGGCTCCATCCGCTACGTGGAATACGAAACCAGCCGGTTCGCCACGAATTACACGCTGATGATTTTCCGCGACATTACGGAGCGCAAGCAAGCCGAGCAAGAACTCCTCGAAAAACAGGCGCACCTGACGGTGTCGCAAAGCATCGCGCGCGTCGGCAGTTGGGAACAGGACCTGGACAACATAGAAGACATCGATGCGAATACGCTGAGATGGTCGGATGAATGCTGTCGTATCTTCGGCTATGAACCGATCCAAACAGAATACACACCCAAGTACTTTTGGGACCGGGTTCATCCAGCAGACCGGCAAATCGTCGATGACGCCATGCAGGAAGCTTTGAAACAAAGCGGAACTTTCAACGTGGAGCACCGGATCATATTGCCCGACGGCGAACAGCGCATCGTTCACGGACGCGCGGACATTCTGCGCGAACCGGGCACAGGGCGAATGTTGAAACTCATCGGCACCACGCAAGATATCACGGAGCGCAAACAGACTGAAACGCTGCTGCAAAAGCTCAACGACCAGCTCCGCATCTCCGAGGCGAACTACCGGGAGATTTTTGAGAAAGCCGCCGACGCCATCTTCGTCCATGACCTCAAGAGTGGAGGTATTCTGGATGTAAACCATCAGGCTTGCGAACTGACCGGATACACTCCCGAAGAGCTTTTTCAGCTCTCAATCGGCGATTTTTCCGCAAAAGAACAGGGATACGATCAAGACAAAGCCATGCAAGCCATACGTGAAGCCGCCGCAGGAAAACCGCAGACGTTTGAATGGATTTTCCGTCGTAAAGACAACACTACTCGTTGGGTGGAAGTCAACGTCATCCGGGCGCAAATCGCGGAGGAAAACCGCATCCTGGGTTTTGTGCGAGACATCGAAGAGCGCAAAAAACTCGCCGTGCAACTGCTGCAAGCGCAGCGCCTCGAAGCCATCGGCAGGCTTGCGGGCGGCGTGGCCCATGATTTCAACAACCTGTTGACGATCATCAACGGTTACTCCGAACTGCTGCTAACCGACACGACGCCGGACGATCCGAACCGGGAATTGCTGCAAGGCATTCATGAAGCTGGAAAAATGGCGGCGGCGCTCACAAAGCAATTGCTGGCTTTCGGACGCCGTTCGATTCTCACCCCGTCTCCCATGCAACTGAACACATTGATCGCGCAATTGAGAAATTTGTTGCGGCGGCTGATCGGCGAAGATGTGGAACTCGAAACCATCCTCGATCCCGCCTTGTATCAAGTCATGCTCGATCCCGCCCAGGGCGAGCAAATCGTGATGAACCTGGCGCTCAACGCCCGCGACGCCATGCCGACCGGCGGCTCGATTATCATCGAAACCCGCAATATCCGTCTGGATGAGATGTACGCAGAGCAACATCCCGAAGTGCAGGCGGGAGACTATGTCGTGCTGTCTGTCTCGGACAACGGCGTCGGCATCAGCAAGGAAACCCGGGATCACATCTTCGAGCCGTTTTTCACCACGAAGGAGATCGGCAAGGGCGCCGGCATGGGGCTGGCGACGGTCTATGGAATCGTCAAACAAGCCGAGGGGCAAATTCTCATTTACAGCGAAGAAGGGCATGGCACGACATTTAAAATATATCTGCCCGCCATCGTCGTTGCTCCCGAAGTCGAATCCGCCGAGCTCGCGCCGGCCATGCCCATGGGCGATGAAACAATTCTGCTGGTGGAAGATGAAGAGAAAGTGCGGAAATATGTCCGTCTTGTGCTGGAAACATGCGGCTACCAGCTGCTGGTAGCGCAGGACGGTCCCAGCGCGCTCCGCATGGTTCGGCGCCATGCGGATGGAATTCAGCTGCTGCTGACGGATGTGATCATGCCTCAAATGAACGGACATCAGCTGGCCGAGGCGCTGCGCAAGTCATATCCGGAACTCAAAGTGCTGTACATGTCGGGCTACACCGACGACGCCGTGGTGCGCTACGGCATTCTGACGTCGCAAATTCCGTTTCTCCAAAAACCCTTCACGCCCTCCTCACTGGCCGGAAAAGTCCGGGAAACGCTCGATAATCCCGTCTCCAGCGAAATAGAAAGCGCCGCGCTGGAATGAATCGTATGCAAATTCGAAATTCAAGACTCGAAATCCGAAACAAATCCTATATTCAAAACCATGATGCCTCAAACCATATCCAGCGGCGGAGCTATTATCATTCTCGATTGGGCGCATCTCAACTTTGTCCTGTGTCTTATCTTGATCTTGCTCTTGCTCCTGCTCTTGCTCTGATATGCTGTCTTTTCGCACAGCCGGAATTTTTTCTATGCAGCCTTAGCCGGTTGAATCCGGATTTCCAAATCCGGCGCCGTAATCCGATTGAGAGCAAGAGCAGGAGCAAGAGTCCGAAGCGAAAAATCCCGACAAATCTAGGATGCGCCCTTCTCGATTCAAAGCAACTTCCCCTTCCTGTGTTTTGTATTTTTCAGTTTTGAATTTGTTTCGAATTTCGGATTTCGGATTTCGAATTTTTTTTCGTCTCTTGACGCTCAAATCCATCCGTGGTTCATTCAGCGTCAAATGATGACGAATCCTGACTCATCTTCGCCCCGGGCGCCCGTGTTCCTGACCGGCGCCACAAGCCACACCGGCTCGCACCTGCTGCGAATCATGCTGGGGCGCGGCATGACGGTGAAATGCCTGATTCGTTCGCCGGAAAAAATCCCCCTGCTGCCCAAAGGCGATTACGAGATTGTGCCGGGAGACGCGATGCGACCGGAAACTTTCGTCTCCGCGCTGACCGGCTGCCGCGCAATGCTCAACATCGCCCACATCCGCCTCGCGGCGCATTTTGTCGAAGCCTGCCGCCAGGCACAAGTCCGCCGCATAGTCAGCATCAGTTCCACGCGCC
Organism: Candidatus Sumerlaeota bacterium; assembly: GCA_016928995.1. Taxonomy (GTDB): domain Bacteria; phylum Sumerlaeota; class Sumerlaeia; order JAFGJS01; family JAFGJS01; genus JAFGJS01. The sequence continues at coordinate 5,229 of JAFGJS010000131.1, read as the reverse complement.
GTTATACAAAATTCCCGGACATCATCTCCCAGCGCGTGATCGATGGAGAAAACGCGATCCGCGAAAGCGATCTGGATTACACGATCATTCGAGCGTCGATGATCTATGGCAGCGCGCGGGACAACAACATGCACAATTTGCTGATGCGGCTGCGCCGCTGGCCGGTCTTTCCGCTTCCCGGCGGAGGCAAAACGCATATCCAGCCGGTGTTCGTCGAGGACCTATGCCAGGCGCTGCTTGCGGCGCTGGAGCGGGACGCGACGCGCGGCAAGGAATACAACATCTGCGGACCGGAGCCGCTCGCCTTGCGCGAAGCCATTGAAATCCTCATTCGTCAAGACCGGTTGAAAACGCGGCTGCTCCCGGCGCCCACAGCTCCGGCGCTGTTTCTGGCGCAAATCATCGACGCCTTGCGCAGGGCAGGACCGGCCGGACTCGCCCCTAAAATCCGTCGCCTGCAGGAAGACAAAACTTACGACATCAGCGACGCCCAACGCGATCTCGGTTTCAATCCGCGCTCATTCGAGGACGGCGTCCGCCGCAAACTCGAATGGCTTGCTCAGTCAAACAAGTTCTGATCAACCGATTGGATGCTCCCATCACGTCCGAATTTGCTTGCCGCAAATGAAACCAGTAAATATTCTTAGAGGAATCCTATTCTCATCAATGCAGCGCCAACTGGCGATTCATTTCACATGAATTTCTGTGCGGACTATGGGAAAGAAGAAATCTACATCAGGCATCCGATCCGGAGCGGTGCGGATTGAAGGCTACAATGAAGGCTTAGTCGTATATTTGTATGATGCGGCCAATCGCCAGACGATTATCGAGGAAAAAATCCTTGATCTTGTCGATGCGCACTTCGCCGATCCTGAAGCAGCTGCAAAAGGCGTTCAGCGTTCCGGAAATCCGCTGCTGGTTTACGAATTGCGCCAGGACGATCCCATCTGCGTGGAGATCGTCGCCGGCACTCCGCTGAACACTAAAGAGCGCAAAGCGCCCAAGGGGTGGAAATGTCTTGCTCCTCAGACCGCTTTGCTCGATCTGCCATCGGGAAAGCTGTGCGTGGAAAGCGCCAACTCATCGCGTCTCAATCCTGATGAGCCGCCGATGGAGCCGCCGGGAGAAACGCTAATCCCTCCCGGCTCCTATGTAGTCAATCTCTATCGCATTGAACCGGATCTGGATACGGAAGACGATAGGGCGACAGACTCCATCCCTCATGAAATTCTCACGCTCACGCCAGTCGATGAAATCGCCAGAAAACCCAAGCCATTTTTGGTTCTGCGCCATCCCTCGGTTTATCAGAAAAAAAAGGACGTTGATGTCTACGAAGTCCGTGACAACGCCTTCGATGGTCTTGCTATATTTTGGGAACACTGGGATTACTTTGCGCTCAATCTTGATCAGGCGGCCCTGCGCAACCTGGGGCTTGAATATGGCTCATTGTTGGAAGTCGAAATCAGCAAGAAGAAATTCCTGGTTGTCTGCCTGGAGGGCGGAGCGAAACTCAGCCCTCTCGATCTGGCGGCATCCGCTCATCTTTTTGATCTGCAACAGCTGCCGGGATCGCTGTCCGGCAGCCCGGAGATTGCGTTGGGAATTCTCAACACGATCCATTTCGCGGAACGGCCGGTCCTGTGGTGCCTGCGGATCAAAACGACCGACCCGGCCACGCGCCAGAATAAATGGATCAAGGCCAGTGGAAGAGTTTTGCCCGAGCGCATGGAACTTGCGGATCAAAACGCCTTCGACCGATGGGACATGCAAAACGGACGGCTCCACGGCGAAGTCATCGTGCAAAAACCGAGGCAATTGTTCCTGAACTTCCCTCCGGAAGCGCTTCAAAAAATTGGAGCGGCGCAGAATTCTGTACTGCAAATTCAGCTCGGCGCCGCCTCGCTGAGCGCCCGTTTTTTGGACGATCCAGCCACGCTCGCCGATGTCCTGCAGCAGAATTCGCCCTTCTCGACGGAAGATCGTGAGGAAGAATGGCTGAAACTCAATGAGCAGTATTATGCGAAAGACGAAAACGGCAAGGCGAAACTGAGGAAAAAAATCCGGGCATTCCTGACGCCGGATCCAGCGAACGTGGCGTTCTTTGTCGATCATTGGGTTTTCCCAGACCGCAAGATTCTGATGCTTCAACCCATCGCCGGAGATTGGGACGATCTAGGCGTCATGTTTGACATCGACGCTGAGTGCGCGCCTGGAGACAAGGCCATTCTGGATCGGCTGTGAGCAATGGCGAGCGGCGCTTAGCGATTCCACGATTATCATCCTATAATCCGGTGAAGGAAATACAAACCCGGCCGAATTTCATTTGACCTGCCTTCGAAAAATGCATATCGTGAAGTCATCAGGAATGCTGTGAGTTTTTTGGGAGAACGGCAATGCCACATACACGACTTATTCGAGAAACGCTGATCAAAGCCGAGGAGTATATCCAGGATCGCCGCTATAATGAAGCCATCATGGCGCTGAAGGAAGTCGAAGCGCTGGATTCCTTCAACACCCAGATCCTGGCTTCGCTATGCGCCACATATATGCACGTCGGGATGATGAAGGACGCCGCCAAATGCGCCGAGCGCTGGCTCAAAGCGGCCCCCGACAATCCAATGGTCTATACCACACTCGGTTCGCTGAAACTCTACAAAGGCGGCCAATGGTACGGCCCCGGCTTTGAATTGGAAAAAGCCCTGGAGTATCTGGACAAAGCCATCAAACTCGATCCTCAGTGCGAATCCGCCGCGCAACTGGCGGGTCTGGCCTGCTTTCATCACGGCAATTACGATCTGGCTTCACATTATCTGCGGATGGCGGCGGAAATCAACCCGATGCACGCCCAATACCACTATTGGCAGGGCCGGGCGGACTTTCTGCGCGGCGATTATGACAGCGCCGCCAATTCCCTCCGGCGCGCCATCCGCCTGAACAACAACCATCCCCAAGCGTATCGTTTCCTCGGCTGGGTGTATTACGAGATGCGAGAATGGGATAAATCCATCCGCGCCTATGAAAAAGCCATCCAGGTTTCGCCGCATGATCCGACGCCCTACCTGCGGCTGGGTTTGATCTACGGCATCCATCAGGATCGCTTCCAGAAAGCGATGGATCACTTCGAGGCGGCGATCCATCGCTTCCCCGAGTGGTTGCCCGGCTATACGGGCCTGGCCGATGTGCATCGCGAGCACGCCCAATTCGCCAAGGCCGTGGCTTGGTACGTGCGGGCTTTGCGGCTCGATCCCTCCGCCGGCTATCCCCTGGTCCAGCTTTATCATCTCTTCCGCGACATCGGCGAGGAAGAAATCGTGAAAGAGATCGCCCGTGTCGGCGCCCGCGCCAAACGCAAAGCCGATTATGAGGAGATGGACTACATCGACCGCGCGCGTTTTTTCGCCATCGTGGGCAACGTCCGCCGCGCCCGGCAATTGCTGCAGCAATACGCCGATAAATACCCCAAGGGCCGCGGCAATTCCGTGCTGAAAGATTATAATATATTGATTGACCATCCCAATGCGCTGATTAAAGTGGACAAATCCATTCTCAAAAAAATCAAGAGCAAATTGACGCCCAAGGAAGCAGAATCAGCGCGAAAAGAAGCCGCCATTCAAAAAACCTCGTCAAAGCGTAAGTCAAGCAAAGACAAGGCGATTGATAGAGCGATGAACCATACTGGCGGTTTTTACTCCCATGAGTACGTCCTCTTGCGGCAGTTTGATTGGGGGCCCTCCGAGGAACAACGCGAAGACGCCCGTGCGCTGTGGAACGAATTCTACAAGGCGTTCAAAAACTGACAAACCACACCACGGGAAGGTTTTACACTGATGCCCAAAACACTCATCACTGGCGGCGCCGGTTTCATCGGCTGCAACACGGCGCGGCGCTGCATCGAACTCGGCCATGAGGTCGTCGTGCTGGATAATTGCAGCCGCGCCGGAACTCGCTCCAATCTCGAATGGCTTCAGCAATTCGGCAAATTCACGCATGAAGAACTCGACATCCGCGACGCAGCCGCCATGGGCGACGTCTTTAAGCGCCATGCGGACGTGGACAACGTCATCCACCTCGCGGCGCAGGTGGCCGTTACGACATCCGTCACTGATCCGCGCGAGGATTTCGACATCAACGCCCTCGGCTCCTTCAACGTGCTGGAAGGCCTGCGGATCAACGGACTCAAACCCATCACGCTGTATTCCTCGACCAACAAGGTCTACGGCGGCATGGAGACTATCGCGGTAGAAGAGCGCGGCGGCCGCTACCAATACGCCAACCTGCCGAAAGGCATCAGCGAGGATAATCAGCTCGATTTTCACTCGCCCTATGGCTGCAGCAAAGGCACGGCAGACCAGTATTTCCGCGATTATCATCGCATCTACGGCATCCCCACCGTCGTCCTGCGGCAATCCTGCATCTATGGCTGCCGCCAGTTCGGCATCGAGGATCAAGGCTGGGTCGCCTGGTTCACCATCGCCTGCGCGCTGGGCAAGAAACTGACCATCTACGGCGACGGCAAACAGGTCCGCGACGTGCTGTTCGTCGAAGACCTGGTGAACTGCTATCTCTCGGCGATCGACCAGATCGACAAAACCGCCGGCAAGATCTACAACGTCGGCGGCGGACCGGAAAACCAGATGTCGCTGCTCGAGCTGCTGGCGTTCCTGGAGGAATATTTCCAGCGCAAGATCAACTACACTTTTTCCGACTGGCGCCCCGGCGATCAGCCGGTGTTCGTTTGCGACATCCGCAAGGCGCATGCCGATTTCGGCTGGGCGCCACAAGTAGACGTGCGCACCGGCGTCAAGCGCCTCTACGACTGGGTCGTGGAAAACAAGAATCTCTTCGCCCATCTTTGAGCGATTTACGACGCCAGATGCGCCCCTATATTTTTGACAGGATGAACAGGATCAACAAGATATTGATGCCGCTGTTTCCCAAAACGGTTTTTCTATCGTGTTATTGACAAGATGATGTCTGTTCATACGAACAGAAGGGAATTGCCAACATTATTGCAACTAATATCCCATCCTAAACGAGGGGAAGATTGCAATGCAGATTCATGGACTCATTCCTTATATTTTACTCGGCACACTGGCGTTCACATCATGTGGAAAGAATGAGCCAAAGACCGATATTTCTACTCACCCGGATTCAACTTCCAAGTGCCCCCCCCACGGGGTGGTCACGTGTTCTTTGAGAATACAACTGCTGGCGTGGCGAAGCCAAGCG
>JAFGJS010000130.1 GCA_016928995.1 Candidatus Sumerlaeota bacterium | reverse complement strand
CGCTTGGCTTCGCCACGCCAGCAGTTGTATTCTCAAAGAACACGTGACCACCCCGTGGGGGGGGCACTTGGAAGTTGAATCCGGGTGTTATATTGTTTTCTTCTGCCGTCGAAAGACATGGTCGGCGATCCGATATTACCGCTGAAATTTCCCAACCATGCGGATTCATCGCCGGGGGCATGTGCCGCGGTGTATTTCCTAGGCCGCCTGGGAGAAATCATTTTGGGCTATCCCGAATGGACCTTGCGTCTTTGGCTGGCTGTTTTAGGACTGGCTTGGAGCGCGGGATGCCTGCTTTATTTCCGCCGCTTATTGGATCCTCTACGCGGAACATTGCTGGCGGCGGGGATGACATTCTGCATCATCTCAGCGCAATTTGCCGGATACATGGAGACCAGCGGCATGATAACCGCATTCATCCCTTGGCTGCTTCTGGCGCTGACAGATCCAGGCTGGAGCAGCGGATTGCGACGCTTGGCGCTTTATTCCAGTATCATTGGGATCGCAGGGGCCTTTCATGGATCCTCGTTTTGCCTTGCGCCCGCCCTGGCCTTGGCGTCGGCGCCGGAAAATTATGATGCGATCAACCGGAAAAGACTCTGGATTCAACGCTGCGCGGTCTTGATCGCTGGATTGTTCATCGCATTTTTATTATCCCGTATTTTGCTGTGGATGTTGGGAAATGGCTTAAGCGCAACGGTATATCCAATCAGCGGAGGACCGGAAGCTATCGGAAAATCCCTGACGCCGTTGACACGAGCTGGCTTGCATTATAAGGTTGAACCTTTTTCACGATACACCATGTTCAGCGTGGCGCATCTTTGGGACTTCAGCAATCTTTGGGGAATCGCTGGAGCGGCCATGACGGCGTTGCTGGCGCTGAGCATGACGTTGAAAAGAGATCAATGGCGCAGATGTCCGCCGTTATCGATCGCTCTGCTGTCCATGTTGGCGTTTGAGTTCGCCTGGAATTACGACTGGGGGATGTTTCACGACTGGAACCTTGCATTGCCATGGCTCGTGGCATCCTCGATCGCCGCATGCGCCCTGGCTCGTGAGCAGCTCCGTTCCGTTCCCATCGGCGCAATCGCTCTACTAGCAATAAGTCTGGCCGCAACGGGAGTGTTGTTTACCGTGAATAATCATCTAAACGGCCTTAAGGCATGGCAGCCGGACGTCTCTCAATGGAGCGCGACATCAGGCCGCGTATTTCATGCGGAATTATTGATCGAAGACAAACTTGGATGGAACGTGCGAACATTGCCGCAAAAAATTATCGTGACGAAGTCTGGCGAACGACAGCGAATTTCGCTGAACGCCTGGCAATTTTACAACCTGATCCTCGACAGGCTGGAGATCATCAATGTGCGCACCGGAGAGATTGCAGCCGGCGCCGAAGCGGAGCAAATCGCCCAAGCATACGCGGACCAATCAAATTCAACGCTAAATCGCAATACAACGCCAGTCCGTGGCTGGGGCATTGCGAACGATTCACGATGTTCACAAAGCGCATCGGCTGAAGCTTCGCGAACCACGTCATCCGATCCGATTCATTGGGAACTGAAATTGCCGCCGGGAGAGTATCAGCTGCGCATCAGAGGCTTTTTCACTCCCGACAACTTCCCCTCCGCCTATTGCGCATTGCAATGGCGCTTGAAACAGCGCTGAAAATGACAAAGAGTTTTTGAGAGCCGCTCGACACCGCGAATCCATTCCGTTCAAACGGCCATGGGCGCCTTGATCGCGGGGTGACTCTGATAATCGAGCAACTCAAAATCATCAAAGCGAAAGGCGAAGAGATCCTTCACTGCGGGATTCAAGCGCAGACGCGGCGGACGCATCGGAGCGCGTGAGAGCTGTTCGCGAACCTGCTCGACATGATTCGAGTAGATGTGCGCATCGCCGATGGAGTGGATGAACTTGCCGGGCTTCAACCCGCACACTTGCGCGACCATATACGTCAGCAGCGAGTATGACGCGATGTTGAACGGCACGCCGAGAAACATGTCCGCGCTGCGCTGCGTCATCATGCAGCTCAGCGTCCCCTGCGAAGGCTCCACGTAAAATTGAAACAGCATATGGCATGGCGGCAGCGCCATCTCCGGCAGCTGCGCCGGATTCCACGCTGTGACGATATGGCGGCGAGACTGCGGATCGGTCTTGATCCGCTCCACGGTTTGAGCGATCTGATCGACTCCCTGGCTGTTGAAATTACGCCACTGATAGCCGTACACCGGCCCTAAATCGCCGCCCTTGCCGAACGCCTCGGCGTTGCCGTCCCAGATATGCACGTCGTTGTCCTGGAGATACTTGATGCTCGTATCGCCGGAGAGGAACCAGATCAGCTCATGCGCGATGCCGCGCCAGAACATCCTCTTCGTCGTCAACAGCGGGAAATACTCGCCGATGTCGTATTCCGCCATCATGCCGAAAAGCCCGATCGTCCCCACGCCGGTGCGATCCTCACGCTCCGTTCCCGCCTCCAGAATCCGTTGCAATTGCTCCAGATAAATCGTCTCGTCAAACATGCCTTCTCGCTTTTACGCCACCTCTCGGCGCATGATTTTCGCAGCAATCTACAGCCTCCTTTCCCTTCTGACAATGGAAAACCGGCGCGTAAAAAAGGCAAATTTCAATCCTGCAATGAAATCCACAGCCATATGACGCGACTAACTGCTTGCATCCCAAGCTCGTTTGAGGGCAAAATCGCCATTCATTCTATAACCGTATATGGATCGATCATGCACATAGCAATCGTATGTTACCCGACATATGGCGGCAGCGGAGTCGTGGCGACCGAACTCGGCCGGCAATTAGCGCAACGCGGCCACAAGGTTCATTTCGTCAGTCTATCCATGCCCTTCCGCCTGCAACATCGCTACCATGAAAATATCTTTTTCCATGAAGTGGATAAAACCAACTATCCCTTGTTTGGCAATGAAAGCCTATACACATTGTCTCTCGCGGCAAAATTGCTGGAACTGATCGAGCGGGAAAATCTGGACATCATCCATTCACACTATGCGATTCCGCATGCGGTGAGCGCGTGTCTGGCGAAGGAGATGGCCCATCCGCGGCGCATCCCCACGATCGTCACGCTGCACGGCACGGACATCACGCTGGTGGGCAAAGAACCGGCGTTTAAGTCAGTAGTTCGATGCGGCATCGAGCGTAGCGACGCCGTGACCGCGGTGTCGCATTGGCTGCAACGCGAAACAATCCGGGAATTCGAAGTGAAACGGCCAATCCAGGTGATCTATAACTTCTTCGACTTCGACACGGAACGCTACTGCAAGTGGGGCGAGGGGGGCTGCCATCGGGATCATTACGCCGCTCCCGGCGAAAAAATCATCCTGCATGTTTCCAATTTCCGCGAAGTGAAACGCACGCCGGACGTAGTGCGCACATTCGCCCGGATCGCGAAAGAACTGCCGGCGAAACTCTTGTTGGTGGGCGACGGCCCCGAAAGCGGCAAGACGCTGGCCCTGGCGCGCGAGCTGGGCGTGATGGACCGGGTCTGGTACGTCGGCAAACAGGATGTGGTGGAGCCGTTTTTCTGCATCGCGGACTTGTTCCTCTTCCCGAGCGATCATGAATCCTTTGGCTTGGCGGCGCTGGAGGCGCTGGCGTTCGGCACGCCGGTAGTGGCATCGCGCAGCGGCGCCTTGCCGGAAGTCATCACCGACGGGCAGGACGGCTTCCTGGCTGATGTGGGAGACTGCGCACAGATGGGCGACCTGGCGTTGAAACTGCTGCGCGATGAAGCGCTTTATCAGCAAATGAGCGATCACGCGCGCAAAACCGCATTAGAGCGATTTGCGCCGAAACCGATCGTCGATCAATATGAGCAGCTTTACCTGCGCACCATCGAAGCGGTGCATAGTCCGGCGGCGCAGAAAGAATAAAAAAAACGCTCGCGCTTAATGCTCCGCATGATATCTTTGAGCGTAACTCATTGCGCTGCAACGGTCTATCCGGACCTATTGACACAGCGTTAATATCTCGATTTTGACTGGCGCGCGTGATTTCAGACTGCTATGCATTACCCATGAATTCGAGCAATCACACCGCGACACCGGATTTTGACCTGCCGACTCGCGCGACGCTGGAGCAGTGGTCGCCAGAGCATTTCCATAAAGCGCAGTCGATGGTGCAATGCGACGTCCTGGCGCTGGAAAAAGACGGACACCGCCTGATCCTGAAAGACGCCTCGCGCCGCTGGTGGATTTATCGCGTGCTGTTCACCCGGCGCATCTTGCGGCGGGAGCACCGGTTCCTCCGCTTGCTGGATGGGCTGGAAGGCGTTCCACGCGCATATGGATGGATCGACGCGGACGGCTTTGTGATGGAACGCCTGGACGCCCGGGATATGCCCGGCCATCGCTATACGAAACAATTTCCCGGTGAATTCTTCGAACAGCTGGCCATCCTGGTGGACGCCATGCATCAAAGGGGCGTCGTGCACGGCGATATCCGCCGGAAAAATATCATGATGGACGAGGACGGCAAGCCATACCTGATCGATTTCGCCACCGCGTGGCACCGTGACACCTTGCTCGGCGCTTTCATGTACAAACGCCTGACCGCCATCGATCGATTGAAAGTCACCCGGTTAAAAGCGAGACACCGTCCTGATTTGCTGACGGACGAAGAACAGCGGCAAGTGGAAAACCTGCCATTCTTATTGCGCGCCGCGCATTGGTTTAAAAAAAGTATTTATCGCCACATCAAACAGCGCCGCTGGGAAGAACGCCTGGGCATCCGCAAACGAAAATCAAATCGCCGCCAATAAATGCGCCAAAGGCGCATTTATCTTGAGATAAATCCCAACTTCGGCAGTCTCTCCGATGATTCTCAAATTAATCAACTTGACTTTCGTGCCGCAGTGAAAGAAATAGCATGGATGCATGCTGGTATGGTGAGAAGAAGGAAGGGAAAGAGGGAGGAGACGACATGCCGCCGCCATCTGTATCATCCTTTCTTCTCGATTGAAAATTTGAATATTTCAAAACGCATTTCCACGATCGATCTTAAGCTTCAGCACTGACGCAATGAATTTTGCGGATGGCGCATCGCTTTGCTCTGCTGATCAAAAGGCGTGATATGTCGAATGCAATGCAGACACTAAGGGGCAGATGTTGGAAAATCTTTTCCAAGCGCTCATTATTGTTGTGCATTTTGTATTTTTTTATCATCGCCGGCGCTATTCATCGCGTGGGCTACATATCCGATTTCAATCCACCCATGCATGTATGGAGCGATCCGCAACGCCACTGGGAGCAGGGTATCGAACCCTTGCGCACCGATCCGATGACGATGACGGATCCAATCATGTATCAGCTTTACATCGGCGCGATCGCGAAATTGGCCGCGGGAGACGCCAAATTAATCATCTTTTACACCATTATTCTCTGCCTGCTGATGCCCTGGGCATGGTATAAATTCTTCCGGGAATTACAAACGTCGAAACCGGCGGCGCTCGCCGGTGCGGCCGTCATCATCTGGCTGCCATCATGGCTGTGCATCTATTCCTACTACATGCAGGAAACCTTGATGTTGCCGTTGCTGGGCGTTGCGCTATGGATGACCTGGCGCTGCAAGCGCAAACAAACGGTGGAGTCGTTCGTCACGATGGTTGCATTATGGGCCATCGCCGGACTCACGCGAGGCGCCTGCATCCCGATGGCGGCGACGGCGGCGATCGGGCTTTGGCTTGCGCAACCGGAGAAATGGAAGAAAGCCGCCTACTCGATTTTGCTGCTGGGATCGATTTTGATTCCGCTGAGCATCCGCAGCTATCAGCAAATCGGCCTTGTGTCGCCGCATGGCGTGGGCCAGTTGAACATGATCTATGCCATGTCCGGCAAGAAAGAGGTTAAAATCAACTACAAGCGCCATCAGGGAAATCAAGTCTGGTATTTCGGATTCATGTCCCCTGTTTTGCTGATCGATCCGCTGGAGCCCCTGATCGATTGGCATACTCAGCGAAAAGACAAAGTTGTCGTCGACATCGACATCGACAAAGGCAAAGAGGGCTGGAAGAAGAGTCTCGAAGAAAACAAATTGACGCTGGAAAAATACCGTTGGATCACCAAGGAAAATCTGATCTTTCTATTCTTCAGCGCATCCTGGCCGGACTCCAATGATGCTGATGTGCTGAGCGCTCTCAATTATCACCTGCGGTGGATTTGGGCGCCGCTGGGCGTTTACGTGCTGATTTGCAGCATCCTTTCCTGGCGCGCGCTCAAGAAGCGCCTGTTATTGCCGGCCATCATCCTGAGCTGGTTTATCGTTCAGGGCCTGCTGCCGATTTCAGTCAATGAAGGAAGATACCGAAAACCGTTTGAGGGCTTGTTGATTGCACAGATGGTATTATTGGCAGGCGCGCTGTCGAACAACCGGCGAAAGAATGAAGAAAATGTCTCCCCTGCTCTCTCGAACGCCGATGAAACAACCGATGCCGCGGAAACAAGCGGCGGCGCTGCCGGGCTTTCATGAACAGCGATCGAGCAGAGCGCAAAGAACCCGTCGGCTGTCAAAGTATTCCATCGCCAGCTCGCGCGCGGCCCGGCTATGGCGGTCATAGTCCGCTTCAACGGCCAACAGCGCCTCGATGGCGTCATCGGCGGTCTTCCAGGCGAACAGCCCCTCTCCGGCGGGAATTCTAGTCGCGAAATTCGTGTCCTGAACCACGGCAGGCCGTCCGGCCGCCATGTAGCACTCCGTCCGGTCGCTGAACCATCCGCATTGACTCTCGACATAAGTGTGCTTGGCCACGCCGAACTCTCCCCGGCTGGTGGAAAGATAGCCATGATAGCGCCAAAGATCCGAAGAGACGCCGTTGGCGTCCACGCAGCGCCATCCATGCTCGCGCAATAACTCCATCGGACCGTTGATCGCCAGTTCAAGCGCAGGTCCGCCTCGTTCGGCGCAGCGCCGGGACAGGTCGAGAACCTTTAAAAACTCCTGATCCTTATAGCCGCCGATGTCCTTGAAACTGTGAATGGACCAGCTCATGACGGTCGTCCACTCCTCGCGCGAAGGAAGCGCGGATTGATTCGGCGTCCAAATCTCCGTGTCCACCGGCTGCAAGATGTGAAACCAATCGAAGCCAGCCACCGGCGTGTCGCATTCATCGAAACCGATATTGCCGCCCATGGTGAAAAGCCGGTCATAGGTCCGGAAAAAATCGACATACCATTGCTTTTTTTCTTGCTGAGCATCGGCTTGCCGGGCCTGCTCAAGGGCGCGTTGAGTGAAAGCGGGATCGCTGTCGATGAAAACCTTGACGGGAATTTCGAGATAATGATCGCGCCAGATCCAGCAACCGCCGGACAAGACAAGGAACAGATCGGCCGATTCGCAGATTTCCTCGCAGGCTTCGCGCGTCATGCCATGATGGCCGCCCTTGTAGTCGATATAACACCAGCGATCGCCGAAACCGAACGGCGAAAGACTCTGATGAATGTAATTCAGGGCGTATTTCGGATCGACGGCGATGGCGTTGATCTCGGGGTCGTAATTGCATTCGCAGGTGTCTTCGATATAATAAACATCGTGACCCAGTTTGCGCAGCCCTAGCAGGTACATCAAACTGCACCACGTCACTCCGCCCCAAGGATAACGTCCGATGATCCCCGCAAGGATGATGCGCATCATCAACTCCAAACAAATTGTACTTTAGCAGAATCGCTTTTCGATTGCACGGGTGAATTCGATCAATTCCAGGCGCAGCCGGTCGCGCGCCTCGATCATTTTCATTTGTGCAACGTCGCGCCGGCCGTGGAGTTCCTCGATTTTATCCGTTAGCGCACCCGGCTCGCGTATCGCGGTGGAAAGGCAGCAATCCGCCATCTCAATCGAAGCGGCGAAATCCACGACCTTGGGTTGATATTCCAATGCGATAAAGGGAATCCCCGCCACCGCGGCCATCGCACTCGCGTGCAACTTCTCCCCCAGGAAAACATCGCATCCAGCCAGCGCCGCGTAAGCCTCCAACGGTTGTGTCCTGACGTCGATCACGCCGGGCGATAAGGAATCTACGCGCGCTCGCACTCGCTCCAGCAACGGTAAATCCTGTTCCCAAACGGACAGCCAGATGAACGACCAGTCCTTCCGGCGCAGTGCGCTGAGTTCGCCAGCGGCATATTCCAGATACTCCTGATCCTTCCCTCCGCCCCAGAGTGAATTATTTGTGCCGCCCAGGTTGACTCCAAGGCGCCGGGGAATTGGATCCCGCTCAACTGGAGATCGCAGCCAAAGATAAGGATCGCCGACGCAAATGGCCTTTTCAATCTGGCGCTGATGGAGCAGTTGCACGGAACGCGGCCCACGCACCCCGACGAAGTCGCAACGATTGAGCAGCGCGCTCCAGCGCTCAAAATGATCGCCCCAGAACGCCGGATCGCCGACGCCGGTTCCCAGCGTCATGCCGCCTTTTGCCTTATTCAGCGCGGCTTCAAACGCATCAATGAGCCAAGGCGACTGATTGATCAGCGTGCCGCCGCCCAGCAGCGCGAGATCGTATTCATCCCCTTCGGTGAGAACCTCGATTTCCGGCGCCAGCAACTCGCGGATGATCCAAATCAGAGCCTCGTCGCCGTGATTCATCGTTCCTTTCGTATAACCGATATAGCGCGCCCGCAACGGCCTAACGGCGCGATGCATTATTGCGCTCCTCGATGATTTGCTGCATGAGCTGTTCCAAGCGGTCGATCATAATGTCCACGGAATACCGTTCCTCCGCTCGTTTACGGATCAACACCGGGTCAAACTCCTCCAAATGCTTGAATCCATCCTCCAGGTCTTTCATCGTCCAGCCCAACCATCCCGTTTGCCCATGCTCGATGATCTCAGGCGAAGCGCCTTTGTTTAACGCCAGCACAGGCAGACCGCATGCCATCGCCTCGATGAGCACCAGACCGAACGGTTCGCCGCGCTGCAAGGGATAGAGCAACGCCTTGGCGCGAGCCAGAAAATCGATTTTTTGCGATCCTCGCAATTCACCGGCATATTCCACTCCGCCTTTTTGGATTTCCGGCGCGATGTATTCTTGAAAGTACTCGTTCTCTTCGCCAGCCAATTTGATTGGCAGTCCAACCTTGCGCGCAAACTGAATCGCCTCAAGCGGCCCTTTATCCGGCATGAAACGCCCGAGGAAAGCCAGATACGGCTCCCTGCGCTCCTCATCGCACAGGTAGTATTGTTGCATATCAAGACCATGGGGGATGATATACACATCGCGCATTCCCGCGAAGTCGCGCGCCTGATATTTGGAGCAAAACACCAGATGCCGTTTCTTTACGAGCTGCCCAAGAAACACGTAGTCCGGTCCGGGGTCGATGTGGATTGAATGCAGCGACGGAATCGAGACGAAATCGCAGCAGAGCAGGCCATGGTGATACGAATGGCAGTGGATAATGTCGAAGTCCTTCCAGCGGCGAAAAGCCTCGCGCACTTGATAAGCCTCATAGAGCTGCCAGTCCCATTTTGAACCATCCACGCTGTAACTGGTTTCAACCGGGCTTTGCAATCGGGCGGACGTGCGCGATCCCGCTAACGCGAACAGCGTCACGTCATGGCCTCGCTCAACCAAGCCCTCTGTGATCGTATACACCAGGGATTCCACGGAAGCCGTCGAATCCGGCTTCACGGGTCTCTGTAGAGTGGATATCTCAGCAATTCTCATTCGAATTGGCTCGTAATCGGAATAGAATGCCCATCCATTTGTGCATTCCACATTTTAGCATAAACGCCTTGAGAGGCAAGCAATTCCTGATGACCGCCGCTTTCTATAATCTGGCCGTTCTCCAGCACATAAATACAGTCCACGCGCCGAATGGTAGACAGACGGTGGGCGACGATCACCATGGTTTTTCCCTCGCAATGCTGCAGCAGGCATTCCATGACTCTCGTTTCGGTCCCCGCGTCCAGCGCCGATGTCGGCTCATCCAGCAGCAAAACCTGAGCACCCTTGAGCAGCGCCCGCGCCAGCGCGATACGTTGCCGTTGCCCGACGGAGAGGCGCACGCCGCGCTCCCCGACCGGCGTGCCGAAACGCTCGGGAAACTTGTTGATGAAAGCGCAAGCGTCGGCGATCTCCGCCGCCGCCTGAATTTCCTCGTCGCTCGCATCCAGCTTGCCGAAAGCAATGTTATCGCGAATGCTGCCGGAAAGCGCCGTGCATTCCTGCGGCACAAGTCCGATCTGGCTGCGAAGCGACGATAAAGCCAATTCGCGCAAATCGCATCCATCCATCAAGATGCGCCCATCGTCCGGATCATAAAAGCGCAGCATTAAATTCAACAGGGTGCTCTTGCCCGCGCCGGTCGGACCCACGATGCCGATATGCGCCCCTGGCTCAATCGAGAGATTGATCTTCTCCAGCACGGGATTCTCGGAATCGTAACGGAAACTGACATTCTCAAGTTTCAACTCGCCGCGCGGCGCATCCAGCGTCTTTCCGTCTGGTTTGTCTTCGACGTCCACGTCGCTATCCAGAATTTCCAGCACGCGGCTCCCGCCCCCCATCGCCGCCTGCAAACTGGATGCCGTCGAACTCAACACGGAAAGCGGAGTATAGAGCATCCCGATATATGCATTGAACACGGTGAATTCGCCAATGGTCAGATTGCCCGCGCGCACCTCCTGAATGCCGATCCAATAAAACAGCACCGTGCCGGCCACCAGGATAAACGCAGTGGCGACGCCGAACAGTTTTTGCGCCAGCATGGAATTCAGGCGCGTCTGGATGCTGCCGTCGCAGGCTTCCTCGAACCGCTGCTGCTCCCATGCCTCTCTATTGAAGGCGCGAATCAGGCGGATCGAAGATAAAATCTCATCGGCGATGGAAGAAATCGAGCCTTCCTGGTCCTGGTGCTTGCGGGAGTAGCGATAGATTCGTTTCGTGTACATCCGGATGCAAATCACCAGAAAGGGCGACACGCCCGCCGCAATCAGGGTCAACATCGGATTCATGATGAACATCACGCACAACATGCCGCTCAGCATCAACAGGCTCTTGGTTCCGCCCATCAGACCGCTTTGGAACGCCGTCTCCACCGCGGGAGTGTTGAAGCAGATGCGATGGACCAGATCGCCGACCCGATGCTGGTCGTGAAAACGAAGCGACAACCGGTGCAGGTGTCGCAACAGGTCGCCGCGCAAGTCGCGAATCATGCGGCTGCAGCTGAGCGTCGAGACGTACGTCGCGCCGAGGCTGACCAGTGAATCGCCAAGGTGCAGCGCCAGCGCGGCGATGCAAACCAGCGCCAGAATCGTCATTGGATTTTCAGCGATCAAGCGCTCGCCGAGATGCAACGGCAGGTCCGCTGCGACATTGTCGATCAACACGGCGAACGGCCAGGGTTTGAGCAATCCCAGCCCCGTCGCGAAAACCATGAACACGACCTGCGCCAGCGCCAGTTTCCAGTAAGGGCGCACGTAACACAGCAACGGCAGATAATTTTTCCAGTTCGAACGCGACATGATACAGTCTTTTCTATACATCAATATCCCACTTGCCGAACATAGAATGCTCGAAAATTACGGCCCGAATCGCATCAAGTCGCCATTGCTGGCGGATCCGTTCGTCGGATCGTAATACATCAACAATCCGCCGCCGCCTTCCTCCACGGCCGCTTCATAGTCGATGTCCGGTCCACGGCTGAACAACACCCATCGTCCGCTCCGCGCCTGCTCATCGGGCAAATAAAAATACATCGGCGAATATTTCATGGCGTCATTTAAATTCGCGCTCCAAAACGCATATGGCTCCTGCTCGCCTTCCTTCAAGTCGAACACTTCATTGGGCAACGACGTTAAGTACGCGATGGGCGTCGTCAGGAAACGCAAGCGGCTGGCGCGATCCGACAGGGATGACAGCGGCGTCGGCGGATAGGAATTCCATTCCACGTGATACGCCTCCAGCGCGGTCGCCAGAGTGCGCAGCTCCGCTTGCGCGCGGGCGACTTTTGAGCGCGTGGCAAACTCCATGAGATTGGGCACGACAATCGAAGCCAGAATCGCCAGGATCAACACCACAATCAGCAGTTCCACCAAGGTGAAACCTGACGTTGACGCAATATGATGGCGAAGCGGCTTCATGAAATCCATGATCTCTCAAAATGTCGAAGGTTCAAATCAAGCATCGTTCAACTTTGTTTCGCCAGCACATCCCGCCGGACTTCGATCTCCTCGGCCTGCGACGGCATGCGGTCGTATCCCATTTCGCGCGCCGCAACGTCGATCTGCCGTTCGACGATCAGCCGGAGCCTCCGCCCCTGACGGTAAAGCAGCCAGTAAAGCAGCAGCAGGCCAATGGCGATTCCGCGCGCCCAGATCGTGTTATGAAAAAACAGCGCCGCAACCAATGCGCAACTGCCGCCGCTGAGGATGCGCAGCAGCGTGGTCGGCACGAGACGCAAACGGATGCGCAAAAGCCGTTTGCCCGCGCCGTGATTCTCCTCGGAGGTTGTCAGGCGCACCTTGAACCACCAGGAAACCACCACCGACAAATCCCACGGCTCCCACTCGGTGTTTGGCGTGAAGATCCAATGCCGTCGCGCCATTTTTCCGGCGAATTTCCGCACGACATCCAAACGCGGCAGCGTTTCCTCGCCCCAGTATCGAAGAATTTTCGCGTTAAGAAATGGATCCGCCACCCTCGGCTCATCGTCTTTGAGCGCCTGCGGCGGCGTTGAGGGTTGAATCGTACGCAAACGGCGCCAGTAGCGCATCCCTCCCCTCAAAACCGGCTGCAAAATCCAAAGCAGCAAGACGTTGAAAAAAAGCCGAGTCGAAAAGTCGCGCTGTCCGATCATGCGCCGCCAGGTGTATCCAAGATTCATTCCGATTGATGCGGCGATGCCAGCCAGCCCCGTAAACAGGACGGGCTTGGCGAAGAAACCAGCCAACAGCAGACCAAGGCAGATGAACCACCATTCGAAGGATGTCAGTAAATGCGAAAACGCGCGCGAAGGCCGGTGATAAATGCACTGATATCCGCTGGAGCAAAAAACGCCGTAGCGAACGTTCGGTTTGCGCATCAGGGCCTGGTTTTCCACGGAGCCATAGATGAAGCCGCTCCAGATCGATTGCCCAAGATCATTGAAGCGGTGTGGGTGTTTATTGATCAACAGCGCTTCCGCTTCTCCATAGCCAAGTTGTTGCTTGCAGTAGGATTTCAGCGTGGGACGCCGGTAATGCCACACGAATGCGCCCGGAGCGAACGCCATGCGGTGGCCCATGTCGCGCAGACGCCAGATGATGTCCACGTCGTCGCCTGCTTTGCGAAAAACAGGATCGAATCCCCCGGCTTCCAGCAGAACCTCCCGGCGAAACGCCATGTTGCAGCCGGGGACATGCTCAACCTCGTCGTAATCAATCAGCACGTGCGTCGCGTGGCCCGGCGCCAGCGCAACGGCGCGCGCAGCCAGACGATCTTCGGGGGGCGTCAGATTGGGGCCACCTGCTCCGGCGATATCCTTTCGCTGAAAAATCAGCGCCAGATGATACAGCCAGTCGCGATCGACAAAACAATCGGAATCCGTGAACGCGACGATATCGCCAGTGGCGGCTTCGATGCCGCTGTTGCGCGCCAGGGATAGCCCCTGGTTGGTTTGAGTGACGACTCGGAGTTTGGGAAAATCCTTGAGTATTTCCTGCGTGTCATCCGTCGAGCCGTCGTCCACCACGATCACTTCATAATCCGGGTAGTCGAGCTGTTCGAGCGACTCAAGGCACTGCCGGAGTGTGCGGCCGCCGTTGTACGTGGCTACGACAACGGAAAACTTCAACGGCTCGATCTTCTCAAAATGCGGCGCGGAGAGATAAATCCGGGACGCGGCATGCAACGCCGGTTTGATGCGCCGCTCCGTGTCCACCAATCCAAATGCCCACTCCGTCATATCATAACCGCCGGTATGCCACTCATCGGTCCACGAGAAAACAAAGCCGCCGGCCAGCCCCACCTCAAACGCCGCCTTCAGTCCGTCATAGATGATATCCGCCTGCGCCTTGAGATCATTGCTTTCGCTGTCCAGGCCAAACTCACTCAGGATCAACGGCGTCTCTGGATAGAGATGGCGCAAACGCAATAAATAATTCCGCATGGACTGGGCGTCGTGCATATACACATTGAAGCCGATAAAATCGAAGAAGTTGAGCCTGAGGTATTCCGTGGAGGGATAATTGGCGTATCCGGCCAATAGCTTCGCATCCTGATCTTTCACCCGGTCATACAGCCGCCGCAAGAACGACTCCACTCGTCGCGCTCCGACCCAGCGCGCCAAATCCGCGGGAATCTCGTTGCCCAGACAAAGTCCAAGCAAATTCGGCCAATCCTTGCATTGCTGAAGCCCTTCATCGAGCATCCGAAGGCAGAGTTCTTGCACGCCGGGATCGCCATACACATCCAAATGCTTGGGCCATGGAATGTCCACCAACAACATCAGCCCATGCCGCATCGCCGCCTCGGCCACTTGCTCATCCGGCACGGTGTACAGGCGAATGGCATTCGCGCCCATCCGCACGATCGCGGCGAAATCCTCTTCCAGTCGCTTTATTTCCGGATATGGCTGCTGGTTCTTGTTCGGCCGAAAGGGCCCGTAGGTTACTCCTTTCACCAGCCATTTCTGGCCGTCCTGATAAAAATGATGCCCTTGACAGATCAGATTGCGCATAATCGCCTGTGCGTGATTCGCAAAATTCCAACGGATAACCTGCGCCGAAACCGGAATCATCCTTTCGCGCGAATTCTATCGCCTGATTTGATGAAGAGCGGAATTTCCCCCGGCATTCCGCTTTGCGGCATTGATTGATGTTATACTATATCATGAGATGAGATTCAATTTAATAAAGCATCCACTGCTTGACTCGCGCGCTTTGCATCCTGTCTCTCGCCAGCAACCGGACATCATCAAGATACAACTCCGCGGTTGAACCATGAGGAACCGACATTGCTGAAATCTTAAACTCAAGCTGCCGGACCTGGCTCAGCATTTCGTCCACAGACAAGCCGCCAGTCTTTTTAACCTCATCCGGATGGCGTAAATCGATTTCCACCGTCGCAAAAACATCGCCCTCAAGAGGTGTCAATTCCCACAGCAACTCCGCATATACAGGCCCTTGACCGGCCAATAGTGTGACGCTGAATTCCTGTCCCGAATATTGTGTTCCGCTGCACGCTTCGAACGCCAAAGCGCGAAAGCCGCTCAGATCCGCCGGATAATCCTCTTCGGACGCACCGGGAATCAACGGCAATGGCAGGCTGAATCCTCCGTCAATGTCGCCATCGGGCTTTCCGCCTGTGTGCGTCTCAGGAACCGTCGCCAGCAACGCGCCAATAGCGCTCTGTCCAACGGCGAGAGTCATTCCCGATGACGTCAGTGAAAATGTGGTTAAAACAGCTCCAACTGGCGCAATGTTGTCTGGAATCCAGTCTCGTTCCACCCCATCAGCCGTCAGGTCCAGATCCTCGGCGTCGTCGATAATCATGGTTCCCTCATAGGCGCTCTTACCGCCGACCTCCGCATGAACCAAACGGATGTCGTCTATATCATACAACATAAGGCTGTTTTTCTCGACCGGATAAGCGCCCGCATAAAAATAAAAAAAACGCGTTTGCGACAGCAAAGCGCTCAATTCCACCGAATCTGGGGGAGCTATTTCAATCGGATCCCATAAATCCATCCAGACATCCATGAATGAACTGCCAAGGGGCGGATAGACTTTCCAATAAACTTTGGGATAATCCAGCACACGAGGCTCAATTTCCATTTTGGGATAAGCTTCCAACACTACCAGGAATTCAGCATTGGCCATATCCGGATCATAGCATGCCTTGAAATTCAGAAAGTTATACGATGTGAAATCTCCAGGATAATCCGCCGTTGATTGCCCCGGCAGACTCGGAACTGGAACGCCAAAGCCCTTCCCCATCCATCCCGGCGTTGTGCCAACGGCATCCTCTTCGGGAACACTCGCACGCAATGCTCCGATAGGCGTCTGAGCCGGCATGAGCGTCAAACCCGATTCCGGCAAGACAAGGACATCCAGCACATCTCCATGTGATGGAACATAATCGGAAATCCAATCGCGAGCCACTCCTACAGCATTCAGATCCAGGTCTTCCGCGTCATCCAAAAGAAAAGGTCCGTCCTCGGCGGTTTTTCCGCCAATTCCAGCCTGGACCACGAAAGCCCCGCAAAGGAAAAAAAGCACGATCGATGCAGTGATTTTGCATCGGTCGATACAATTCGATCCTAATTCGGAGACACGCAGTCGCCAAAGCATAGCAAATCCTTCAAAAGAAAGACAAAACATCTTTCTCTTCACCTCGGCCAAGCATATACAATGCTTTATTATTATACTCATAAATTCTTCAAAATCCACTGAAATGTCAATGTTGTCACGGAATAAACAACCATTTCTGAGACATTGTCGGGGGGCTATCGTACGAATCATATAATCGGTTGACACCCGCGCCGGATTGTACAATAATGATTGTAAATTAACATCGCCAGAAAGAAGGAGGAGGGAAAGAGAGGAATAAAAAATTTTCCATTGTACTCATATTATACTGAATTTTTAGAATTTACATCAATACGCCTAATATCTAAAATTTTTTTTAATATTACTTGACTTTCTCTCAATCTTTGCCGATAATCATATTGTTGTTTCCATCCAAAGGAAAGAGGAAGGAAGAGGAAAGAGAGAAACAAAAAAGCAAGAAAAAAACGGCAACATAATGCCATTCAAAAACGAAATAAAATCAATAAAATAAACGACTTTCCTTCTGTGAGACCGCTGTAAGCATGGATGCCGTCCCGTCAAACCGGGACGGCTTTTTTTTGCTATTGAGACTGTTCCGCATTATTATCGCAATTTTCAATCAGTACCGCGACTGTGAAGGAGCGGCCCCGATGGCGCTACGGCAATGCATTACGGGCCGCTCCTTCACAGTCGCGGTTCTGATTACGATGATTCTCGAAGAAAACAGCATTAATTGTGCAGATCGGTATAAGATACGGCTTAGCGTTCGTAATTCAAGCCAGTGGGGGTGTTGTCCGGAGCGGAGGGCTGCCAGGTTGAGGCGCCACCGGCCGCTTGCTTGACGTGGGACTTGATCGCGGCGCTGAATTGCTTGCCTTTTACGCGGATCGGGCCCGTGATCAGCTCCGGAACCTGGAACACATGCGGCCGGACGTCG
>JAFGJS010000129.1 GCA_016928995.1 Candidatus Sumerlaeota bacterium | reverse complement strand
TGGCGTAAGGCTGGGGCTGAATCAAGCAGACTCTCCAATTGATGTCTTTAAAATTCGACGTTTGGCCTATTTTTAAATTAGCTCTTGCGACATGGATTTTAGCGTTTGCTACGATTAGTCTAGTTTTGACAAGCGTTGTTCAAATTTACATCATGACCTCAAAATAATCTTGTCCATCCTGTTAATCCTGTCAGAAAAAAGAGAAACAATGACTCAATCAAAACAAAATATATTGTCCGATGCGAAGTATAAAGAGCTGTGCGATTGGTTCCGGAAGTTTCGGGCCGTGATTGTGGCGTATTCGGGCGGGGTGGATTCGAGCTTGCTGCTTCAGGCGGCGACAGAGGCGCTCGGTCCGGAGCGGGTGGTTGGCGTCACGAGCTGCTCGGAGTCGCTTTCGGAGGAGGCGCTGATCATCGCGCAGGAGGTGGCGCGGGCGCAGGGCTTCCGCCATGAGATCATCGAGTACTCCGATTTGGAGCTCGAGAGCTATGCGGCGAATTCGGTGAATCGTTGTTACTACTGCAAGAAGGAGCTGTATCAGCGGCTGGCGGCGATCGCCAAGGAGCGGGGCGCGAATGTGGTGGTCGAGGGGAGCAATCGGGACGATGAGGATGATTATCGTCCGGGGATGCAAGCGGCGCGGGAGAAGGGCGTGCGTTCGCCGTTGAAGGAACTCGGCATCAGAAAGGCGCAGATCCGCGAGTGGGCGAAGCGGCTGGGATTGCCGAACTGGGATCTGCCGTCGGATCCGTGCCTTTCGTCGCGCTTTCCGTATGGCCGCCGGATCACGCGCGAAGGCCTGGGGCAGGTTGAGGCGTGCGAGCGTTTCCTGCGCGAGAACGGTTTTTCGCAGGTGCGTGTGCGGCATTGCGGCGACACGGCGCGGATCGAGCTGCCAACGGATGAAATGCCGCGCGTCTTTTTGGAGCGTGGTTTGCGGGAATTCATCATTGAAAACATCAAGGGCGCGGGTTTTATATATGTTACCATCGATTTGAGGGGATTCCGCAGCGGTTCGTTGAATGAGGCGCTCGGACGCGAGACCGATTCGGGAGAATAACCGAGATGAGAGAAAATGAAACGCGGATCACGTGCTATGCGCAGTTTCCCGGGGAGTCGTGCATGTCGCCGGCGGACGCGAGCCTGGCGCCGGATTTTCTGCAGGAGGGCGCCAACTTCTGGATCGACATCTTGAATCCGCGGATGAAGGACACAGAGTGGCTGGGCCGGGTTTTCGGGTTTCATGCGCTGGCGCTGAGCGATGTGATGAATAATGAGACGCGTCCGAAGCAGGAGACGTACGACGGGATGCTGTTCACGGTGTTCAGCGCGGTGAACCTGAATCCGGGCGAGGATATTCTCGATACAATCAATTTAAATCTCTTTCTCACGCCGAAATTTTTGGTCACGACACACTGCAAGCCGCTCAAGTCCGTGGAGCAGGTCATTCAGGTGATGGAGAAGACCTGCGATATTCGCCAGACGGGTCCGGATTTTCTTTATTATCAGCTGCTGGACGGTGTGATCGATCGCTACTTCGATGTGATGGATGAATTGGAGGATGAGATCGATGCGCTGGAGTTGGATGTGATGGCGTTAGAGGATGGCGTGCAAGGCCGGATCATGCAGTGCAAACGCCGGTTTGCCCATTTGCGCCGTTCGATGGGGCCGAAGCGGGAGGCTTTGCGTTCATTGGTGTATAATCCCCAGCCGCTCATTTCGTCCGTCACGCAAACGCATCTGCGCGACGTGTTGGACCACGTGATGTTGATCAACGACAATCTTGAGAGCTATCGCGAGCTTCTTGGCGCGTTGATGGACACTTACCTTTCGCAGCTGTCGCAGCGGATGAACGAGGTGATGAAGCTGCTGAGCATCATCGCGACGATCATGCTGCCGCTGAGCTTCCTCACGGGCCTGTTCGGGATGAATTTCGTCCAGATGCCATTGCTGCATTGGCGCTATGGTTTTTGGGCGCTGATGGGTTTCATGGGATTGTTGATCTGCGGGATGATCTATTTGTTCCGGCGCAATAAAATGCTGTAACGCTTTTCGTTTTTTTTTCACCACAACGACACGACGGCACGACGTTTTTTTATGGGGCGGATTGTTTGCGATGATTGCGCGGGTGATTTCTTTCTTTGTTGTTTGAAGAAGAGCAAGAGCAAGAGCATGAGCAAGAGCATGAGCAAGAGTGAGGGCAGGATTGCGGGGTGATTTGTTCTTGCGGTTATTTACGATCATGCGCATACTGTTCGCTGAAATTCACGGCCTTTGATTTCTTTTGATCTGTGAAATGTTCATGAGGAGCGGGAAGGATGACTTCGATTCTGATCGCCTTCGGGGTGGGCGTGCTTTATCTTATCGCCTACAACACTTATGGCAAGTTTCTGGCGCGAAAATTGTTTCAGCTGGATGATTCCATCGAGACGCCGGCGCATGCGTTGCGCGACGACGTGGATTATTGTCCGGCGAGCAAGGAGGTGCTGTTCGGGCACCATTTCACGAGCATCGCGGGGACGGGGCCGATTGTCGGTCCGGCGATCGCGGTGATCTGGGGCTGGCTGCCGGCGCTGCTATGGGTGCTGTTCGGCTCGATTTTGATGGGGGCAGTGCATGATTTCAGCAGCATCGCGCTGTCGGCGCGGTACCAGGGGCGGACGATTGGCGATATTGCGCGGGACGTGATCAATCCGCGGGCGCGGCTGCTGTTTCTGCTCGTGATTTTTTTCGCGCTGGCGATCGTGATCGCCATCTTCGGCCTGGTGATCGCGGTGCTGTTTAAGCTTTATCCGCAGTCGGTGATTCCGGTGTGGATTGAGTTGCCGATTGCGATTTTGATCGGCTGGCTGGTGTATCGCCGGGATTGGCGGGCGCTGCCGCTTTCGTTGACCGGCGTGGCGGCGCTGTATATCGCGATTCAGATCGGGGCGGTGTATCCGGTTTCGACGCAGAACGTCGTGCGTCAGGGGACGGAGTGGGCGGCGCCGGTGAAGGACGCGGAGGGCAATCTGCCTGCGCACACGCATCTGGAGCTGGGCATCGGGATTCCGGGCGAGCCGGGGTATCGCGTTTTGCTGCGCATGCCGTCGTTGGGCTGGATGAACGCGGTGGCGTTCTGGACGATTCTGCTGCTGATTTACGCTTATGTGGCTTCGACGCTGCCGGTGTGGCTGTTGCTGCAGCCGCGGGATTACCTAAATAGCCATCAGCTGTTCATTGCGCTGGGTTTGCTGATGCTTGGCATCATCGCGGCGCATCCGGAGTTTGTGGCGCCGGCGCTGCGCATCGGAGAGGTTCAGGATGCTCCGCCGGTGTGGCCGTTTTTATTCATCACGGTCGCTTGCGGGGCGATCAGCGGCTTTCATTCTCTGGTGGGGAGCGGCACGACGTCGAAGCAGCTGGATAAGCAGTCGCATGCGCTGAGCATCGGGTATGGGGGCATGTTGATGGAGGGATTGCTGGCCACGCTGGTGATCCTGGCGTGTTGCGCGGGCTTGGGTTTGGCGACTGATGAGAGCGGATTGAGCGGAAGCGCGGTCTGGGCGTCGCATTACGCGAGTTGGAACGCGGCGAATGGGCTGGGTCCGAAGGTCGGGGCGTTCATTAATGGTTCGGCGAAAATGATGGAGCGGATCGGGGCCGGCTCGTGGAGCATCCCGCATGCGTATGCTTTGACGCTGATGGGGGTGTTCGTGGTGAGTTTCGCGGCGACGACGCTGGACACGGCGACGCGCTTGCAGCGCTACGTGGTGAGCGAGTTGGCGAATTCATTGAATATTAAACCGCTTTCCGGGAAGCATGCGGCGACGACGATCGCCGTGATCACGGGCGGGTGGCTGGCGCTGGGCATCAAGGGGCCGGATGGATCGGTCGGGAGCGGAGGCATGACGCTGTGGCCGCTGTTTGGCGCGACGAACCAGCTGCTGGCTTGCCTGGCATTGCTGGTGATCACGATCTGGCTGAAGCGCACGGGGCGCTCGATGGCGTTCACATTGCCGCCGTTGCTCTTCATGGCGGTGATGACGGGTTGGGCGATGGTCATTCAGCTGGGCGGTTTTTTTCACGAGGCTTTTCCGGCGGATCCTGATGTTGCGGGGAAGAAGCTGCACCTGTTGCTGTTGGGGGGCGCGATTCTGGCGCTGGAGCTTTGGATGGTGATCGAAGCCGTGATTGTCTTCTGCAATGCGCCGGTGTTGGGCGAGGAAGCCAGCGCGGTGGATGCTTCTCCGGCTTAGCGCCGACGGTGTTTTTTAAGGAGCGTTTCGATCCGCGGCAATTCACAATGCGCGATTATCAGTTGTCAATTGAGCGTTGATTATTGCCGGAACGAGCGGTTGGTTTTGGAAAATCGCGGTTGAATCGGGCGCCTGAAGCATTTTTGTATTGAACCGGCGGGATGATTAGTCTATGTAAATGAGGACGTGAAGCGGATTCCGCGCGGATGGATTGATCTTCTCAGCCATGGCAAACGGGCCGTCAATTCCACGGAACAGGTGTCGATATGGGCGCAAAATTATTCATTTTAACGCAGGATCGTCAATTTGAGAAAATCGTGGACTTGGACGAGGGGATGGTTCTTTCGTTCGGCCGGAGCGATGATGCGAACGTTGTTTTGCCGCGGGGCAGCGTGTCGCGTTTGCATGCGCAGATTTCCGTGACGGACGGCGTGTATAAAGTGCAGGATCTGGGCTCGACGAACGGGGTGATCGTGAACGGCAAGCGCGTGCGGGAGCAGGCGCTCAAGCCCAACGACAAGCTGATGATGGGCGAGTTCATGATGTTGTTTCAGATGCAGGGCGAGGGCGATGGCGAGGACGCAGGCTCGACGATGGTGGAGGATGAGCCGCCGTTGCCGAATGTGGCCCAGACCATGGCGGCGGGCGGGAAGAAGGGGCCGGCGGCGAAATCGACGGCTCCGTCCGGCATGCCGCCGCGTCCGAAGGAGATCACGAATCTGGATTTGAAGCAGATGAAGTCGGGCGGCAAGGCTTCGACAGCGGAGGATTTATTCAGCGATGAGTATGTGAACATTCGCCGGACGATTCATGACATCCTTTTGGACCGGATGGATCTGCATCAGGTGAATATTCTTGACCTGCAGGACGCGGAATTGCGCGAGAAAACCAGCCGCGCGATCGAGCAGATCATTCTCGATATCGCCGGCGAGATTCCGGACAAATTCGACAAACAGCGGCTGCATAAGGATGTGCTGGACGAAGCGCTGGGACTGGGGCAGCTGGAGGATCTGCTGGCCGATCCGTCAGTGACGGAAGTGATGGTGAATCACAAGGACCAGGTTTATGTGGAGCGCAAGGGCAAACTGACGCTGACGGACAAGCGGTTCATCAACGAGGCGCAAGTGCGCTCGGTGATCGACCGGATCGTTGCGCCGCTGGGCCGCCGTATTGATGAGTCCTCGCCGCTGGTGGATGCGCGACTCAAGGACGGCAGCCGTGTGAACGCGGTGATTCCGCCGCTGGCGCTGAAGGGCTCTTCGATCACGATTCGTAAATTCAGCGAGAAGCCGCTGACGGTGGCGGATTTGGTCAAGTTCGGCTCATTCACGGATCAGATGGCGAGTTTTTTCCAGCTGGCTGTGGAGCATCATCAGAACATCGTGATTTCGGGCGGCACGGGTTCGGGCAAGACGACGCTGCTGAACGTGCTTTCGAGTTTCATCGGCGAAGACGAGCGGATCGTGACGGTGGAGGACGCGGCGGAACTGCAGCTGCGTCAGCCGCACGTGGTGAGCCTGGAGACGCGTCCGCCGAACATCGAGGGGAAGGGCGCGGTGACGATCCGCGATCTGGTGAAGAACTGCTTGCGCATGCGGCCGGACCGCATTGTGGTCGGCGAGTGCCGCGGCGGCGAGGCTTTGGACATGCTGCAGGCGATGAACACGGGCCATGACGGCTCGCTGACGACGGGCCACGCGAACAGCCCGCGCGACATGCTTTCGCGTCTGGAGACGATGGTGCTGATGTCAGGGATGGAGCTGCCGGTGAAGGCGATCCGGGAGCAGATGGCTTCGGCGATCAACCTGATCATCCAGCAGACGCGCTTGCCGGACGGATCGCGGCGCGTGATCGAGGTGTCGGAAGTGACGGGCACAGAGGGCGAGATCATCACGATGCAGTCGATCTTCGAGTATCAGCAGACGGGTTTTGATGAGAACGGAAGGATCAGCGGTTATTACATGCCGACGGGCATCATTCCGAAATTCATCGAGGAGATGCGGCAGAAGGGCGAGGAAGTGCCGATGGATATGTTCCAGGGCGCGGCGTATTGATCCGCCATGTGATTGGGTTGTCGCATCCGAGCGGCGCGCGGGAACGCGTCTGGACGATGCGCAAACGGAAATAATGCTTGCATAAATGAGCTAAGTTCATTTATCTGAAATAAGCAAAGACAAGACCGCTGTGCATCGTCGCGCAGGGCGATCTTGCAATCAATGCGGCATCAGGGCAGCACGGCGGGCAGTTGCTTGTGCCGTCGTGGTTTACCGCTTAATGGAGACATGAGAATGACCGAGACACAATTCATGATTGCTATTGTGATATGCGTGTTCGTTGCCGTTGTCACCATTTTATGGTTCGTACAAAGCACCGCCAAGCAGCAGATGGAGAAGAGCAAGGAAGGCTTCACTGATGAGCGGGCGCATCAGTTCAAGTCGATGTGGCTGCAGGTGAATCCAGCGCAGCTGGCGTCGTACAAGCTGATCAGCGTGTGCGTGGGCGCCGGTTTTATTTTTGGGATGATGACGCTGGGTCAAAGCCCGCTCTTGGCGCGCGTAGTGGCGGCGATCATCATCGGCTTTTATTGCTACTATGTTCCGGACCGGTATTACAAGAAGAAGTACAACAAGTGGCTGGACCGGATCAATGAGCAGCTGATCGACGGCCTTTCGATTCTGGCCAACGCCTTGCGTTCGGGCATGAGCTTCAATCAGGCGCTGGACGTGCTGACGCGTGAGATGGAGGATCCGATCGCGGTGCAGTTCCGCCAGGTGACGCAGGACGTGCGCCTGGGCAAGGAGATGGACGAGGCGCTGCAGGAATTGGCGGAGCGCGTGCCGCTGGAGGACATCCAGATCATGGTTACGGCGATCATCATCGTGCGCAAATCGGGCGGCAATCTGGCCGAGGTGTTCGAGTCGCTGTCGCTGACGGTGCGCGATCGCTTTAAAATTCAGGGGAAGATCAATTCGCTGACATCCACGGGCCGGCTGCAGGCGATCATCGTCTGCGCATTGCCGTTTTTCATCGCGGCGGCGATTTATGTGATCGACAGCGGATTGATCGAGGTGATGTGGCAGACCTGGCCCGGCTGCATTGCGACCGGTTTCATGTTTTTTTGGCAGTGGATCGGCTACAAGATTATCGTGAAGATCTGTACGATTGATATTTAGGGTTTGGGGTCTAGGGTCTGGTTGTCTGACAGAGCGATCCGATCCAGATTCTGGAAAAGGGTGATTGATGATGGATTGCCCAGACTGTGGCCGGGAATTGAAGCCCGATAGTCGACCCGACTTGGAGAGATGGTATATATGGAAATCCGGATTGCGCTGATCGCTGGCTTTCTTTGATCACAAATGAGGGAGAAATTTGTGATCGATGGTGGATCAATGAAGTTGGAAATAGGATTTACCATGATCCTGATCAACCCGAGAAAAACAGTCATTTGATTCTTGACTAATGAAACTTAAGTGAAGTTGGGGTGAATGATAAAAGGGGCATGATAGCTGCGATGGAGAGATCTTTTACGGCGTCAGCCGCTCCATACCCCAGACCCTAGACCCCAAACCCGAATAAAGGAGCGTCACAGCATGGAAGGCGACACAATGATTTATGCCGCGGGGATTATGGGCGCCCTCGCGATGATGTGCGCGATTTATGTTTTCTTTCCGCGAACGATGCTCGACCTGGGCGAAGATCTGTCCCAGGTGGAGGCGCATAAAACCGGCATTTTCTGGCTGATTACGCCTTTTCTGGCGATGTTGATGCCGATCACCAGCAGCTTCCGCTCCGGCGCGATTGAAAAGTACCGCCAGGATGCGGCCCGCAAATTGGTCATGGGCGGCCTCGAGGATCAGGTGAAGACGGAGGAATACATGGCGATGATCCCATTGGCCGGAATTGCGGGAGCGGCGCTGGGCGGCTTTATCGGTTTTATTTTTCTGGTGAAAAGCGGCGACATGGGCAAGGGCCTGATGATGCTGATCGGGATGCCGCTGTTTTGCGGGCTGATCGGGATGGTCTATCCGGATAGCTGGCTGAGCCGCAATGTGCGGATGCGTCAGAAGAAGATTTTCCGGGCGTTGCCTTATACGCTGGATTTGCTGACGGTTTCGGTGGAGGCTGGCTTGGACTTTCTGGGCGGCTTGCAGCGCGTGAGCCGTCAGACGCCGCAGTCTCCGTTGCGCGAGGAGATCAGCCGGATGTTGCAGCAGATGCAGCTGGGCAAGACGCGCGTGGAGGTTTTGCAGCAGATGAAGGAGCGGGTGAATATGCCGGATATGACTTCCGTGGTGACGGCTCTGATCCAGGCGACGCTGCTGGGGGCGAGTCTGGGTCCGGTGTTGCGCTTGCAGTCGGATATGCTGCGGACGAAGCGTTCGCAGATCGCGGAGACGCTGGCCAACGAGGCTCCGGTGAAGATGCTTTTCCCGCTGCTGATTTTCATTTTCCCGTCGATTTTCATCGTGATCCTGGGTCCGATTTTCATCAAGCATTTCGCCAAGATGTAAAGCGGGCGCGGGCGGAAAACGGCGGTTGATTATTTTAATGGCGAGAGTGCGGAACACGACGCAGGGGACGCTGCTGGGCGATTCGGTGGATGTCGCCCGGACGAAGGGCGCCCGGACGCGCGGATTGTTGGGGCGGCGCAGGCTGTCGCGAGGCGAGGGGATGTGGATCGTCCCTTGCGGCTCGATACATACGCTGTTCATGCAGTTTGCGATCGACGTGCTGTATCTCGACCGCGAGCAACGCGTGGTGCGGATGGAGCCGGCGTTGCGGCCTTGGAACTTCAGCTGGGGGCCGGTGGGCGCGCAAAGCGTGCTGGAACTGCCTGCTGGCGTCATCCGGGCGACGGGCACGCAGACGGGAGATCGCCTGGCGATTGAGGAGTGAGGGAGCGCGGCGTTCCATCCGCTTGAGAAAAAGAGAACTGAACGTGTCGCAATAGCGCAAAGCGGTTTATTACATCATGAGGATTGGCGGGAACCATGGCTCACAAAATTCGATTAGTGGCCTATGAGGGCATCGAAAAGGGCACGGAGTACGTCATTACGGACAAAGCGTCGGTGGGGCGGGGCGATGAATGTGAGATTCAACTGGATCACTTGAGCATTTCTCGCAAGCACGCCGAGGTCTACATGAAGGATCATGTGTTTTACTTCCGCGATCTCGGCTCGACGAATGGCGTGTTCCACAACAACAAGCGGGTGAAGGAAGGCGATCTGGTCCATGGCGACCGGCTGCGCTTCGGCGACGTGGATTTCGACGTCGCCGAGGACAGCAAGCCGATCAAGGAACGCGCGGACGATGATCTGCTGCCGGGCAAGCGGCGCGGTCCGAAAAAGAAAATGAATCCCAAGCAACGGATGCGGATGCTGATGATGCTCGGGGTGATCATGATGGGCGCGCTGTTCGGCATGGCGATCTGGCAGAAGTATACGAACAAGATTCATGAGTCGCCGATCGACTGGAAACTTCAGGAGCAGCCGTTTTTCTCGTCGGAGTATGGCTTTGAACTGCAGCTTCCGGCCGACGAGGGCTGGCAAGACGCGATGGACCTGCATGTGACGCGGCGGGATTGGGAAACCCATCCGCCGGAAATCGCCAATGGGATGATTTTCGGCAATGAGCTGTTTAACGGCCGCCATACGCACTTTTGGTTCAAGGATTATTTCGGCCGGCGGGAATATCGTGTGACGCTGCTGGTGGAAGTGCTGGAGGGCGTGAGCCAGGAGAGCGACATCAAGAGCTACTCCGTGTTGAAGGAAGACTTTCCAAAGTATTTCAATCAGATCATACAGAAGATTTCCACGCTGAAAGAAATTACTGGCATGGATTGGGCCAGCGGCGGGATTGGCGAGGAAATACAGGGATCGTTCATCGGCAGCACCGGCGATAAAATCGTCACTCGCGAGCGGGGTTATTGCGCTTTCGGAAACCGCTATACGATCACGATTCTATGCAGCGAGAAGACATATCAGCGGCTTCAGGAGAAGGAGTCGGTGGACCGGCTGCTGGACACTTTCCGGGCGAAGCGTCCGGAGCATGCGATCGAGGACATGACCACCGCGGAAATCACTTCGAAGGCCAAGCGGTCGTATCAGTTGGGCCTGGTGCATGCGCGGCGGCCGGAGGACAAGCGCAACCTGTACAAGGGCTATCGCCTGTTCCGCCAGGCAGTGCTGCTGTACAAACGTCTGGAGGAGGCGCCTTACGAGGCGGATCAGGCGATGAAGCAGCTGATCGAAGTGCAGCGGATTTTGCAGGAGCATTTCGAGACGTACCGGCGGGACATCCAAATCATGGACGACCGGAATTCGTATAAGCCGGCGCTGGAGAGCTGCGAGAGTTTGATGGACATCGTGTCTGACGAGGATGAGGACTGGAATCAATGGGCGCATTACAAGTATGAATATTTCAAGAAGCAGCAATACATCGGCGATCAGGAGAGCCTGCGCTAGGGTTGGGCGCGCCGAGGGGGCTTGTGAGCGCTTGACATCGCGCGGCGCGAGCGCGATAAAAGAAGCATGAGTCGGGCAGTTTGACGCAATGGATCTTAATGATTTGAGGAATAATTATGGCTTCGGAAGCGTATCTTGAAAGCGTTGAAAAAGGGGACCGGTTCGATCTGAAAAAAGACGAGGTGAGCATTGGGCGTTCGCCGTCGAATGATCTTCACTTTGGCTTTGCCGAGATTTCCAGCCGCCATGCGGTGATCCGTCGTCAGGGGGATGAGTGGACCCTTGAAGACACCGGCTCGACTAACGGGACATTTGTCGGGGGCGAAAAAATCAGCGGTTCGGTCCAGCTGAAGGCCGGCGATGTGATTCGCTTCGGCCGTCCGGAGTATGTTTTCAAGGTCGTGCAGGCCAAAGAGGTATACGACGAGCCGACGATGCTTTTCGGCGGCGGCCAGCAGCCCGGCGGCGAGGCGACGATCGCATTCGGCTCCGGAGCAGGTCCGGCTCCGGACAAGACCACGGCGGACTTCAGCGCGGTGGGCGGCGAGGACGCTTTCGGCGGATTCAGCGACGACGCTTTTAAGAATATGATGGGAGGCGGAGCGCAGCAAGAGGCGCCTGCGGCTCCTGCGAAGGGCTCGAAGGCCGTCGGCTCCGGCGAGAAGACGGTGATGGGCAACATCCAGTCGATGCCGACGATGCTGGGTCCGTCGCCGACGATCCTGGGCGTGATTCATGGCAAGATTTTCGCCGAGCTGGAGGAGAAGACGCTCCAGGCGAGGAAGCAGGTGCTTCCGTTGACTTCCATTGAGAGCGTCATCGGCAGCAATCCGGATCAATGCGCCGTTGTGGTGAAGAACGACACAGTGGCGGAGCAGCACGCTCAGATCACTTTTATGCAGGGCGGCAGGATTCAGGTCAAGCTGCTGAACAACAACGCGACGCTGAAGGTGAACGGCAAAGCCTATAAGACGCAATACATCAAGGATGGGGACTCGCTTGAGTTCGGCGAAATGGCTTATTACTTCCGGCTGAGGGAAATGCCGGTTTTTTCAGAGAAGAAGCCGTTGATCGGGCGCAAGGTGATGATCGTCGGCGGCGTGTTGCTGTTTGTGTTTATCGTCCTTGTCGGATTGTTGGTTTCTGGCGGTGATGACAAGAAAGCTCCGGGCGGCGGCGGGCAGGCCAGCGGCAGCGGAACGGGCGCGGCGACAACGACGGGCGGCGGCGCGGCGACCGGAACCGTCGAGGAGATTCCGACCGAGATGGCTCAGACCATCACTCCGGATGAAATCTGGACGCTGGTTGAGCGCGAGATGTTCAAGCAAGCCGAAGAGCAGATTGAAGTATACCGGAAGAACTCCGTAGTGGCGAAGCAGAAGGGCGAGAGTTACACGATTCCGGAGGAAGTGCAGAACGCGCTGGAGACGATCACGAAACTGGATCAGGGTCAGCGCGCGTTTCAGAAAACGGACTATTACAACGCCTGGCTCGCGCTGCAAGATCTGCCTGCGGGCCGTTCGCAGCAGCTGGACATCGTGCAGCGTGATAAGCGCAAATATAAAGAGGCGCTGGAGGACAACGCCGGCAAGCAATATAATGAAGGCGTGCGCAGCTTTAAGCGCGAGGATTACGCTTCGGCGAAGACATATTTTGAGAAAGCCGAGGAAATCTATCCCGGCTATAAGGACACGAAACTTTATATTTCCAAAGTGGCGATTCATCTGCACTACATGCCGCAGATCGAGGCCGTGGAGGATCTGCTGAAAAAACGCCAGATCGAGAAGGCCTACGAGGAGATCGACAAGATAACGGAGTATAACACTGCTGGTCTTACCGATGAAGCGCTGGAGGAAGTGAAGCGTTTTGAATCGATGAAGGAGAGCTTGCTGAAACACGCCAGCATGTATCGCATGTATCAGGCCGGCCAGGCGGATCGCTTGTTCGATATTTTCAAGACGATCCCCGAGGATTACAGCCGCTATCGCGAGCTGGAGGCGCTGGTGAATCAGGCCAAGGATGTTTCCGAGGCGTATGAAAAGGCGATGCAGAGCACGAAATCCGAGGATTTCGAGGCGGTGCTGATGCTCGAGCCGAACACTTCGATTTGGTACAACATCGAGGCGCGCAAGCAGAAGGATTCGATCATTAACGAGCTGCGCAAGAAGGCCAATGAACTGCTGGCCGAAGGGCGCAAGCTGCGCGCAGAGGGGAAGGAATTCGAGGCTTTGAAGAAATATTTCGAGGCTTGGAAGGTGGAGCCGAATTTCAAGGATTCACGCTCGAGCTGCGAGCAGCTGGCGTCGCAGTTGATTTTCCAGATTTATCAGATGTCGGATGATGAGCGGCTGCAGAAGATCCATTTGTATGAGTCGATCATTGAGAACACGCCGGAAGACAGCAAGCCGCATCGCGACGCGCAGGCGCAGATCAAGCAGTTGTAGTTTTTCCGCGAATTTCTGAGATAGAGGCATTGAAATATAGGCCGCCGGTTCATCCGGCGGCCTGCCTTGTTTTGAACGGCGGAAAATCTGTCCTCGCCGCAATTGACTTTGCGGGGATAAATGGGTACGATGCCGGACAGCAAGAATGCGAAGGCGGTGCAATCATGGGACATGCGGCGGGCAATCGTCTGGCGGGCAAGCGGATTTTAATCACGGGCGGCGGGACGGGGATCGGGCGGAGTTGCGCGGAATTTTTCACGGCGCAGGGGGCGCGCGTGGCTGTCGCGGGCCGCCAAGCGGAGCCGTTGCGCGAAACAGCGGAGGCGATCAACCAGGAGCGCGGTTCGGGAACGGCGGTTGCGATTCTGGGCGATGTTTCGCGCGAGGATGATGCGGAGCGGATCGTGCGCGAGGCGGTCGAAGACCTCGACGGACTCGATGGATTGGTGAATAATGCGGGCGTGTTCGAACCGGGCGGATTGTTCGACGCGTCGAGCGAGCAGCTGGCGCGAGTGTTCGATGTGAATGTGCGCGGCGCGCTGCTGATGGCGCAGGCTGCGGCGCGGCGGATGATCGAGCGCGGCGAGGGCGGGTCGATCCTGAATATTTCCAGCACGCTGGGTTCGCGGCCGAACAAGGGGTGCACGGTGTATAGCGCGTCGAAGGCGGCGCTGGATAATTTCACAGCCGCCTGGGCGCTGGAGCTGGCGCCGCATCAGATTCGGGTGAATGGGATCGCGCCGGCGGCGGTGGACACGCCGATTCATCATCCGGATCCGGAGAAGCGGCGCGAGTCGCTGGAGCGGATGGGTCCGATGCATCCTTTGGGGCGCGTGGGGCGTCCGGAGGAAATCGCCTGGGCCGCGGCGTATTTTATGAGCGACGAGTCGGCCTGGACCACGGGCGCGATTCTGGACGTGGACGGCGGGATCAACGCGAGGAATGTGTAGCGATGGAAGAATCCGTTCACGACGATGAACACTCAATTCATTCAGCGAGAGGGATGGCTATGGAGCGAGAGGCTTTTGTGTGCAATTTGGCGCGGGCGGTCGAGGAGCTGCTGCCGATGACGCGCGAGTATATCGAGGAGGCGATTCCGGATGAGCATGTGTTCCGGGTGACGCCGAATCAGTCGCGGATCAGCTCGCCTTGCATCAATCCTTCGATCATGACTTTCCCCGAGGATGCGCTGCCCGCCGGCCAGTCGCTGGGGCCGTGGAGCGCGGAGCAGGCGGTGGATTTTCTTTGGCGCAAGGGCAAGGTTCCCCGGTGGATTCATCTGTTTGTGGAGGATGTGGATCAAGGGCGGTCGGTGATTCAGCTGCGGTGCAGCAGCCATTATGTGAAGGATGAGTCGCTGTTGTATCACCCGGATTCAACTTCCAAGTGCCCCCCCCCACGGGGTGGTCACGTGTTCTTTGAGAATACAACTGCTGGCGTGGCGAAGCCAAGCG
>JAFGJS010000128.1 GCA_016928995.1 Candidatus Sumerlaeota bacterium | reverse complement strand
CTGTTGCTGCTCGAACTCGCGCGAAGAAACGACGACTGGGACGAAATCTGGAGCGAACGCTTGGTAGCTTGATCAAGATGCGCCCGCCTGCGATCCACCTGCGATGCGGGCTTGCATTCCATAAACCGCTTGCGGTAAATTTAACATTGGCGCCGCACCATGACCGCGCGCCATACAGGCGTCATAGTTCTCTTGCCGCAAGGCACAAGGAGCGATAACCATGCGCCGTACACGCAAACCGGCTCAGGCCGGACGGTTCTACCCAAGCAATCCGCGCGAGCTGGCGCAGGATGTCCGCGAATATCTTCGATCGACGCGCGATACACTCTCGCCATCGTTGAAGGATGTGAAGCCGATCGCGCTGATTTGTCCGCATGCAGGCTATATCTACAGCGGACGGACGGCGGCGCACGCATACGCTTCGGCGGAAGGCCAGCGCTATGCGCGCGTGTTGATCGCGGCGCCGAGTCATCATGATTTTTTTCCAGGCGCGACGATCTACGACGGCGATTCGTATGAAACGCCGCTAGGCGCCGCGATGATCGACAGGGCGTTTTGCGAACGATTGGAACAGCGCTCCGGCCTGGTGCAACTCAGTGATTCGGCGGACGTGACGGAGCACTCGCTGGAAGTGCAGGTTCCCTTTGTGCAATCATTGCATAATGACGAATTCACCCTGGCTCCGATGCTGGTGGGCAAGTTGTCCAGCGAAGAAGCGGAAGAGCTCGCTCGCGCGATCCACGACACGATGCAGGAATTGGACGGCGAAAACGCGAACGATTCCACGCTGCTCGTGGCCAGCTCCGATCTGTATCATGGCGATGACTTGGACGAGTGCCGGCGTCAGACCGAGGCGTTCACCCGCGCCGTGGAAGCGTTCAATCCGGATGCGTTTGACGATGGCATCGCCGGCCGGGAATTTTCGGCGTGCGGATCGTGTCCGATCACTCTGGTGATGCGCCTGGCGCGTCTGATGGGCGCGGAGAGCGGCCGCGTGCTGAATACAAGCACCAGCGCCGATGTATCGCCATCTCACCACGGCTACGTCGTGGGTTACGCCGCCGCGATGTTCGCCTGATTCAAAAAGGAGCATGAGCCGTGGGACGGCATTGCGATTATTGCGGGGGCGAGCTTGAGCCGAAGCTGCAAGCGTTCACCTTGCGCATCAGCCTGTTCGCCGAAGCCGGCGCGCTGGAATTCTCTGAGGAAGACCTCGAGCAGGATCACATGGCGCAGCTCAAGGCGATGGTTGAGCAGATGCAAAACATGAGCGAGCATCAGGTCGAGGAAGCCGCGGACGAAGTCTACGAGGATTATCAATTCACGCTCTGCGACAAATGCCGTAAGGAAATCCACCGGCTGATGAAGAAACGCTTTTTGCGGCATTGATTCATGGAATCCGTAAATTCTATTGCTTATCTCCATATCCCCAGCATCTCCCTATCTCCTGATAATATCTTTCATTTATTGGTGATGGGGAGATGCTGGGGATATGGAGATGTTCTTCGGCGTGATGCTGAATAAACACTGTGGCTTGACTATAGTAAATCATACCGATACCTTGCATGAATACTGTAAATCACAGACTAGGGATAAATGAATGGCTCGAAGGATTGCAGTGATCATGGCCGGCGGGGCTGGCGAGCGCTTCTGGCCGGTCAGCCGGCGGGATTCGCCCAAGCAACTGCTGCCGCTCGCAGGCGCAGAATCCATGCTGCGAGTCTCCGTAAAGCGATTGATCGGATCACTGATCGCTCCTGAGGATCTTTACATCCTGACGGCGGAGCGGCTGACGCAACGCATCCGCGAAGAGCTGCCGGAACTGCCGCCGGAGAACGTGATCGGCGAACCAGAGCCGCGCAACACCGCGCCGTGCCTGGGTCTGGCGCTGGCGCACACCGGATTCGAAGGCGAAAACGCCCCGGTGATGGGCGTGCTCACGGCGGACCATTTCATCGGCAAGCTCGAGCGCTTCCGCAGCGACCTGGACGCGGCGTATACCGAGGCGGAGAAGGGCGAAAATCTCGTGACGATCGGCATCGTGCCCACGCGTCCGGACACGGGCTTCGGCTATCTCGAGACTGGCGAAGATCTTTACGAGTGCAACGGCGCGCGGATCAACCGCGTGAAACGTTTCTGCGAAAAGCCGGATGCGGAAACGGCGCAATCGTTACTCGATGCGGGAAACTATCTCTGGAACAGCGGCATGTTTTTCTGGAGCAACGCGACGCTGTTTCGCGCGTTCGAGCAATCCATGCCGGAACTCGCGGAAGGCGTGCGCAAGATGCGCGAGGGTATCGTCAACAGCGACGGCGGCGACGCGGTGCGCGAAGTGTTTCCAAGATTGGAAAAAACATCCATCGACTACGGCGTGATGGAGCGCGCCAGCAACGTGGCATGCGTGCGCTCCACGTTTGAATGGGACGACATCGGCGCCTGGGACGCCGCGGAGCGGATCAACGAGCCGGATGGCGCGGGCAATGTGATTGTGGGCAACGCGCTGACGCTGGAGGCGAAAAACAACATCCTCTACAGCGATATAAAAAACGGCGCACCGATGATCGCTGCATATGGCGTGGAGGATTTGATTGTTGTCAGCAGCGCGGACGCCGTGATGATCTGCCGGCGTTCGGACGCTCAACGCGTGAAGGAGATCGTCGCCGCGCTCAAAGCGCAAGGTCGCGAGGAATTGCTTTAGCCAGCGCCTTCGCCCGCCGGGCTCCTGT
This sequence comes from Candidatus Sumerlaeota bacterium, assembly GCA_016928995.1. Classification (GTDB taxonomy): domain Bacteria; phylum Sumerlaeota; class Sumerlaeia; order JAFGJS01; family JAFGJS01; genus JAFGJS01. The sequence continues at coordinate 7,517 of JAFGJS010000128.1, read as the reverse complement.
TATTTCTCAATTTCACCGGTCAGGTTGTACAACCGGCTGTAGAAGCCGCTGGCCGCAAGCAGCTGCTGATGCGTGCCGCGCTCGATGATCCTGCCGTCGTCCAGCGCCAGAATCTCGTCCGCGCGCTGGATCGTGCTCAAGCGATGCGCGATCACGATCGCCGTGCGGTTCTTCAACAGGTTGTCGATGGCGTCCTGCACATGGCGCTGCGTGTCTTCATCCAGGCTGCTCGTCGCCTCGTCGAATATTAAAATCCGCGGATTGCGGTAGATCGCCCGCGCAATGGCGATGCGCTGACGCTGCCCGCCGGAGAGTTTCACGCCCGCCGCGCCGATGTTGGTCTCGTAGCCCGCGCCGCCGCCTAATTGCTCGATGAACTCGTGCGCATGCGCCAGCTTCGCCGCCTGCTCCACCCGCGACAGGTCCGGATGGGAATCGCCATAGGCGATGTTCTCGATCACCGTCGCGTTGAACAGCAGCACCTCCTGCGTCACAATGCCGAAAAGATCACGCAGCTCATTCAGGCGGTATTCCCGGATATCGTGGCCGTCCAGCAAGATCGAGCCGCCGTCCGGATCGATCAGCCGCGGCAGCATATTCACCAGCGTGGTCTTGCCGCTTCCGGCGCGGCCGACGATGGCGATGTTGCCGCCCTTCTTCAGCGTGAACGACACGTCGTTCAGCACCTGCTTATCGCCATAGCGGAACTGGACCTTCCGAAATTCGATTTCGCGCTCGAAGCCCTTCACCGGCGCCGCGTTCGGCGTCTCGACAACCTCAGGCCGAGTGCTGAGAATGTCCAGGATGCGCTCGGTGGAAACTCTTCCCTGCTGCCAGCTGGCGTTGATGCGGGAAAGCTGGCGCACGGGCTTGTAGAGTTTATACAGCCCCAGGATATACGCGCCGAAAGTCGCCGCGTCCATCGGCGAATCCGCGGCCAGCATGATGCGATGCCCGCCCAGCGCCAGGATCCCGGCGATGCAGATCATGCCCAGCGTTTCAATCACCGGCGAAGCGCCGAACTGCGCAAGGCGCCCCTTGAGATAAAGCCGGAAAATCGCGTCATTCTCACGGTTGAAGCGATTCCCTTCAATGTCCATCGTATGGTAGGTTTGGATCAGTTTGAAATTACGAAACGCCTCTTCCATCACCGAATTCAGCTGATCCATCCGTTTGCGCTGACGGCGCGTGTATTTGCGGATGATGCGCGCGAAGCCGATCATGATCGCCGCGATCACCGGACCGCCCAGCAAGATCAGCAGCGTCATGTCCACGCTCAGCCAGAATAGAAAAGCGAGCATCATGATCGCTTCCAGCGGCGCCACCACCGCGCCGTTGACCAGCGTTTGAAACACAATGCGCAACGCATAGATGTCATTCTGCACACGCGACTCGAGCTCGCCCGTGCTGCGATTGATGAAGAATTTATAATCGAGATTCAGGATGTGCCGGAAGATCTCCGCGCGCACGTCCAGCGCCACGCGGAAAAAGGCATAGGACAGCAGCCATGTGTAAATATATTCGCAAACGCCCTTCAACGCCGTCACCAGCACGAGCATTCCCGCGACCCAAAGCAATCCTTTGAAACGCATCGCCGCCTCAGCATTTTCCAGGTAAGTCCGCTGAAATCCGGCGAGGTGATCATACGCCCAGCGCCCCGGCCCCGTTTGCAGAACGGCGTCCTCCAGAAATCCGCGAATCTGATCTTCGACGCCCTCCGGCGCATCATCCTTCTTGTCATGCAGTAATTGCGCTTGCCCGGCCGTCTCTTCGTTAAACAGCAACTTCAACACGGGAATCACGACCGGCACACTGACCATGGAAAAAAAGGTGAACAGCAACATCGCGATCAACGCAATGATGATGCGCCAAACATGCGGCCGGAAATAAGGCTTGTAATAGCTAAGGTACAACTCGCGCTCCTGGATGAAAGAACATCTGAAAGACCATCAAAGGTTCGGCCAATGATTGCAACGACAAAATCGTCCCGCGCTTCCGGCCGGCGATTATTACGCGCCATGAAGCAAACAGCGGAAACAAAGTCCGCAAACTCTGTTTCCGCTGCAAAAAATTCAATTTTATAACCACGCGATCAATTAGTCAGCACAGGCGTCGTAGGCGTTGACGCTTCCTCGGCATCAACCGTTGGAATGGCGAGATCCTGGACAACCGGCGCAATGTTCTCCGGCTTCGGCTCATCCTTCGTCTCTTCTTCCGGCTCCAATAGCTCGCTGCGGTTCTTGTTCAGCCGGGAATACAGCCACTCGTGGATTTGATAAATCCATTTGCCGTGCTTCGCATTAAACGCAACGGCATCGCTCTTCGCCGTTTCAGCGGCCTGTTCCGCCGCCTGAAGGCCCTCAGTAGTCGCCCGATCCTCCACGGTGAACGTCGGCTCTGCGTCCTCCGCAGCGATCTTCATGTAGCATTCGCCATCCTGCTTGGCGGTCTGAATGCGATAGACCATTCCATCTTTCTGGCGGATGGTCAGCGAACCGGAGGTGAAATTCAGTTCCTTCGCCACCTCATTGTCCGCGGACATCACGCCCTTCAACGACAGGCCATTCGCCACGCTGCGCGCCATCATATAAGCGTTTGAGCGAACCTTCATCCCCTCGGGCGCGCCGCCGGTCAACTCCGGAATGCCGTCCTCGCCCCACTCCACGGTGAACGACTCGGTGCTGCCATGATCAACCGCGACAGAAACGATGTCATCGGAATGAATTTCGCAGATCGACATCTCCACCCATTGCGTAATGTCGTCATTCAGCCAAAACAGATTTTCTTCAACGAGGTACACATAAGGATCATCGCCGTGACGCATGTACCGTCCTGAGATTCTTTGATTCACGTCCTCCGAAGCCTTGCGCTCGTCGCCGCGGATGACCCGCTCGACCACGCCGCCGGAAGCATCCAGCAGCGAGATCACGCCATCCTTGCCCGCATCGCCCTCGACTCCGAATTTCGCATAGCGCTCGCTTTTGTCCGTCAAGCGATCGGCGACTTTGATTTCCGCCAGCCCTACGAACAGCTTCTGCAATTTGGCTTCATTCGCGGGATAATTATCGCTCGAAGCCACAACCCAGACGCCATCCTCCGTTTTTTCCAGCCGGATGCTCTTATCGTTACGGATGTATTCCACGGCGTGGAGCTGGTCCATCTTTCCGCTCAAGGTTTTCAGCAAGGTGTCGCCGCGCTGCAAGCCATTGCCTTGCTTGCCTGAAGCGGCCGGGGCCGAAGGCTGATAGGCCTGATTGTGCAAATACACCGCGGCTCCAACAAGAATCGCTGCGACCACAAACAACGCCGTCCAAGTCTGCTTCTGCTTCATCCTTTCGACCTCCTAAAGCGCCATGTTCCGACGATGAGAAATCCCACGAAGGCGACCATCGCCGGAGTCAGAAAAATGTTCAGGAATTTGATCCGGTTTTGCAAACGCTCCACGTCCTGCCGCAGATTGAATCGAACCTCGCGCAGCTTCATCCGCGCATTGGCCTGCTCTTCGCGGATCGAGCTGATCCGCTTGATCAGTTCCTGGTTCAGCAGCACCTTGTCATCGCTGCCGCTATTCAGTTGGTTGATCTCCTGCGCCATCTTCGCGAGTTTTTCCTCGAGCTCCTTGGCTTCAGCGGCCCAGCGCTCATTGGCCGCCTCTTCAATCTCGCGAATGCGCGTGAACTCGCGTTGAGACTTGCCACGCGAACGCAACGCAATCAAGTCCTGCGAACCCGTCATGTGCTCCGTCATATTAAGGAACAGCGGCAAATTGTCGTTCAGCAGCTGCAACATCTGCATGCCGAACATATTCTGAATGTTGACCGAAAACTGATCGCCAAGCATGTCGGTGTCCGCCACAACGATGACCGTGGCCGGCTCGCTGCTTTGCGTCAGTTTCTCGTCCTTGGCCGCACGATCAGGAAACGCGGTTTTAAACTTGCCCGAAACTTTGCAGGCGAGCGTGATCTTCTCTCCGCCGCCTTTTTCATCCAGTTGCTTGCGCAGCATCTCCGGATCGCTCGTGAAACGCAGCATGAACGAATCAATCAGCTGACCCTTGTTTGACGTGAACAGCAACGGCGTCTGCTCCGCCGTGCCGGAAGTCACTTCCAGCCCTCCCGGAGCGATCATCATGATGTTTTCCAATTCGCTCGTGGCGATGTCGCTAGGATCGCGATTTTTATCCGTCAATTGCAGCCAGATCGGATACTTCATCGGTCCCTGATTCGTGTTGACGGACAGGGCCAGGCTTGTATCGCCCACGACCTGCGCGCCGCCGCCCGCGCCCATCGGACCGTTGTCAGCCTTTTTCTCCTCCATCAGTTTCAAGCCCCAGGCTTTGAGCAACTCAGGCATGTTTGAAGCGTAATCCGCCTGCATCTGCGCCTGATAGTCATTCGCGTTCAGCTGGCTTGCCATCATCTCCTGTTGACTGAACGGATCGATGAACACAATCGCATTGCCCCCGCCCAGCACATACTGATCGATGGCGAACTGCAAATCCTCGCTGACATTCTTCGGATGATACACAATCAGCAGATTCAGACCGGAGGGCAATTCCGTCGCGTCGCTCTGGATTTCCTTTAAGTCGTAGGACTCCTTCAATTGCTGTACGAACACCCAGGGACGCGGCCCTTGCCGTTGTTGAGGCATCATGGCCGCGGCCGGATCGCCCATCACGGGCAGACTGCTGATCAGCCCCACGGTCTGCTTCTCAGGATGCGCCAGATCAAACAGCGCCTTGGAGATGTCGTACTCCAGATGCTGCAGCCGTCGCGGATCAAGGAACGGAATCGTGTGCTCATGCGCGCTTTCATCCCGCAAGGCCAGTCCGATATAGATCGGATCCGGTGAATTCGGGATGCGCACCTGTTTCAAGCCGAAGCGCTCGGCGTTCACCTGCTCATCGGAGTCCGGCAACGGATCGATCACTTCCAGTTTGAACTTGCCGTTCGAGTTCTCCTCGTATTCGCGCAGCAAGTCCCGCACGGTGTTGGCGTACTGCTTCAATCCCGGCTCGTCGCGCATGGCCGTGGCCGAGTAGTAATAGCGCGCCGTGATGACATCATCCAGATTCTTCAGAATATTCCGCGATCCCTGCGAAAGCGTATAAAGCTTCTCCTCCGTCAAGTCCGCCTTGATCCGGTTGAGCAGCAGATAGCCGATCAGGTTCGCGGCTAGCAGAATGACCAGGATAAAGGCCAGTTGAGAATAACCCATGAATCTTTTCATTGTCGCGTTTTCCTTTATTCAGCCTTTTTTTGCTCAAGAATCACTCCACAAGCCATCAGCCAGCCGATGATCATGGAGACAAAGTAGAAAATGTTCGCCAAGCTCACTTCGCCGCGCTCCATCTCCGTAAAATGGGTCTGCGCGCTGACCGAAGCCACGGCGTCGCCGACCCACACCGGAAAATTCTGCGAAAAATACGTCTGCACGAGCGGATGACCAGCCAACAGCAACAAGATGCAAATCAGCACGCCCAGGATGAACGCGATCACCTGGCTGCGCGTCAGCGCCGACATGCATGCGCCGATGGCCAGAAAGGAGCCCAGCATCAGGAACGATCCCAGGTACCCGCCGATGATCGTGCCGTTGTCCGGATCGCCCAGATAGCAGATCGACATCGCGGCCGGCGCCGTCAGCAACAGCGCGATGCCCAGGAACGCCCACGCCGCGGCGAACTTGCCAACGATCGCCTGCGCCGGCGTCACCGGCAGCGTGAATAGCAGTTCCACCGTGCCGCTCTTGCGCTCCTCGGCCCACAGCCGCATCGACACCGCCGCCGCCAGCAGACAGTAAAAAATCGGATGCCAGGCGAAAAAACTGGACATGCTGGCCATGTTCGCCTCGAAAAATTGCGTCGTGAAGGTGAATAGTCCCACCATAAACAGAAAAATCACGATCACCACGTAAGCCAATGGCGTGGAGAAATAGCCCTTTAGTTCGCGTTGCATGATTGCCATCGTCACGCTCATCCTCGTTTGCCTCCTGACGTCGTGATGGAGCGGAACACCTCATCCAGCCGGCCGCGCTCCACGTGAATGTTCTCAATCTCGCACCCCTCGGCCTCCGCCGCCTTCAGCACGCTGCGCGTGATCGACTGGCCCGGCCGCGGAAAGATCATCAGCTCGCACACGCCGTTCTGCGCCGCGCCACGCTCCACATGATCCACATCGCCGATCTCGCCCAGCCGCTTTTCGATGGAATCCGCCGCGCCGCGCACGGACAACGCCACCGCGCCATGATAGCGCGAACGCCCGCGCAATTCATCCGGAGTGCTGTCCGCCACCATCAGACCCTCGTGGATCACGATCGCCCGGTTGCAGATCGCCTCCACCTCTTCCAGAATGTGCGTCGAGATGATGATCGTCTTGTCCGGCGCCATTTGCATGATCATGTCGCGCACTTCCTGCTTCTGATTCGGATCGAGACCATCCGTCGGTTCGTCCAGAATCAACACCTCCGGATCGTGAATCAGCGCCTGCGCCAGCCCCACCCTGCGCCGGAAGCCCTTCGACAGCGTGTCGAGCATCTGCGCCTGAACGCCGGACAAATGGCAGATCTCCAGCACGCGGGCAATGGCGCTTTCGCGCTTCGCCGCCGGAATGCCGCGAACCTTGGCGATGAACTTCAGGAAGTCCAGCGTGGTCATGTCGTTATACACGGGATTGCTCTCCGGCAGGTAGCCGGCGAGTTTGCGCACTTCCAGCGAATCCGTACGGATGTCGTGCCCGCCGACGGACGCCGTTCCCGCCGTCGGCGACAGAAAACACGTCAGCATGCGCATCACCGTCGATTTCCCCGCCCCGTTAGGACCGAGAAAACCAACCACTTCGCCTTTGTCCGCGGTGAACGACACGCCTTTAACGGCCTGAATCGGGCCGTAGTACTTTTTAAGGTCCTGCACGTTGATGACTGGCATCAAGACAACTCCTCGTTGACGTATGATGAAGAGTCATCCGTGAAAAAGACGCGTATTGTAAACCGCTTGGAAGAGAACGCCCTTCACGCATGACAAATAATCAAAAGAAAAACAGCTTCAACCGGGACCGGTTTTCATTAGGACAGAAATCGATCCTGTGCCTGCCAGAAAAGCAAAAGCGGCGCCAGTGCGGCGCGCCCCGCCACAATCATTTTACAAGCGAACAATTAACTCCGCTTTTCTCAATGCTTCTTCAGCAAAGCAAACTCTACCCGCAAAATCCAATTGTCAAGCCCGCACGACGAAAAAAACACGGCTTCGCGCCAATTTGACGCGCCGCACGAAAAGAAACGCCCATGTGTGATTCCATATGACGCACCTTCGAAAATCCTGCTATCTCGGATTTCTCATTATCCCCCTTCACTCTTGCTCCTGCTCCTGCTCTTGCTCTTCTTGTCGAAGTCGAAGTCGAAGTCGAAGTCGAAATCGAAATCGAACACTTTTTCAATTCTAGGGCGTGTCGTCAATTAATCTTGACGCCGTGATCGTCCTTGGCGACAATTTTGTATACATTGCTCAAGCTCCTGCTCTTGTT
>JAFGJS010000127.1 GCA_016928995.1 Candidatus Sumerlaeota bacterium | reverse complement strand
TGGAAGATGACGCCGTAATTATAGTAGATCTCCGAATAATCGGAGTTGAGATAGGAGAGGTCGTTATACATCTGCAAGGCTTCAATATGAAAGCCTTGCTGATTATAGGTGTGTGCGATTTTGTAAAAGGCTGTTTGAAACGTAGGATCGTAGACAATGGATTTTTCGAAATGCTGAACCGCTGTTTTTTCTCTTAGTTTAATTTCATTCAGATAGAGTTCTTTCCCTTCGTCGGTCAATCGTCCGCCTTCGACTGTTTGACCTCTGCGCACGTATTCCCGCAGTTTGTCCGCGCTTTGCTGATGCAGGATGCCTTTGTTGTTTTCGATCGCGCTGCGAAAATAGTTAAAGCCGGTCTTTGATGATAGGGCGATCCCGATGAACGAGACGGCGATCAGGCAGCTAGCCCAGATCTTCCGATTCTGTTTCAGCCAGGCTTCCAGTGGGGCGAGCGCGGTTTCATCGTCGGATTCTGCTGCGGCGATCTGCGTGATGTTGCCCGAGGCGATGGCTAAACCCAGCATGGTGTTGTATGCGATCGCCGGAGCCACCCAACGGTAGTTGGGGCTGAAGAAATTCTGGATGTGAATCGCCACGATTCCGCCGAGGAAGGCGAATTGAAAAATGGAGATGTCGCTCAAGGGGCGCTTGCGGATTTCGCGCAGCAAGAAGCGGCATAGCATCGCAAGGAATACCATATAGCAGATGAAACTGAAAATGCCCGTTTCGCATAGCATTCCGAGGAACTGGTTGTGCGCGAACAATGTCACATTGGAGATTTCCGTGATGTCATAATCCTGATGCCGGAACAGCGGAAAGATCATGCGGAAAGAACCGGGTCCCCAGCCGAACCAGGGGTGCGCCAGGAACATGTCCCAGCCGCCTTTATAGATGATGCCTCGCGCCCGGAAGGCGCCGTCCAGACTTTGGATGCGCGGCACGAACTCCGACCATGTCATGAAGATCAGCACGGCCAGGGTGATGGCGCTCAGCAGGACCGTCAGTTTCAAATTGCGCCGCAGAACCGATCCCGGCTGTATGTAATTGTAGCCCAGGGCGAAAATGAAGATGAAAGCCGCCACGCCCAGAATCGTTTCGTTCGAATTGGTTTGATAAATACACGCCAGCATCGTCAGCGTCGTTACGAATCCCAGGATCCGGTTGTAGATTTGGGATGCGCCGAAACTCAGCGCCACCGCGCCAGGCAGCGCCATGATCAGATATGCGGCGAAGAAGTCGGTGCTGAGGATCGTGCCGAACATCTGGCGATTTTGCTGCAAGGTCCGGATCAGATTCGCCCATAATTGTTTATTTGATGCGTCGCGTTCGGCGAAACGTTCCAGGAATCCAAGTTGCTGGTAGTAATGCAGAATGCCGAAGAGACAAGAGAGCAGCGCCAGGGCCGTAAAGATCGAGCAGGCATGGATCAATTCTTCCTTGGTGGTGATCGTCGAGGCCACGATGAAGATCATCACGATAGTGAAGAGATAGAATCGCAGATTAAACCAGCCGATCCATCGGATCTGGGAATCCGCGAGCAGGATGGAAAGAAAAAAGAGCGCGAGAAATCCCAGCAGCGGCAACAGAATCTTAAAGATGCGTCCCGGCTGGCCGATCACAAAGAGAGCGCAGCTGTAGATCAGCCAGATATACGCGCCCGCGCTGAGCATGATCGCGGGCTTGATCTCATCCACGTTGTGTGTGAAGGGCGTGAAGAGCAGGATGATCGCATAGAGGTAGATGCCGGATGAAACCCAGACGATGATCCGCATGACCATCGGCGTGTATGGCGGCGCGATCAATGCGTGTTCCGCGGTCAGTCCCAGCACAACGCCGATGAAGATGTAAAAGAAAGTCAGCCAGAAATTATAGTCTACATCCAGCCAGGATTGGGCGTAAAACGAGAAAGCGAGGCCTAGAAATCCCCCGCACGCCGGCAGTACGAATCGCTGCATTGAATGTCGCACCTCGTCGAGTGATGTTGCGGATTATGACAATGGATCGTTGTTTTCTTCCCGTTCAGCGCCGCTGTTCGCGTCGTCCTGATCCGGAGAATATCCCACGCCGTTCACAACGCCGAATGAACGGTCATGTTCGCTGCGAGGCGTCCATGCGATCGGGATTTCCCGGTTGAGCGCGTCGATCAGGCGCATGAACTCCTCTTTGAAATCCGGGATCATCCAAAATTCCACCAACCCCAGACCGGCGTCACGCGTGCGCAGCATCCCGATTCCTTCATAACTTTCCACGATGCTGTTTAAATAGCCGATTTCCCGGGACGGCGCCCGTGCAAGTAGTATTTCGGTGTCCTGTGGAGGAACCGGCTGCTTCCATCGATTAAAACGAGTCATAGGCGGAGGGTACGTTTCGAAAAACGGCATGTCCACTTTAAAAAATGAAACGGCGCTCATGCTTCGGGATGTTGGGTGTCTGAGAAATCGCTTGTTTCATTGTCCATAAGTTTCCTGCATCTGCTTGAGCGTTGACTGACGATTTTTTTTCACGTACCCGTCAGTGGGAGCATTGTTACGCACGTTATATTTGCTCAGGTCAGGCCTGCCGTCTGAATTCGGTTCGGCGGGCGTCGACTGGGCTTGCGCCACTGCCGGCGGCAATGACACTTCTTTTTTTTCGCTGTTGATATAAAAGATGGGAGCTTTCACCAAGCGATCCACCTTGGCGAAGTAGAAATGCAGCGGCCCCACCGCGGATTCCGGAAAAGTGGCTGTCCGGCTTTTCAGGCGGATGATCAGCACGTCATCCGCTGTCCGCTTCATGGATTTCAGCCAGACTCCGTAGCCGCGATTTTCCATTTTACCGTCGATGGTCTCTGGAACGTCCGGCTCAAGCGCGAAGGCGCCGACGATGGAGTACTTCTTAAAATCGACCTCTTGATATTCACGATCCATCCGTTTCTGCACTTCTTTCCAAGTAGATTCATCGGTGATGACCATTGGTTGATAGAATAGCTGAGAACGCTGCCAGTGCGCCACGGGCCCCTTGGCATTCTCCGGAGTCCATTCCTGATACGGCGTGACGCTTTTTCCTCCGCAGCCGGTCAGCAGAGCTCCAGCCGCGACAAGCGTCCATAGTGTCATCGTTGTTCGCGTCATTCGTAGTATTCTCCTGCTTTGATTGCTTCGAGTTTCATTTTCTCCACTTCGATTTTTTGCAGCACGATCTCCATTTCACGGCCGATTTGCGCGGCGCTGAGGTTTCCGGCTGCGCGCTGTACTTCCACCAGCTCACCATCGGACTGATAGCGATATAGAAAGATGAACGACGGCACCTGCGAGACGGCGCCGGTGTATTTCTCATACTTGCTTCTTTGACTCGGCAGAAAGCGCATGCAATCGAATTTAACCGCCATCGCGCGGAATGGAGTGCTGTCCAGCACATTTTGATTGATGCGTTTCGAAACTTCATCCTTTAAGCTGAAAACGTACACCAAAATGGGCCGCATGGTGTAGTTCAACCGGTCGCTGGCCTTCTGGGGTTGCAACCAATCCACTTTATCCGGAATTGGAATCGCCAACTGGCGTAGAGTGTTGCTTTCAAATTCTTCGTCTGGAGCTCGCTTGAGCAGCGCCGCGCCTTTCACGGTCATCGTTTCAATTTTATCGCTCGGATCGATGCGCAGTTCGCTGATCGAGCCGGTCCAGTTGGGATGGTTTCCCATGCGCATTTCAATGATCATTGTGCCGAAGCCGTCGTAGTGAAAATCAATTGAGTTTGCGTCCGAAAAGCCCGAGCCGTTGTCCCATTGCACCTTGGCTAGGCGGGCGAGTTTCACCTCGCCCAGCGCCAGCTGGAGTTGGAGCGTGTTGAATTTGGAGGCCTCGAACGCCTCGGCGATGTTGATGAATGAGTCCGTTGTGTTCAGGTCGACTTCCATCCCATAATCCGACATCATGCGTGGAACGTTCGTGGTCCACTCGGCATAGTCGTCTGGATCGGTGAATGACCAGTTCAGCAAGTCGTCTTGCGCCCATGCGCCATTCAGCAGTCCGGAAAGCCCCAGCAGCGCCAGGATGAGCGGGATCGTGCTCCATTGTCTTTTCGAGATACCGTTTTGATGGACGTTCATAATTGCTCCTCAGTCGGAATGTAACCCTGGACTCGCGTTCCAAGGCTGGCTGCACGGCAAACGTTTCCTTTCAGCCGCGCTGTGCCGGGGATGCTGCGTTGTCTTGGAGCGCGGATGTCCGGCGTGTAAAATGATCTGCGGCCAAGCGCTTGATAGTTATTATAGGCGCCGTTTACCGGCGAGCGTCAAGCCGCATCCACACATAACGCCAATAAAAAAAGAGCCGCTTGGCGAGCGGCTCTTTGGATATCGATTGTGAATCAAGGCTGACAACCAGCTCAAGATCAGGGTTCGCGTCCGGCCTTTGCGTTGTCATGGGTAGGATTCGTGACGATTTTATTCAGCGCATTGAGGAAAGCCCGTACGCTGGCCACAATCACGTCCGTGTCGGAGCCTTGGCCTGCGGCCTGGCGTCCGTCGACGTCCAGCCGCACCGTCACTCGTCCGAGCGCATCCTTGCCGCCCGTGATGGCTTCCAGATGGTAGTCGAGCAGCGTCGTCTCCACGCCCAGCATGCGCTCGATCGTTTTATACGCGGCGTCCACCGGACCGTCGCCGCAGCCGGCGTCCTGCAAAACTTCGTCGCCTTTGCCGATGCGCACCGTGGCGGTCGGCACGGTTTCCGTGCCGCTCGTTACGTTGATGTACTGCAGCTCATACATGCGAGGCAGCGTGTCCGCCACGGTGGACTCGATGATCGCCATGATGTCGTCTTCATACACCTTTTTCTTCTTGTCGCAGAGTTTCATGAACGCGCCGAACGCGGCGTCAAAGTCCGTTGCGTTCATATCCCGGCAGCCCAGGCGTTTGAGCGTATCGCGGAAGGCATGGCGCCCTGAGTGCTTGCCCAGGATGATGTTTTCGCCGTGCCAGCCGACGGATTCGGAGGTCATGATTTCATAGGTGCTGCGTTCTTTCAGCACGCCGTCCTGATGAATGCCGGCCTCGTGCGCGAAGGCGTTCGCGCCCACGATGGCCTTGTTCGCTTGCACCGGCATGCCCGTCAGGCTGACCAGCAAACGGCTGGTGTTGAAGATCTCCTCAGTGACCACCTTGCTTTCGATGCCGAAGAAATCCTTGCGCGTCTTGAGCGCCATCACGATTTCTTCCAATGAGCAGTTGCCCGCTCGTTCGCCGATGCCGTTGATCGTGCATTCCACCTGGCGCGCGCCGTTCACCACGCCCGCCAGCGAATTGGCCACGGCCATTCCCAGGTCGTCGTGGCAATGCACGGAGATCACGGCCTGCTCGATGTTCGGCACGTTTTTCTTCACATACGCGATGCATTCGCCGTATTGCTGCGGCGTTGTATAGCCCACGGTGTCGGGGATGTTCACCGTCGTGGCGCCGGCCTCGATCGCGGCCTCCACGATCGCGCAGATGTAATCCCAGTCCGTGCGGCCCGCGTCCTCGCACGAAAACTCCACGTCGTTCGTGTATGTCAGCGCCTGCTTCACCGCATCCACCGCCAGTTCGATCACCTTTTCGCGCGGCAGTTTCAGTTTCTTTTCCACGTGAATGCTGCTGGTGGCGATGAACGTATGGATGCGTTTCTTTTTGGCGTATTTCAACGAATCGCCGGCGCGCTCGATGTCTTTGGGCAGCGCGCGCGCCAGCGAGCAGATGACCGGCTTGCGGATGGTCTGCGATACGGCCTGGATCGCGTCGAAATCGCCCTGCGAGGCGATGGCGAATCCCGCTTCGATCACATCCACGTTCAGGCGCTCCAGTTGCCGCGCCATTTTGATTTTTTCTTCCGTGTGCAAGGTGAAGCCGGGCGATTGCTCGCCGTCGCGCAGGGTCGTGTCGAAAATGATGACATGATCCTGCTTGCTTCCGCCGGCCGGTTTAGAATGTTTCGCGCTGGGCGATGGTTTATACGGCGTCTTTTGACGCGTTGTTTGTTGCTTTGTTGCTGGCATGATTGCGACTCCTTGTCTGCGTTGTTTGAGTTGAATTCCCTCGTCAAAGGGAGTGTGGCGCAGCCGCCCTCGGCTGCGCGTCGTGCCACATTCATTCGCTCAAACAATCAGCGTATGGGGACGCCGGCGCATGCCGGACATCCCGGAGCCCTCCTCTGTTTGTATGATGTTATTCATCGTTCGCTCGTTTTCCGTTTGACTCCATCGCTGGATGTCTCGCTAAAAATAAAAACGCCCCGAAGGCTTGGACTGAATCCGTTCGCCTTCAGGGACGAAAATGCGTTTTTCGCGTTACCACCCTGATTCGCCCGGCGCAGCTTTGCGCCCGGCGCGCTTCATTACGCCCGGTCACGGGGGCTTCCGGCGGCGACTACTGACGGAGCATGCAACTCCGCGTTGGCAACCGCGGCTCCAAGGCCAGTTCGGAAGGGCCCGCCATCGCCTCGCACCAGCCGGCGACTCTCTCCAGACGGACGGTCTTCCTACTATTCCTCTTCCACGCCTTTGCGTTTTGCTGAAAGAACCGGATCGCGATTGATTCTCCGCGATCATAATCAAAAAACGGGCGCGCACCGGCGCGTCCGTTGCTTAATAGTTAGATATTTTCGCTGATGCGCGGCGCATAGTCAATGTTAATTTTTACGTTTTATTGGCGAATTTGATTGGCAAGTCGTTGCGGGATGTTTATCAATGCCGTCATGACGGATCATGATCAACAACATTCCGCGGACGGCCAGCGCGAATATTGGGACGCCAACCTGGACGTGCGCAACCTGGGCGGCGAGGTGGACTTCGACCTCGACGTGGAATCGGCTTTTCTCCAGGCGCCCGACCATCGGCAAGCTTGGGAATGGATGGGCGACCTGAAGGGCCGCCGCGCGCTGGAGATCGGCTGCGGACTCGGCGTCCATGCCATCTGGCTGGCGCACAGGGGAGCGCGTGTCGTGGCGCTCGATTCATCCTACGAGCGACTTATTGCGCTGCGCCGTGTTCTTGAAGGACAGAACTATCCCGGCAAGATCTGGCTCGTGCAAGCCGGGGCCGAACAGCTTCCATTCGCCGATGACGCCTTTGACATCGAATATTGCAAGGCCGTGCTGATTCACACCGAGCTGGACCGTTCGTTGCCGGAAATCAACCGGACTTTGAAGCCGGACGGACGCGGCGTATTCATCGAGCCGCTGCGCCGCAATCCATTCGTCAAGCTCTATCGCAACACTTTCGCGCCGAAAATCTGGAAGAGCATCGCCCGTTACTTTGGACCGCAGGAAACCGGCCTGATGCAGAAATACTTTGGACATGTTCAATGGCGCGATTTTTATTTCACCGCTTTCGCGGCGTTTGTTTTTCAATTCGCCCTGCGTTCGCCCGTGCTGTTCCGCATCGCTATATCAATCTTCCATCCCTTCGACAGACTGCTGATAAAACTTCCCGTATTCCGAGAAATGAACTGGATGCGAGCTTTTTGCGTGAAATCGAAATGAGCTTCCGGTATGATCTTCGAACATCAATTGGATCTGACAATAAGGAGACGCTAATGCTTAAAGTCGGTCAACAAGCCCCTGAATTTGCGCTGAAGGATCAGCACGACAAGATTCATCGTTTGTCCGATTACCGGGGCAAACTCGTTGTGCTATATTGGTATCCCAAGGACTCCACGCCGGGTTGCACAAAGGAGGCCTGCGGCTTCCGGGATCAGATTGAGGAATTCAAGCAAATGGAGACTGTGGTGCTGGGCGTTTCGATTCTCGATACGCAAAGCAAGGCCGAGTTCGCTGAAAAATATCAACTGAGTTTCCCATTGCTGGCGGATGAGGACCACGCGGTGGCGGAGAGGTACGGCGTATGGAAAGAGAAATCAATGTATGGCCGCAAGTTTTGGGGCGTCAATCGTGAAACTTTTCTGATTGATCCGGACGGCGTGATCCTGAAGCACTGGGATAAGGCTATGGGCAATGAGGCTCACTCCGGCGAAGTGCTCGAGGCGATCCGGCAACTCCTGCGCAGCTGAGGGATTGATTATTCAGCGTCTATTTCATCGCGTTCGCATCGCTGTCTTGCTGCTTGATCAGCAATTTCAATCCTTCGCAATAAGCCTCCGCGTTTGTATTGCTCCAGGTGGCGAGAAAATTCCGGCATTGATCGGGCTTCACGGGATGCACCCGGCACGTGCGGTCGTCATTGAGAAAGATGCATTTCGTGGATTCCGGCTGGTCGATCAAAACCCATCCTTCGCCTTGCACATATTCGCAATACTGAAGGCGGAACTCTTTCAATGTCAGTTCCAGGTAATCCGCGATGCGAATTTGTTCTTTTACCTTAACGTAGACATAGCCGTCAATCGCGCAACAATTGCCGCAGCGCTGACAGACGAACTGAGCGAACTGATCGGGATCCAGCATGGCGTCCCACGCCTTTCAAAAGCGCCAAAAAAGAAAGAGGCGCGCAGCTGCTTTGCGCCTCTTTGATGAAGTTTTGTGTTATAAATACGAATAATTGCGTTAGCGGATGGCGATTTCCGCGTGTCAGCTGTTTGCCACCATTTCACGAAAGTTCTTGCCCGGCTTGAATGTCGCAATGCACTTTGGCGGAATGTCAATCGGCTCTCCAGTGCGGGGATTGCGGCCCTTACGAGCGTTTTTTTGCTTCAGATAGAACGTGCCAAAACCCACCAGCGATACTTTTTCGCCGTCTTTTAAAGCCGATTTGACGCACTCAAGCACTTCCTCGACCGCGTCCATGCTGTCTTTGCGCGACATGCCGGTCTTGCGCGCCACGAGATTCGCCACTTCTGCCTTTGTCATGAGTTCCTATCCTTCCGCGATGAATCCCATACCCTTGATTCATCGAAAAGTGCCTTGGACAACCAACGATAGTCCACCCAATGAAACTTACGTTAAGCCGGAATGAAATTTGAGTCAAGAGAAAATGATCATGATTTTTTTGCGAATCATTCTTATTCAGGATGTTATGTCGAACGATCTCGCGTCGGGACGAGGGTGTGGCAGCGTTGCATAAGCGTGCTTGCTGCGGATTCATCCTGGATAAAAACCGCCTTTCGTGGTCTGTTTGCGCTTACGTTTCATCTTTTATTTGTCGAAAAGCTCAAGCAGTTCAGCCGTTCTCAATAGCAATGTCAGCCTTTTTCGAAATGGATTTCCGCATGATGAGCGATTCACAAGATCCGATTCTTCAGCAGCTCGAAGAACTTAAAGTGTATTATGCCAATATGCTTTATTTCATGGAGCAATCGTTTGCATTGTCTCCGTCGGCATCCGCCAAAGAGATGATCGGCATCAATGCCAGGATTCAGGAGATCATGATGGCGATCGGCCCCATGATGAAGCGGCTTCAGGAGCAAATGCTTCAGGTTCAGACCGGTGCAATTTCCGCGCCGCCGGAGACGCTGCAGTGCGTCAATCAATTCAACGCTGAAGCGCGGGAAGCCACGCAGATCCTTTTAAAACGTTTGGATCAGCGGCATGGCGCGACGCTCAAGGAACATGAAGCGATTAAAAAACATCTCATCGGTTTGCAACAGAACCATAAGGCCTTGGGCGCATATAAATCGCAGGGTTCGGTCAAGCCGCGGATGCTGCAATCCGAAATCTAACCAAACGGATCACCCTCCGCTCCAACATTAGCAGTTTCAATATTTTATTTTCGGTTACGTTTCCGCTGCAGTTCAGGGGCGTTTTTCTTGGCTCATCAGCCAGATTTCACGCAAGCCCAACAGGGTGAGATGCGGATGGTAATCCTCGATTTGCCGGCATTGTTCGCTGATCAGCCGTCCCAAGCCTCCCGTGGCCACGGCGCGGAAAGGTATCCCTGTCTCTTCCCGGGTTTTTTCAATCAGCAGGTCGATGGCCCCGGCAAAACCGAAATACAGGCCGCTGCGGATTCCCATTTCCGTGCTTCTGCCGATGCAGGCTTCGGGTTTTTCCAGCGAAATTTGCGGCAGTTTCGCCGTGCCGCGATACAGCGCCTCGGCCGCCATCAGCGGACCCGGCAGGATCGCGCCTCCCAGGTACCGGTCGTCTTCAGTCAGGATATCCAGCGTGATCGCCGTCCCGAAATCCACTGCAATCACCGGTTTGCCGAAGACTTTGCGCGCTCCCACGGCGTTCGCCAGGCGGTCGGAGCCGACTTCCGCCGGATTGAGATATTCAATTTTCAAGTCGGTGCGGGTTGTATGGTCCACGACCAGCGCTCGTTGTCCGAGCAACTCTTCCAGTGCATCGACGTATAAACCGGTGAGCTTAGGCACCACTGACGACAGTGCGATGCCCTGAATCGTATCGCGGTCGATTCCTTCCATCTGCAACAGCGGATGAGTATACAGCTTCACCTCGTCCGTCGTGCGCCGTGCGCCGGTGGAGAGACGCCAGGTGTTCAGCAGCCGCTCGCGTTCGAACACTCCCAACACAACATTCGTGTTGCCAATGTCGATCGTCAGCAGATGCCGGGGCAATCGTGCAGAGCCCAAACTCATGATTTCGTTTTCTCCTCTAGTTTCAGTTCCGTCACTTCTCCGCTGCTCAGGCTGACTTGCGGACCGTGGTCGCAAAGCACCACCAATCGTCCGGATTCTTCAAGGTCGATCGCCATCCCCTCGATGGGATGCTTGCCGCTGGTCCAAACGCGCACGCGCCGTCCCAGGGTGCCCAGCAGACTGAGGTGCTGTTTCCGCAATCCCTCTGTATCGTGCGTGCAAAACAGGGCGTAGCGCCGTTCGAAACATTCCAGGATTCGTGACAGCAGACTCCATCGCTGGACGCTGCGGCCAAGTTCCGCGCGCAACGATGTGGCCGCGCGAGCATCTTCCGGCAACTTCTCCGGATCGCCGTTGCAATTCACGCCGAAGCCGATCACCAGACGATCTTCGCCGCTTTCAGTCAACACGCCGCAAAGTTTGCGCCCGTCGATCAGCACGTCATTGGGCCAGCGCATCCCGGCCGGCAAGCCGTAACTGTCGCGCAGGGCTTCGCAAATTGACGCGCCGCAGCTCAGTGTGAGCAGATGCCACATGGCGCGCGGCTCCGGCGGACAGAGGATCAGCGAGCAGAGGATGTCTTTTTCCGGCTCGTTCCACCATCGCCGACCGTGCCGTCCGCGACCGCCGCTTTGTCCGCCTGCCACGATCAGGCGTCCGTGCAAAGCGTCGCGTTCGCCAGCGACTTTCAGCGCGAATGTGTTCGTTGAATCGATGCGGTGGAAGTAGCTCACGGCGCGGCCGAAGCGCTTTGTCCGCATCCGCTCAGCGATCATTCGCGCCATTTCCTGTTGCGATTTGCGCGTCACGCCGTCTCTCTACAAAATTTCATTCGGTTCGAACACGATGCCCAGTTCGCGCTCCGCCGACGCCGGACTATCCGATCCATGTACCACGTTCATGGTCAGGTGATGCGCGAAGTCGCCGCGAATCGTTCCCGGCGTCGCTTCCCAATAGCGCGTCGCTCCCATCATCTTGCGCACTTCGGGAATCAACCGCTCTTCGTCGTCTCCCTCCACGGCCAGCGCCACTGCCGGTCCGGAGGTGATGAAATCGACCAATGTCTGGTAAAATGGCTTGCCGATATGCTCCTGATAAAATTCGCCCGCGCGCGCTTCGTCGAACTGCAACATTTTCATGCCGGCGATTCTGAAGCCTTTTTGTTCCACTCGCCGAAGCACTTCGCCGATCAATCCGCGGCGAACTCCATCCGGTTTAATCATCAACAGCGTTTTCAAACTCATCCCGCGTCCTTTCGTAAGCAATTCAGGGTCTGGGGTCTAGGGTCTAGGGCGTGTCGTCAATTAATCTTGACGCCGTGATCGTCCTTGGCGACAATTTTGTATACATTGCTCAAGCTCCTGCTCTTGTT